>NZ_RHQP01000014.1:0-109219 GCF_003935465.1 Pseudomonas sp. o96-267
CTTGGCCTCGGTGATGATGCGCGGGCCATTTTCGGCCAGCTGCTTGTAATCACTGAACGGCGCCAGGTGGTGGGCCTTGCTCAGGGCCTGCCACTGGGCAGTCTTGGGATTGTTCGCTTGCTTGTTCATTGCCAACACCTTGCTAACACGCAGCGCCTGCGGCGCTACGCAGAGATTCGTGGCACCGGCCGCGCCAGGCGCGGCCGGTAGCCCATTACACCGACAGCAGGAGGAACTCGCGTTCCCAGGAGCTGATCACGCGCTTGAAGTTCTCGTGCTCGGCACGCTTGACCGCGACATAGCCACGGATGAACTTCTCGCCGAGGAATTTCTCGGCGTCCTTGCACGCTTCCATCCGCTCCAGAGCGCTCTCGATGGTCACCGGCAGGCGCAGGTTGCGACGCTCGTAACCACGGCCCTTGACCGGTGCACCGGGTCTCACTCCGCCGACCATCCCCATGTAGCCGCACAGCAGAGTGGCTGCCAGCACCAGGTACGGGTTGGCGTCAGCGCCGGCCAGGCGGTTTTCCACGCGACGGTTCTGCGGAGTTGCCTCAGGCACACGCAGGCCGACGGTACGGTTCTCCTCGCCCCACTCCACGTTCACCGGCGCCGAGGTATCGGGCAGGAAGCGGCGGAACGAGTTGACGTTCGGCGCGAACAGCGGCAGCAGCTCGGGGATGTACTTCTGCAGCCCCCCGATGTGATGCATGAACAGCTCGCTCATCGTCCCGTCTTCGTTGGAGAAGATGTTCTTGCCGGTCTTGATGTCGACCACGCTCTGGTGGATGTGCATGGCGCTGCCCGGCTCGTCGGTGATCGGCTTGGCCATGAACGTGGCTGCCACGTCATGCTTGAGTGCGGCCTCACGCATGGTGCGCTTGAACACCAGAATCTGGTCGGCCAGGTGCAGTGCATCGCCATGACGGAAGTTGATTTCCATCTGCGCCGGGCCTTCTTCGTGGATCAGGGTGTCCAGATCCAGGCCTTGCAGTTCGCACCAGTCGTACATGTCTTCGAACAGCGGGTCGAACTCGTTGGCCGCGTCGATGGAGAAGCTCTGACGACCGGTTTCCGGGCGGCCGGAGCGACCAACAGGCGCCACCAACGGGAAGTCCGGGTCGCTGTTGCGTTTGGTCAGGTAGAACTCCATCTCCGGCGCGACGATGGGCTTCCAACCCTTGTCGGCATACATCTGCAACACCTTCTTGAGGATGTTGCGCGGCGACAGCTCGATGGGGTTGCCCTGCTTGTCGAACGTATCGTGGATCACCATGGCGGTGGGTTCGATGGCCCAGGGCACGACGAAGACAGCGTTGGGGTCCGGACGGCAGAACATGTCGATGTCCGCCTCATCCAGCAGGTCGTAATAGATGTCGTCCTCGACGTAGTCGCCAGTCACGGTCTGCAGCAGCACACTCTCGGGGAGGCGCATGCCCTTCTCGTCGAGGAACTTGTTGGTCGGCGAGATCTTGCCGCGGGCAATGCCGGTCAGGTCGCTGATCAGGCATTCGACTTCGGTGATTTTGCGTTCTTTCAGCCAGCTCGTGAGCTGGTCTAACTTGGTACTCATAGAGACCTCAGGGTTGTAGAACCAACTAGGGTTATAGCCGGTTCAGCGTTGCCCCGCCTCCTCCCTGCAAGCCTCACCAAAGGCCTGGAAGAAGGCGAGATATTCGGGTGGATGCTACTAGGGGTGCGACACCTCCGACACCCGACTTTGCACGCCACAGAAAGAAAATCGCCCGCCCTTGCTCACCAAAACCGCACTGTCTAGCTCGCGGCATAGCACGATCCCGACAAACCTGGAGCATGGTTTGTGCAGTGCACGAAGCCGGCCAAGGGGCATTGCACGGCTGCGTACGCTATCGTGCAGGGTATTGAGTGAGCGAAAGACCTGATGACACAGACTGAGCGACGATGATGCCGCAGGGGAAAGATGCTGCCGTGTTGCCGCGCCGCCAGGCATGCTGACCCTGGTAACCCGCATGATGTGCAGGCCCGCCTCGCGAACGAGGACAGAGGTAGCGTGACCGGTGGTGCTGGAACAAGCGCTGACGCCGATGGTCGGCAGGCAAAACATGAGACACCCGTATTATTGCTGTTATGGGTTTGAACCGAGCTTAGCCTTGTTCATTTTTTTACACAATAGCTCTGTAAAAAATTGAACACACCCCACTGAGCACCCTGAAAAGACGCCGGTTGAACCACCCTGAAAGGCCTTGAAACGCCCCAAAAATGGCCATAACGCCCCACTACAGGGCATCATCGGGCCAGCTTGACAGTAAAGTGCGTTTCGGATTGACTCACACCCATGCAGTCGCATGATTGATATATTTAACAAAAAGGTGTTGCATCATGTCGGTACCCCCGCGTGCCGTTCAGCTTAACGAAGCGAACGCGTTCCTTAAGGAACATCCTGAGGTCCAGTTCGTCGACCTTCTTATTGCAGATATGAATGGCGTGGTGCGCGGCAAGCGCATCGATCGAAACGCCCTGCACAAGGTGTACGAGAAAGGCATCAACCTGCCCGCCTCGCTCTTTGCGCTCGACATCAACGGTTCCACCGTCGAAAGCACCGGCCTTGGCCTGGACATCGGCGACGCCGACCGTATCTGCTTCCCCATCCCCAATACCCTGTGCAACGAGCCCTGGCAGAAGCGCCCCACTGCGCAACTGCTGATGACCATGCACGAGCTGGACGGCACGCCTTTCTTCGCCGACCCGCGCGAGGTATTGCGCCAGGTGGTACAGAAGTTCGACGAACTGGGCCTGCGTATCTGCGCAGCCTTCGAACTGGAGTTCTACCTGATCGACCAGGAGAACGTGAACGGTCGCCCGCAGCCACCACGCTCGCCGATCTCCGGCAAGCGTCCGCATTCGACTCAGGTCTACCTGATCGATGACCTCGACGAGTACGTCGACTGCCTGCAGGATATGCTCGAAGCCGCCAAGGAGCAGGACATCCCGGCCGACGCTATCGTCAAGGAAAGTGCCCCGGCGCAGTTCGAGGTCAACCTGCACCACGTCGAAGACGCCATCAAGGCCTGCGACTACGCACTGCTGCTCAAGCGCCTGATCAAGAACATCGCCTACGACCATGAGATGGACTCCACCTTCATGGCCAAGCCCTATCCGGGCCAGGCGGGCAACGGTCTGCACGTGCACATCTCGCTGCTCGACAAGAAGACCGGCAAGAATATCTTCGCTGCCGAAGATCCGCTGGAGAACACCTCGCTGCGTCATGCCGTCGGCGGCATCCTCGACACCATGTCCGCGTCGATGGCGTTCCTCTGCCCCAACGTCAACTCCTACCGCCGCTTCGGTGCACAGTTCTACGTGCCCAACGCGCCGAGCTGGGCGCTGGACAACCGCACCGTGGCCGTGCGCGTGCCGACCGGCAGTGCTGACGCGGTACGCATCGAGCATCGCGTCGCCGGCGCCGATGCCAACCCCTACCTGATGCTGGCGTCGATTCTCGCCGGTATCCATCACGGTCTGACCAACCAGATCGAACCGGGCGAGCCGATCGAAGGCAACTCCTACGAACAGCTCGAACAGAGCCTGCCGAACAACCTGCGCGATGCCCTGCGCGAGCTGGACGACAGCGAAGTGCTGAACAAATACATCGATCCGAAGTACATCGACATCTTCGTCGCGTGCAAGGAAGCCGAGCTGGAGGAGTTCGAGACCACCATCTCCGACCTCGAGTACAACTGGTACCTGCACACCGTGTAAACCGAGAAAGCCGGCCGCAGAGCCGGCTTCTTTTTGCCTGCCAACTGCCTGCTCCAGTGCTCTGCACCGGGGCCAGCGGTTCGCCGCACGGCGACTCCGCTGACATGAATCAACCCCCGGCGCCCAAGACCGCCGGATACTGTTGCCTTCATCCATCGGGGAGCTACTCATGCAACGCGTTTTTGCCGCCGTCCTGCTAGGCCTGAGCTGTGGCCTGGCCCAGGCCGCCGACAGCATTCGGGTCTACAACTGGAATGATTACATCGCGCCGCAGGTGCTGGAAAACTTCACGCGCGACACCGGCATCGAGGTCGAGTACCACACCTTCGCCAGCGCTGAAGAACTGGCCGCCGCGCTGCAAAGCGGCCAGCCCATCGACATCGCGGTGCCCTCGCACAACGATCTGCCAGGGCTGATCGCCAGCGGCCGTATTCGTCCGCTGGACTTCAACCAGTTACCCAACCGCACACACCTCGACAAGCAGTTGCTCAGCAAGCTGGCCGCGGTCGACCCGCAGAACCAGCACGCCGTGCCGTACCTGTGGGGCGCGGTCGGCCTAGCGATCAACACGCCGCAGGCCGAGGCGGCCTATGGCGGACCACTGCCGGACAGCTGGAGCCTGCTGTTCGATGCCAAACAGAGCGCGCGCCTGGCCAGCTGCGGCATCAGCGTGCTGGATGCGCCAGATGAAACCCTGTCGCTGCTGCTCAACTACCAGGGCCGTAGCCTTGCCCGCAGCGCACCAAGCCGGGTCGAGCGCGCCGGCGGAGTGCTCGAGGCACTACGCCCGAACCTGCGCTACGTCGACAGCGAGCGCTATATCGAAGATCTCAGCAGCGGCCACTTGTGCCTGGCCATGGCTTGGGTCGGCGACGCCCTTGCCGCGGCGCAGGCCGGCCAGCCGGTACGCTTCGTGGTACCGGACGAAGGCTCGGTGCTGTTCATCGACAACCTGGTGATTCCTGCCAACGCCGCTCGGCCGGACCTCGCTCACCGCTTCATCGACTACCTGATGCAACCGCAGGTCATCGCCCAGATCACCGCCGAGACGCTCTACCCCAACGGTAATGCAGACTCCGCGCAGTTCATCGACAACGCCCTGCTGGCGCAGCCCGGCCTGTACCCGGACCAGGACACCAAACGCCGCCTGTATCCGCTGGAAGTCCTTTCGGAGAAACATGCGCAGGTGCGCAGCAACGTCTGGCAGCGCTTTCGCGACAGTATCTGAGGCGTGTACGGCGATGCTTGCCTCGCCGCCGCCTGCTGACGTCCAATAGCGCCTCGACCCACGAGGACTCAGCCATGTCGCGCCCCGCCAGCACCCGCAAGCCACGCGCCAGCAGCCAGGCACGGATCGCCGTGATACTGGCGGCAGCACGCGAACTGCTGGCCGAGCAGGGCATGGCCAACCTGTCGATCTACACGGTGGCCGAGCACGCAGGCATTCCACCGTCGTCGGTGTACCACTTCTTCGCCAGCGTGCCGACACTGCTCGAAGGCCTGACTGCAGACGTGCACGCAGCCTTTCGCGCCTGCCTGCAGGAGCCGGTCGAACACGCCAGCCTGAACACCTGGCATGACCTGTCGCGCATCGTCGAACAACGTATGCTGGACATCTACGCGCGCGACGCCGCAGCGCGCCAGCTGATCCTCGCCCAGCATGGCCTGGCCGAGGTAACCCAGGCCGACCATCAGCATGACATCGAACTGGGCCGCCTGATGCAGTCGCTGTTCGACCGCCACTTCCCCCTGCCGCAGTTACCGATGGATATCGATGTCTTCGCCCTGGCCATGGAACTGGGTGATCGCGTCTATGCCCGCTCCGTACAGCTGCACGGCGAAATCACGCCACGCCTGGCCGAGGAAGGCATGCGCGTATTCGACGCCTATCTGGGCCTCTATCTGCCCGCTGCCCTGCCGAAACGACCTGCACCGCTGGCGTAATCCCCCGTAGGGTGCGCCGTGCGCACCGATGACATCTGACGGCGTGGCCGATCGCTGCGCGCACCCTAAGCGGCCTGTGCCCCTACGACCGAACCAATATAAATCCGATAAAAATCGTATTTATTTCGCTCGGCCGACCAAAAGCATCTTCTAATACCGATATTTATCAGATATAAATCGAACATCCCGTCCTGGCCGATGTTCAGCCATGGCACTCCGAAAGGCCCCCGGCGCAGCTGGATTGGCCTGTGAACGAGCCAAGAGGTGCTTTATGTCCCGTATCGTTACCGTCGCTGCGACCCAGATGGCCTGCTCCTGGGATACGCCCGCGAACATCGCCAATGCCGAGAGGCTGGTACGCCAGGCTGCCGCACAGGGCGCGCAGATCATCCTGATCCAGGAGCTGTTCGAGGCTCCCTACTTCTGCCAGAAGCCCAACGCCGACTACACCCAGCTGGCGACCACGGTGGAGGAAAATCCGGCTATCACGCACTTCCAGAAAGTTGCCGCCGAACTGAAGGTAGTGCTGCCGATCAGCTTCTTCGAACGCGCCGGCCGCGCCCGCTTCAACAGCATCGCCATCCTTGATGCCGACGGCACTAATCTCGGGATTTATCGAAAAAGCCATATTCCCGATGGCCCCGGCTACCACGAGAAGTACTACTTCAACCCGGGCGATACCGGTTTCAAGGTCTGGGACACCGCTTATGCCCGCATCGGCGTCGGTATCTGCTGGGATCAGTGGTTCCCCGAATGCGCGCGCAGCATGGCGCTGATGGGCGCGGAAATCCTCTTCTACCCAACCGCCATCGGCAGCGAGCCGCACGATGCCAACATCACCTCGCGCGAGCACTGGCAGCGTGTGCAACAGGGCCATGCCGGCGCCAACCTGATGCCGCTGGTGGCCAGCAACCGCATCGGCCGTGAGGAGCAGGACGGCTACGACATCACCTTCTACGGCAGCTCGTTCATCGCCAACCAGTTCGGCGAGAAAGTCGAGGAGCTGAACCAGACGGAGGAAGGCGTGCTGGTACACAGCTTCGACCTGACCGAGCTGGAGAAGGTGCGCACCGCCTGGGGTGTGTTCCGCGACCGCCGGCCGAACCTATACTGGCCGCTTTCCACGCTCGACGGTGAAACACCCTCGATCGCGTAGCAGGCTGTTGAAAAACTACCTGCGTTGCCATTGCTGCGTTAAAAACAGGCTCAAAATGCTCATTTACAACTCGTAAACTGCGCTTTTTCGCCTGTTTTTGCCTTGCACTGGCTGCCTCGCCTACGTTTTTCAAAGGCCTGCTAGGGTGCGCTGTGCGCACCCAGCCCTCCAAACACTTTGCCGGTGCGCATGGCGCACCCTACGGAAGCGATATATGACCACGTTGACCACGACTCCACGCGCCGATGGTTTCCACATGCCTGCCGAGTGGGCACCACACAGCCAGACCTGGATGGTCTGGCCCGAACGCCCGGACAACTGGCGCAACGGCGGCAAGCCGGCGCAGGCGGCCTTCACCGCCGTGGCCAAGGCCATTGCCCAGTTCGAACCGGTAACCGTCTGCGTATCAGCGGCGCAGTACGAAAACGCCCGCGCACGCCTGGATGACGCCAACATCCGCCTGGTGGAAATCACCACTGACGACGCCTGGGTGCGTGACACCGGGCCGACCTTCGTCACCAACACCAATGGCGAAGTGCGCGGTGTGGACTGGGCCTTCAATGCCTGGGGTGGCTTCGATGGCGGCCTCTACTGGCCGTGGCTGCGTGACGATCAGGTGGCGCGCAAGATCCTCGAGATCGAAGACTGCAAACGCTACCGCACCGAAGGCTTCGTCCTCGAAGGCGGTTCGATCCATGTCGATGGCGAAGGCACCCTGATCACCACCGAAGAGTGCCTGCTGAACAAGAACCGCAACCCGCACCTGTCGCGTGAAGAAATCGAAACCGTGCTGAGCGAGCACCTGGCCATCGACACAGTGATCTGGCTGCCGGACGGTCTGTACAACGACGAAACTGACGGCCACGTCGACAACTTCTGCTGTTACGTGCGCCCCGGTGAAGTGCTACTGGCCTGGACCGACGATGCGAACGATCCCAACTACCCGCGCTGTCAGGCCGCCATGCGCGTGCTGGAAAGCGTGCGCGACGCCAAGGGGCGGCAGCTGACCGTGCACAAGATGCCGATTCCCGGCCCAATTCATGCCACTGCCGAAGAGTGCGCGGGCGTCGACATGGTCGACGGCAGCCAGGAGCGCAGCCCGGAAGTTCGCCTGGCCGGCTCCTACGTCAACTTCCTTATCGTCAACGGCGGCATCGTGGCGCCGAGCTTCGATGACCCGAAGGACGAGGAGGCACGTGCCATTCTTGAGCGTATTTTCCCCGAACATCGCGTGGTGATGGTGCCAGGCCGTGAGATCCTTCTGGGCGGCGGCAATATCCACTGCATCACCCAACAGCAGCCAGCCCCGCAAGGCAGTTGAAAAGTACTCTGAAGGCTTTCAAGTTGATCCTGACCAAGCCGATAAGATTGGTCGGGATCAACCCGCCACCTTCAAGAGCACATCATGTTCAACAAAGCCCTCAAGCGAGCCCTGGAAGTGGCTCGCCAGCAGTTGCAGTCCGCGCTTGCCAGGAAGGCTGCCGTCGATCGGTCGACGGCCATGATCGAATTCAAGCCAGACGGCACCATCGTCAGCGCCAATGACAATCTCCTGACCACCATGGGTTACCGACTGGAGGAGATCGTCGGCCAGCATCACAGCATCTTCTGCTTCCCCGAATACCAGTCAAGCGCCGAGTACCGCCGCTTCTGGCAACGCCTGGCGGCCGGCGAGTACATCCGTGAGCGCTTCCGCCGTCGCAACAAGCAAGGCCAGGAAGTCTGGCTGGAAGCCAGCTACAACCCGATCCGCGGCGCAGATGGCCGTGTCGAAGGCGTGCTCAAACTGGCCACGGACATCACTGCACAGGTCATCCGCGAGCAGGAACAGAACAGCATGGTAGAGGCCATCAGCCGCTCCATGGCGGTAATCGCCTTCAACCTCAAGGGCGAGGTACTCGATGCCAATGAAAACTTCCAGCAGACCATGGGCTACCGCCTGGACGAAATCCGCGGCAAGCACCATCGCCTGTTCTGCACCCGCGAAGAGGCCGACTCGCCTGCCTACCGCGACTTCTGGGCACGCCTGAATCGCGGCGAATTCTTCTCAGGGCGATTCCAGCGCATCAACCGCCACGGCGACATCATCTGGCTGAGCGCCACCTACAATCCGGTGTTCGACGCCAGCGGCACGCTCTATAAGATCGTCAAGTTCGCCCGTGACATCACCCCGCAGGTGCACCAGCAACAGGCCGAATCTGATGCAGCCAAACTTGCCTATGAAATTTCTCAACGCACCGACGACAATGCCCGGCATGGCGCCGAGGTGATCAGCGAAACCGTCACGATGGTGCGCGGCATCGCCGACGAGCTGTCCCGCGCAGCCGAGGGCATTAGCGCGGTCAGCCAGCAGTCGGAGATGATCAGCAGCATCGTGCAGACCATCCGCGGCATTGCCGAGCAAACCAATCTGCTGGCCCTCAACGCCGCTATCGAAGCGGCGCGCGCAGGCGAGCAGGGCCGCGGATTCGCCGTGGTCGCTGATGAAGTACGCGGCCTGGCCGCGCGCACCGCACAGGCAACAGTGGAGATCGTCGAGGTGGTCAAGCGCAACCACGAGCTAGCGCAAGACGCCGTGGACAACATGCAGTCCAGTCAGCACAAGGTCGAGCAGGGTGTGGAGCTGGTCAACCAGGCCGGGCATGTGATCGAGGAAATCCAGAGTGGCGCACGGCAGGTCGTCGATGCCGTGCGCCAGTTCGCCGAGGCGCTGGAAGAGTACTGATCACTCGAATGGCTGCGGCCGCGGTGTGTCATTGTTAGACGGAGGCAGGAGCGGCAGGGCGAAGCTCGGCTGCTCGCCGGTCAGGGTCTTGAGGAAGGCGGTGATCTTGCCAATCTCGCCTTCGCTCAGCTGCCGGCCGAGCTGCAAGCGCGCCATGATGTCCACCGACTCCTCCAGCTTCCAGTAGGCACCGTCGTGGAAGTAGGGATAGGTCAGTTCGACGTTGCGCAGGGTCGGCACCTTGAACTTGAAGCGGTCGGCATCCTTGCCAGTCAGACCGGCAACGCCTTCGGCGGGGTTGCTGGTTTCATAGGGTTCTACCAGGCCCATCTTCTGGAACGAGTTGCCGCCCAGCGCCGGGCCGTTGTGGCAAGCCACGCAGCCGATGGACTTGAACAGCTCGTAACCTTCCAGCTCGGTCTTGGTGATGGCCTCAGCATCACCCTTGAGCCACAGGTCGAAGCGCGAGTTGGGCGTGACCAGGGTCTTCTCGAACTCGGCGATAGCATCGGTCACTTCGTCCAGGGTGATCTCGTCGGTTTTGTACACGGCCTTGAACGACTCGCGGTATCGCGGGATCGAGCGCAGCACGTCGACGGCGAGAATGTGGGTAAAGGCCATTTCCATCGGGTTGGCGATAGGGCCGGCGGCCTGTTCCTTGAGGTCGGCGGCGCGGCCATCCCAGAACTGCGCGAGGTTGAGACTGGAATTGAGCACGGTCGGCGAATTGATCGGCCCTTGCTGCCAGTTGTGGCCGATGGAGCTCGGCAGGTTGTCGCTGCCCCCCATCGACAGGTTGTGGCAGGAGTTGCAGGAAATGAACCCCGAGCGCGACAGGCGCGGGTCGAAGAACAGCTGCTTGCCCAGCTCCACCTTGGCCGGATCAGTGATCTCGGCCGGTGCGATCGGCTCGACGGGTTCGTTGGCCGGTAGATTGGCCCAGGCGCTGGCGCCCAAGCACAATCCGGCCAGCAGGGTCAGAGTGCGCATGTGTGTATCTCCTCAGGTATTGGCTGTTCTGGTTATGTATCGACCATGCCCAGCGCACACCCGGGGCGACTTGATCTGCATCAAGTCGCATGCGCATCTCGCCTCAGTGGATATGTTTCATTTCATTTTGCAGGTGTTGATACCCAGCAATGGATACGCCGGGCAGAAACGGAAGATGCCGGTCGCCAGTGGCACCACACCGATCCAACCCCACAGACCGATGACACCGGTAAGACTCAGCGCGATAAGAATCAGACCTGCGGCGATGCGCAGACTGCGGTCGAGCGTTCCAACATTGGCTTTCATCGAGGTTCTCCAGGTCAACGTCCGCGCCGGCCTTCCAGCGCAGTAAAGATCAGCATGCCGGCGAGCATCGCCGCGACGAACAGCAGGGCCTGCCAGTGCCCGGTCAGCAGGATGGCAACAGCCGGCCCCGGACAGATGCCAGCGATACCCCAACCGACCCCGAACAGCAGGCTGCCGCCAATCAGGCGAGCATCGAGGTCACGACGCGTCGGCAACTGCATGGCGCCGCCGAGCAGTGCCCTGGCGCGCCGTTGCGCCAGGTTCAACGGCACTGCTGCGACTGCAATGGCCCCGACCATCACCAGCGCCAGCGAGGGATCCCAATTTCCGGCAAAGTCGAGAAAAGCCAGCACCTTGGCCGGGTCGGCCATGCCCGCTAGCAGCAGGCCCAGACCAAACAGCAGGCCGCAGGCGAATGCACCGAGTCTGACCATCCTCAAGCCCCCAGCAGGTGACGCAGGACAAAGACCGTGACGAAACCCGTGGCCATGAAGCACAGGGTTGCCAGCATCGAGCGCGGCGACAGGCGGGAAATACCGCAAACCCCGTGGCCGCTTGTGCAGCCCGAGCCATAACGGGTGCCGATACCGACCAGCAAGCCGGCGACGATCAAGCCGAGACTGCTCGTCTCGAAATGAATCGACGGTAATGCCGCGAACAATCCCCAGAGCAAGGGAGCCAGAAGCAGGCCAACAAGGAACGCTGCTTTTTCGCCGCGCCCTTCGCCCTGACGCTGCAGCAGGCTGCCGAGCAGGCCGCTGATACCCGCTACCCGACCATTGGCCAAGGCGAAGATGGCAGCCGCCAGACCGATCAGCGCCCCTCCTGCCAAGGCGCTCCATGGCGTGAAGCCGGCCCAGTCGATGTTCATTGCCGGCCCTCGCAGAACAGGCGGTAGAGCGTCTCGATCACCGCCAGCGCCGCTGGGCTGCTGATGCGATAGAAGATCTGCTTGCCGTCACGACGGGTTTCCACCAACCCCTCGCGGCGCAGCACCGCCAGTTGCTGGGACAGCGTCGGCTGCTGGATACCGAGCAGCGCCTCCAGCTCGCTGACGTTGCGCTCGCCTTGCGACAGCTGGCAGAGCAGCAACAGGCGATCAGGATTGGCCAACGCCTTGAGCAGTTGCCCGGCTGCGTCGGCATTGGCGCGCAGCTGCTGGATATCGATGGGCTCAGTCATGGAACACCTTAACTAAATACAATATGTATTTTTATATATTGTACTCTGGAGAAGTGCTAGCCCAACCGACCAGCGGTTAAAGAGGGAATTGAACGGGCCTTACAAGAGCGCGCCTACCCGCATCAACCGATGCATGCACAGTACAAATCTTGGGAGGGGCTTTAGCCGCGAAAAGAACTCGCCGCTAAAGCGCCTCCTACAGGGGGTATCGTCACTCCCCGGATTACATACGGGCTATCACTGACGCCCTGGACGCGAATTCATTAGCAGAGCCCAGAAACGCAGAAACCCGCCGCAGCGGGTTTCTGGATCGAGGCCTGATGAATCAGGCGTCGGCGTCAGCAGCAGCCTGATAGGCGGCGGCGTCCAGCAGCTTGTCCAGCTCGCTGGTGTCGCTCGGCTTGAGCTTGAAGAACCAGCTGCCATACGGGTCGCTGTTGACGCTTTCCGGGCTGTCAGCCAGCGCTTCGTTGATGGCGATCACTTCGCCGCCAACCGGCGCATAGATGTCGGAGGCGGCCTTGACCGACTCCACCACACCGGCTTCCTGGCCGGCGTTCAGTTGCTTGCCGACTTCCGGCAGCTCGATGAATACCACGTCGCCGAGGGCTTCCTGGGCGTGGTCGGAAATGCCCACGGTCACGCTACCGTCAGCCTCCAGGCGCGCCCACTCGTGGCTGGCGGCATAACGCAGATCGGCGGGGATATTGCTCATGTTTGATTCCTCGTAAACGGTGACGGCAAGTGGGCCGTCTGGACAATTTAGCAGGCCGCAGCGCCAGGGGAAGCCAGCACCGCGACCTGATGATTCAGATAAGGGTTTTACCGTTGCGCACGAAGCTCGGCTTGACCACCCGCACCGGGTACCACTTGCCGCGGATCTCCACCTCGGCACGATCCCCGGTCGCGGCCGGCACCCGCGCCAGCGCGATGGATTTGTTCAGCGTAGGCGAGAAGCTGCCACTGGTGATCTCGCCCTCACCGATGCCATCAACGCGTACCACCTGGTGTGCACGCAGCACGCCGCGCTCCTCCAGCACCAGCCCAACCAGCTTGCTCGGGCAGCCGGCGGCGCGCTGCGCTTCCAGCACTGAGCGGCCGATGAAGTCGCGCTCGGCTGGTTCCCAGGCGATGGTCCAGGCCATGTTGGCAGCCAGCGGACTGACCTGCTCGTCCATGTCCTGGCCGTAGAGGTTCATACCCGCTTCGAGGCGCAGGGTGTCACGGGCGCCAAGGCCGATGGGCGAAATACCGGCACCGACCAGATCGTTGAGGAAGGACACAACCTCGGTCACCGGCAGCACGATTTCCAGGCCATCTTCGCCGGTGTAACCGGTACGCGCGATGAACCAGTCGCCATCGGACAGACCCTGGAACGGCTTGAGCTCGTGGATCAGTGCGGCACGGGCCTGGCTCAGCAGTTCGGAAACCCGTGCGCGCGCCTTCGGCCCCTGAATGGCGAGCATGGCCAGATCGCGACGCTCGCGCAGTTGCACATCGAAGTCGCTCGCCTGCGCATGCATCCACGCCAGGTCCTTGTCACGGGTGCCAGCGTTGACCACCAGGCGGTAACCCTGCTCGGTGAGGTAAACGATCAGGTCGTCGATCACCCCGCCCTGCTCATTGAGCATGGCGCTGTAAAGCGCCTTGCCGGGGCTCTCCAGGCGGGCCACATCATTGGCCAGCAGACGCTGCAGGAAGGCCTTCGCCTGACTGCCGCTCACGTCCACCACGCACATGTGCGAGACATCGAACACGCCGCACTCGCGGCGCACCTGATGATGCTCTTCCACTTGCGAACCGTAGTGCAGCGGCATGTCCCAGCCGCCGAAGTCCACCATCTTGGCCCCCAGTGCCAGGTGCAGGTCATAGAGGGGGGTGCGCTGTCCCATGGGTATCTCCTTCCGGGCTTGGCGAAGCGATTCAGACCCCTAGAAGCTGCCTGCGTTGCCATTGCTGCGTTGCAGGCAAACTCGAAATGCTCATGTGCAAAAGCACATTCCGCTTTCTCGCCTGTCTGCGCCTTGCACTGGCGGCCTCGGCAACGCTTCTAGATGAATCTTGCCGGGTTACCCCGGCTCGCGAATGGCGCGCATTGTAGCCGCATGCGTCCGGGGGGTCATCCTGGCTTCAGGTCGTAGGGCGGGTGTAACCCGCCATGCCACGATACTGGCGGGTTGCACCCGCCCTACAGCGTTGTATTGATCAACCGAAACTGCGGGCCGAGCGCCTTATCAGCAGAATCACCGGCAGCAGGCCGACCAGCACCAGGGTCAGCGCCGGCAGCGAGGCGCGCGCCCACTCGCCTTCGCTGGTCATCTCAAATACCCGTACAGACAGGGTGTCCCAGCCGAACGGGCGCATCAGCAGAGTCGCCGGCATTTCCTTGAGCACATCGACGAATACCAGCAGCGCGGCCGACAAGGTGCCCGGTAGCAGCAGCGGCAGATAGACCCTGAAGAACAGCCCGAAGCTGCCAACGCCAAGGCTGCGCGAGGCCTCGGGCAGGGACGGACGAATACGCGCCAGGCTGGTCTCCAGTGGTCCGAAGGCCACCGCCATGAAACGAATCAGGTAGGCCACCAGCAGCGCCGCCAGGCTGCCCAGCAGCAAGGGTTTGCCCGCACCGCCCAGTGCCGTGGACAACGGAATCACCAGTTCACGATCCAAAAAGCTGAACGCCAGCATGATTGCCACCGCCAGCACCGAACCCGGCAAGGCATAACCGAGATTGCCCAGCGCGACGCCGAAGCGCACGCCGCGGTTCGGCGCCTGGCGGCGGGCGAAGGCCAGCAGCATGGCCACACTGACGGTGATCAGCGCCGCCATGCCACCCAGGTAAAGGGTATGCAGGATCAGCCCGGCGTAGCGCTCGTCGAGGTCGAAGCGGCCACGCTGCCAGAACCAGGCCAGCAGCTGCAGCAGCGGTATGACGAAGGCGCAAGCGAACACCAGACCGCACCAGGCGCTGGCCGCGAAGGCCTTCCAGCCGTGCAGGTGATACAGCGCCTTGCCGCGCGGCCGCTCGTTGGCCGGTCGTGCGGCGCCACGGGCACGACGCTCGCCGTAGAGCACCAACGCCACGGCCAGCAGCAGCAGGCTGGCCAGTTGGGTGGCACTGGTCAGGCTGTAGAAGCTGTACCAGGTCTTGTAGATCGCCGTGGTAAAGGTGTCGAAGTTGAACACCGACACCGCGCCGAAATCCGCCAGAGTCTCCATGATTGCCAGGGCCAGACCAGCACCGATGGCCGGGCGCGCCATTGGCAGCGCCACCCGCCAGAACGCCTGCCAGGGGCTTTGCCCGAGCACCCGGGCCGCCTCCATCAAGCCCTTGCCCTGAGCCAGGAAGGCGCCACGAGCGAGCAGATAGACGTAGGGATAGAACACCAGCACCAACACGATGATCACCCCGCCGGTCGAGCGCACGCGCGGCAGGCGCAAGCCACTGCCGAACCATTCGCGCAGCAGCGTCTGCACCGGGCCGGCGAAATCCAGCAGGCCAACGAAAACGAATGCCAGCACGTAGGCGGGAATGGCGAAAGGCAGCATCAGCGCCCAGTCCAGCCAGCGCCGGCCGGGAAACTCACAGAGGCTGGTGAGCCAGGCCAGGCTCACCCCCAGCAGCGTCACCCCTACGCCGACACCGATCACCAGCGTCAGCGTATTACCGATCAGCCGTGCCATCTGCGTCTGCCACAGGTGCGCCCAGATCTGCTGATCCACGTCGTGCCAGCTCAGCAGCAGCACCGACAGCGGCATCAACACCAGAACGGCGACGGCAAGGACGATGGGGTACCAGCGACGCTGGACGGGATGCGGCACGCGGACTCCTCGACTACGGAAATGACGACGCCCCGGCTAGGCGGGGCGTCGCAGTATAACGGCAGCGCTGTGCTCGTCGATGATCGTTACGCGCTTACTGCCAGCCGGCGCGGTCCATCAGCATGGTCGCTTCGGCCTGGCGCTTGCCAGCTACTTCGGTCGCCACGGTATCAGCCTTGAAAGTGCCCCAGGAAGCTACCTCGGCAGACGGTTTCACCGCCGGGTTGGCCGGGTACTCCTGGTTAACACCGGCGAAGATGCTCTGCGCTTCTGCGGTGGTCATCCACTCCAGCAGCTTCTTGGCCTGTTCGGCATGCGGTGCATGCTTGGTCACACCAGCACCGGCCAGGTTGACGTGCACGCCACGGTCGTTCTGGTTCGGCCAGAACGGCTTGACCTTCAGATCCGGCTGCTGCTTGTGCAGACGGCCATAGTAGTAGGTGTTGGTGATGCCCACGTCGCACTGGCCGGCGTCGATGGCTTGCAACAGCGCGGTGTCATCCGGGAACACGTCGGTAGCCAGGTTGTTGACCCAACCCTTGACGATTTCCTCGGTCTTCTCGGCGCCATGGGCTTCGATCAGGGTGGCGGTCAGCGACTGGTTGTAGACCTTCTTGCTGGTGCGCAGGCACAGGCGGCCTTCCCAGTTCTTGTCTGCCAGCGCTTCGTAGGTGGACAACTCTTCCGGCTTGACGCGCTCGGTGGAGTAGAAAATGGTCCGTGCACGCAGCGACAGGCCGGTCCAGCTGTCGGTGCTGGAGCGATACTGAGCGGGGATGTTGGCATCAATCACGTCGGACTTGGTCGGCTGCAGCACGCCTTCCTGCTCGGCCTGCCAGAGGTTGCCGGCGTCGACGGTGATCAGCAGGTCAGCCGGGGTGTTGGCGCCTTCGGCCTTGAGGCGGGCGATCAGCGGGGCTTCCTTGTCGGTGATGAACTTCACCTTGACCCCGGTTTTCTCGGTGTAGGCGTCGAACACCGGCTTGATCAGCTCATCGATGCGGGCGGAGTAGACCACCACTTCATCGGCAGCCTGGACGGCAGTTGCCAGGGTGCTGAGAGTGAATGCGGCGAGGAGCGCGTTACGAGCCTTCATGGGACCAGCCTCTTGTGGATTACAAAGTGGCTGAATAGTAGTGAATGTTATTTGCCTTCTCAACGTAAACAGCAAGACCACACGCAGCAGTTATTACAAGTTGCGTCAGCTCAGGCTCGCGCCAGTTCCGGTAAGTGGCCGGCCAGCCCAAGCGCCTGACGCACGAACAGCGCCTTGGCTTCGGCCTGGCCGTCGACCAGGTCGAGGCCGACGTTGCGTAGCAGGCGCAACGGCAACGGGTCGGCCTGGAACAAACGCTGAAAGCCTTCCATCGCCGCCATCATCGCCAGGTTGTGCGGCATGCGCCGACGCTCGAAACGGCTCAGCACGCGCTCATCACTGAGGTTCTCACCTCGCATAGCGGCATGCAGCAGCACCTCGGCCAGCACCGCCGCATCGAGAAAGCCCAGGTTGACGCCCTGCCCCGCCAGCGGGTGGATGGTGTGTGCGGCATCGCCGATCAGCGCCAGCCCCGGCTCCACGTAACGCTTGGCATGGCGTTGACGCAGCGGGATGCACAGACGGCGATCGGCATGCAGCACCTTGCCCAGGCGGGATTCGAACGCCTTGCCCAGCTCGGCGCAGAAGGCCTCATCGTCCAGCGCCATCAAGCGCTCAGCCTCGACCGGTACGGTGGACCAGACGATCGAGCACCAGTGCTCGCCGGCCGGCCCGGCCAGCGGCAGGAAGGCCAGCGGACCGTCATCGGTGAAACGCTGCCAGGCAGTGGCCTGGTGCGCACGCTCGCAGCGCACGCTGGTCACGATGGCGTGGTGCAGATAATCCCATTCGCGCGTAGCGCAACCGGCCAGGCGACGCACCGCGGAGTTGGCGCCGTCGGCCGCGACCAGCAACGGTGCACGCAACTGACGGCCATCGGTAAGCGTCAGCAGCCAGTCGTCGCCGCTGCGGCGCAGTTGCTCCAGGCGTGCGCCGGGTAACAAGCCGATCTGGCTGTCGTGCAGACGTTCTAGCAAAGCGTCCTGCACCACACGGTTCTCGACGATATGGCCCAGAGTATCGGCATGCACGCTGGCGGCAGCGAAGTGAATGCTGCCGGTGCCGGAGCCATCCCACACGCGCATCTCGCCATAGGGGCAAGCACGCCGTGCAGCGATGCCTGGCCAGGCGCCCAGGCGCTCGAGAATGCGCTGGCTGGCCATCGACAATGCGCTGACGCGCGGCTCGAACGGCGCCTGCGCATCGAAGGGCGACACGCTCAGCGGGCTGCCGTCGACGATCAGAATATCCAGACCGCTGTGCTCCAGCGCCAGAGCCAGGGTGCTGCCGACCATACCGGCACCGACGATGATCAGATCCGCGCGCATATCACTCCTTACACCCCAGAGTGCGCCGTGCGCACCCTGGCTTCCGGCTAGTGCGCACAGCGCACACTTCGGGGCCGGTCATAGATTACGGGTTCCCATACCCATGGCCTGCCGGGCGAACCAGCGCTTGGCTGGCGGTAGCAGATCGAGGCCGAGCAAGCCCAGGTTACGCCCGGCGGTCAGCAGCGGCTGCGCGTTGCTGAACAGGCGCGTTACCTGATCGGAGAAGCCGACAGTCTTCTGTTGATCGAGCTGCTGCCTTTGTTGGTATCGCTGCAGGGTGGCGAGTTCGCCCAGTGCGGCCTCGCTACCAATGATGACTTCGGCCAACGCCAGGGTATCGCGCAGCGACAGGTTGTAGCCCTGGCCAGCGATAGGGTGCAGGCTGTGCGCGGCGTTGCCCAACACCACCAGATGCGGACGCACCTGCTCCTGCGCCTCGACCAGACTCAGCGGGTAGAGATGTCGCGCACCGACCTGCTGCAAGGCGCCCAGGCGATAACCGAAGGCTTGCTGCAACTCTCTGAGAAAGCTGGCCTCGATGGCGCGCAGCAGGCGCTCGGCGTCAGCGGCGGCGCGCGTCCAGACCAGCGCGCAGCGGTTGTCGCTCAAGGGCAGCAGCGCCATCGGGCCGTCATCGGTGAAGCGCTCGAAGGCCTGCCCACGATGCGCCTCCAGCGGGCTGACGTTGGCGATCAGCGCACTCTGCCCGTAAGGCTTGCTGCTGACGCCGATACCGAGCTGCTCGCGCAAACCGGAACGCCCACCATCGGCAAGAATCGCCAGGTCGCAGTCAAGGCAGGTTTCGTCGTTCAGGGTCAGGCGATAGCCATCGTCGAGGCGCTGCATGCCGACCACTTCGGCCGGGCAGCGCCATTCGATCACATCCGCATCCAGCGCCTGCCACAGGCAGGGGCCGATCCAGGCGTTCTCCACCACGTAACCGCGCGCCGGCACGCCTTCCTCGACGGCTGGCCGGCGCGTGGCGCCGAAGCGGCCGCGGTCGGACACATGGATCTGCTGAATCGGCTCGGCCCGCTGGGCGATGCTCTGCCACAGACCGAGACGCTCGTAGATCAACCGACTGCCATAGGACAGCGCAGTGGAACGCGCGTCATAGCTGGGCTGGTATTCGCTGCCCGGCGCGAAGGGTTCGATCAGAGCGATGCGCCAGCCACGCTGACGCGCCGTCTCCTGCAGGGCCAGCGCCAGGCTGGCACCGACCAGACCGCCGCCGATAATCGCCAGCTGTACGCGTGACATAGGCTCAGGCCGCCTCGCTACGCGCGGCAGCCATCAACGCCTCGATTTCGGCGACCGACTTGGGCACACCGTTGGTGAGAATCTCGCAGCCTTTCTTGGTCACCACCACGTCGTCTTCGATGCGCACGCCGATGCCGCGCCATTTCTTGGCGACCTTGTCGTTGTCGGGGGCGATGTAGATGCCCGGCTCGACGGTCATCGCCATACCGACTTCCAGCACGCGCCACTCGCCGCCGACCTTGTAGTCGCCAACATCGTGCACGTCCATACCCAGCCAGTGGCCGGCGCGATGCATATAGAAAGGTTTGTAGGCTTCGTTGGCGATCAGCTCGTCGACGTCACCCTCGAGCAGGCCCAGCTCGACAAGACCGGCAGTGATCACGCGCACGGTGGCCTCGTGGGCTTCGTTCCAGTGCTTGCCTGGCGCGATGAACTTGAACGCTTCCTCGTTGGCCTTGAGCACCAGCTCATAGATGGCCCTCTGCTCGGGCGAGAACTTGCCGCTGACCGGGAAGGTGCGGGTGATGTCGCTGGCGTAGCAGTCGATCTCGCAGCCAGCGTCGATCAATACCAGATCGCCGTCCTTGAGCGCCGCGTCATTCTCGCGATAGTGCAGAATGCAGGCATTGCGGCCAGCAGCGACGATGCTGCCGTAGGCCGGCATCTTCGCCCCACCCTTGCGGAACTCGTAATCCAGCTCGGCTTCCAGGTGATATTCGAACAGCCCGGCGCGACTCGCCTGCATCGCGCGGATGTGGGCGCGCGCACTGATCTCGGCCGCCTCCTTCATCACCTTCACCTCGGCAGCCGACTTGTACAGGCGCATGTCGTGCAGCAGATGGTTGAGGGCAACGAACTCGTTCGGCGGCGTGGCGCCCTGGCGAGCTTTGCCGCGGATGTGGTTGACCCATTCCATCAGCCGATGATCGAACTCCTGGTTACTACCGATGGCGTAGTAGACACGCTCGCGACCTTCGATCAGCCCCGGGAGAATGTCGTCGATGTCGCCGATGGGAAAGGCATCGTCGGCACCGAAATGCTTCACCGCGCCATCCTGACCGGCGCGCAGGCCGTCCCACAACTCACGCTCCGGGTCGCGTTCACGGCAGAACAACACATATTCACCGTGCTCGCGGCCAGGAATCAGCGCCATCACCGCCTCCGGCTCGGGGAAACCGGTGAGGTACTGGAAGTCGCTGTCCTGGCGGTAGACATGCTCGACGTCACGGTTACGGATATACACCGGTGCCGCCGGCAAGATGGCAATGCTGTTGGGCTCCATCTGCGCCATCAGCGCCTTGCGCCGACGGGCATATTCGGACTTGGGGATGCTGATCAAGGCAGGCTCCGACGAAAATCAGTGCAGGGAGGGTTTGGCAGCGGGCGCCGCGGGCTTGGCGCACTCGGTGAACAGCAGCAGCGGCGCCACACGCAGGTACTCCATCACCTCCATGTAATCGCTCTCGCCATCTTCCGATTCTTCCAGAGCGCTCTGCACCTGGGCGATGGCGGAGAGATCCTGCAACACTTCCATGGCTTCGGCGCTCAGCGCACCGTCGCGAACGGTCAGGCCAAAGCCACCGAGAAAACCCTGGCACCACTGGCCCAGAGCGGTTGCGCGCTGCGCCAGCGGGGTTTCGTCATCCGGCAACAACAGCACCACGGTGACGTCTTCGCTGCACAGCTCACCCTTGACCATCTCCTGCAGACCGATCAGCGCCTGGCGCACGCTATCCTGCGGCTCGCCGCCGAGCAGATCGGCAGCGTCGAGCAGCCAGGCATCGGCATCGAAGCCCGCGCCAGCGCAGCTGCGACCGAGCAGCAGACCATGCAGTTCAGCAGGGGAAACGGAATGCCCGGCGCTGTTGAGCAAAGCGGCGAAGGCGGCGTAGGGAGAGCTTGGAATCGACATAGATAGCTAGGCGCCAGACGGCGCAATCTCTAGAATGGAGGCCTCGTATCCTAGCACCGGCAGACGCGGCAAGACCATCCGAGGCCGCCAGGGTGATGCCGCCATCTGCATCACACCACTGCTATCCGTGGTTTGACCCGTAGCCGGGACAGGCCTATATAGTCCAGCCATTCCCTCCCATAGCGAGAGCCCATGGAAGACGCCGATCTGCACGCATTGACCGCCAAGCTGGAACTGCTGATCCAGCGTGTCGAGCAGCTTAAGGCTCACAACCGACTCCTGCTGGCGAATGAACAGGCCTGGCGCGAGGAACGCGCCCATCTGATCGAAAAGAACGAAATGGCCCGGCACAAGGTCGAATCGATGATTTCGCGCCTTAAAGCCCTGGAGCAGGACTCATGACCCAGTCGAACACCGTGACCGTCCACATTCTGGACAAAGAATATTGCATCGCCTGCCCGCAGGATGAACGCGCCAATCTGGAGAGTGCTGCCCGTTATCTGGATGGCAAGATGCGCGAGATCCGCACCAGCGGCAAAGTGATTGGTGCTGATCGTGTTGCCGTGATGGCCGCACTGAACATCACTCACGACCTGCTGCACAAGCAACAGCGCCTGGATCAGGACGCCAACTCCACCCGCCAGCAGGTGCGCGATCTGCTCGATCGCGTCGACCATGCACTGGCCGACGACCCGAGCGCCTGAGCACCGTCATGCCTGCCTGTTCGTCGCAGGCCGCCCCGCAGACCCTCTGTTCGGGTATACTGGGCGCAACTTCCTGGGGTGTGCGCCAGTCGGTGATGTCCCTGAGCCGATACGCACAACCACGGGGGTTGCACGTTGGGGCCGGTGTGCATGTCCGCCTGACGGAAAGCCTTAACGCCTCCTGCAACCTCCACCTTGAACTTTCGGGTTCAAGGGCTAAACCGACAGCGGCACGTCGGGAAGTCATCCTTTCCAGCAGCAGCCTTCAGCACTGCTACTCGCCTCGCCCCTGCCACACCTCATGACTACGCCAGCCACTCTCAGTCGCCCGCAACTGCGCCGCGTGCTGCGTCAACGTCGTCGCGCGCTCAGCCGCAGCCAGCAACGCATTGCCGCACGCAACCTGTACCGCCAGCTGGCGCAAAGCCCGCAGTTTCGCCGCGCCAGGCATATCGCCCTGTACCTGCCCAATGACGGCGAGATCGACCCGCGCCCGCTGCTGGCCGCCGCACAGAAACGCGGCAAGCGCACCTACCTGCCGGTGCTCAGCGCCTGGCCGCGCACCAAGATGGTGTTTCAGCGCGTCAGCCAGCACGAGAAACTGGCGGGCAATCGCTTCCGCATCCTCGAGCCGCGCCCGCAACCCAAACGCCAACGCAAGGTGTGGGCGTTGGATCTGGTGCTGCTGCCGCTGGTGGGCTTCGATGATCGCGGCGGACGCCTGGGCATGGGCGGCGGTTTCTACGACCGCAGCCTGGCTTATCTGCGCATGCGCAAAAATTGGCACATGCCGACACTACTGGGTCTGGCGCATGAATGTCAGCGGGTGGATGAACTGGCCATGGCCAGCTGGGACGTGCCCTTGCAGGCAACGGTGACGGATAAGGCGTGGTATTGAAGCGAAGGATGCTGCACCGCGTTCCCTGCGGCGCTTACGCGGACAGCCAGTGAATCAGGGCTGCTGCGTTACATTGACCGAAGCGTCGTTTTGACGCTCCCAAAGGCTCTGGGTGTAACCCGTGGTAACCACGCCCAGGCTGAACAGTACGACGAGAACCCACAAAAGATCTGGCTTGCGTTTCATTTATTGCCTCCCCCTTCAAGGCAATGCGCGCGTTGGTCGCGCGTTATTGTTTTATGCAATACGACAGCGCCAAGCGTTTAGCCGGGCATTTTCCTTCAGTGCCAAGCACTGTGCAATTTCCGACGCCAACCGGCCGTCGGAGATCCCCCTCAAACGAGCGTCCGCTTACGGACAGACCTGCAGGAGCAAAGTTCATGCCTTATTGGCTGATGAAGTCCGAACCCGATGAATTGTCCATCCATGACCTGCAACGACTGGGCAAAACGCGCTGGGATGGCGTGCGTAATTACCAGGCGCGAAACTTCATGCGCGCAATGCAACCGGGCGACCTGTTCTTCTTCTACCACTCCAGCTGCCCGCAACCCGGTATCGCCGGTATCGCGCGCATTGCCGGCGAGGTGTACCCCGACCCAACCGCGCTGGACCCGCACAGCCACTACCATGACCCCAAGGCCAGCGCCGAGAAGAACCCCTGGAGCGCCCTGGACGTCGAGTTCGTCGAAGCCTTCGACGAGGTACTGCCGCTGCAACACCTGAAGAACAACCCGCTATTGGCCGAGCTGGCCTTGGTACAACGCGGCAGCCGCCTGTCGGTGATGCCGGTGGCCGAGTCCGAATGGACGGCAATTCTCGCCATGCGTTGAGTCACCTACGGCACTGTGCTATCACCACAGCATGCCAAGGGAGTTATCCATGCCAGCATCCTCCGCCTGGCCAGCGCGCCTTGCGCTGGCGCTACTGTTACTGGTGCTGAGCAGCGCCAGCGTGCTGCTTTGGCGCCAGATCGAATCCGTGCAACAACAGCGCGTCGACGAGCGGGTCGGCTACCAGGCACGTAGCCTGGCACGGCAGCTGGAAAGCACGCTGCACTTGGAAGTGGCCAGCCTCGAGCGTATCGCCCGCTTATGGAACAGTCTCGGCCGTCTGCCACGCGCCAGTTGGGACGAAGAAGTGGAGCGTGCCCTGCGCGGCTTTCCCGCCTACCAGTCGATCCAATGGGTCGGCCCCGACCTGCATATGCGTTGGTTGCTGCCGGTGGCCGGCAACGAAGCCGCGCTGAATTTTCGCCTGTACCCGGAGCACCCCAACTACCCACTGGCGATGGAAGCTCGTGAGAACGGTGAACAGCGCTTCTCCAACAGCTTCGATCTGGTGCAGGGCGGACGTGCCTTCGTCCTCTACACACCGCTGTACCGCGAGCTGAATGGCAGCAAGGTGTTCGACGGCTTCCTGCAGGGCGTATTTCGCGTCGAGCCGCTGATGCTGCAGCTACTCACCCAGATCGACCGCGAAGCCTTCAACCTCGAATTGCTGGAGAACGGCCATAGCCTGTTTCGTCATGGCGCTGCGACCGACAATGCGCGGCACAGTCTGCAACTGGGCCTGAGCCTGCTCAACAACCAGGGCTTCAGCCTGCGCCTGAGCCCCACCGAAGAACTGCTCGATCAACTGGACTCGCCGCTGCCCGACGTCGTGCTCGGTGCCAGCCTGACCATCAGCCTGCTGCTGGTTGCCGCCCTGGCTTTGGCGCTGGAGAACAGCCGCCGAGCCCATGCCCTGCAGCAGGCCAACCGCCGCTTCAAGCTGGAGGCCGAACGCCGTGAAGAAACCGAGCAGCGCCTGCGCGAGAACCGCGAGCGGTTACAACTGGTACTGGACCTGACCGACTCCAGCCATGACGGACTGTTCATCTTCGACAGCAATACCCGCGAGCTGCTGCACATGAATCAGGCAACCTACGCCACGCTCGGCTACCGCCCCGAACAGTTCGCCGAGCTGCTGCGCGATGATCCGGAGAAGCTCCTGCCAGGCTTTCACCGCTGGCTGGAACAGGCGCGCCAGGCGCAAAGCAACAACCTCTCGCGGATTTTCCAGCGCGAGTTGATTCGCCGCGATGGCAGTCGCCAGCCGGCCGAAATCAACACCCAGTTGGTGCAGTTGCACGACCGCGAATACCTGATCGCCGTCTCCCGCGACAACAGCGAGCGCCTGCAGTTGGAAGCGCAGCTGCAGCGCCTCTCACAGCTGGACGGTCTGACTGGGCTGTACAACCGCCGCTATTTCGATCAGCAACTGCTGGCCGAATGGCGCCGCCTGCGCCGTCTCGATGCGCCCCTGGCGCTGCTGATGTTGGATATCGACCACTTCAAGGCCTACAACGACGCCCTCGGCCACCTGGCTGGCGACGATGCGCTGCGCCGCGTCAGTAGCGTCCTGCGCGAGAGCCTGCAACGTGAAGGCGACACTGCCTGCCGCTATGGTGGCGAGGAATTCGCCATCATCTTGGCCAACACCAACCTGGACGGTGCCGAGCAGGTCGCTGGGCGCATTCACACGATGATCGCCGACCTGGATATCCCCCACCCCGCCAGCCCGTTCGGCCGGCTGACCCTGAGCATCGGCATCACCGTGGTCGCCCCGGTCAAGGACGAACAGCCAGGCGAGTTTCTCGCCCAGGGAGATCAGGCGCTATATTGCGCCAAGCATGAGGGTCGCAACCGTACTTGCCTGTGGCAGCCATCCCCGCTTGACCTGCATCAAGCACCCTGAGGCGCATCAGGCAGACAATGGAAATGTCGTGAAAGCCTCCAGCCATGGGGCGCTACAGGGAAGCCGAGATGACCAACGCAAAACGCCGCCTGCCCTATCTGTTCGCCGCCAGCCTGGCCTTGCTGGCGGCCGCAGCCTGGTGGCAACTGCGCCCGGCGGGGCTGGGCGAGGGTTTCGCCAGCGGTAACGGGCGCATCGAAGCCACCGAAGTGGATGTGGCGACCAAACTCGCCGGGCGCGTCGCCAGCATCGAGGTCGACGAAGGTGACTTCGTCGAGCCCGGCCAGATTCTCGCGCGCATGGACACCCAGGTGCTCGAAGCCCAGCTGGCCCAGGCCCGTGCCCAGTTGCGCCAGGCAGAGAATGGCCAGATCACCGCCGCCAGCCAGATCAGCCTGCGTCAAAGCGAAAAACTTGCCGCCGAGGCCGTGGTGCACCAACGCCAGGCTGAGCTGGATGCCGCGCGCAAACGTCACGCGCGCAGCGCCACGCTGGTCAAGCGCAACGCCCTGCCTCAGCAGACGTTGGATGACGATCTGGCCCGCCTGCAGAGTGCCGAGGCCGCGCTGGCCGCCGCCCGCGCTCAGGTCAGCTCGGCCGAGGCCGGCATAGCTGCAGCCCAGTCGCAGGCCATCGAAGCGCAATCGGCGACCGAAGCGGCCCGCGCCAGCGTCGAGAGGCTGCAGGTGGACATCGACGACAGCCAGCTCAAGGCGCCACGCGCCGGGCGCGTACAGTATCGCGTCACTCAACCCGGCGAAGTGCTCGGTGCCGGCGGCAAGCTGCTCAACCTGGTGGATCTGACCGACGTCTACATGACCTTCTTCCTGCCCGAGCGCCAGGCCGGCCGCGTCGCGTTGGGCAGCGAGGTGCGCCTGGTGATCGACGCCGCGCCGCAATACGTGATCCCGGCCAAGGTCAGTTATGTCGCCAGCGTCGCCCAGTTCACGCCGAAAACCGTGGAAACCGCCAGCGAGCGCGAGAAACTGATGTTCCGGGTCAAGGCGCGCATCGACCCCGAGCTGCTGAGCAAGCACCTGCAGCAGGTGAAGACCGGTGTGCCCGGCATGGCCTACCTGCGCCTCGACCCTGAGGCTGAATGGCCTGCACATCTGGCGATCAAGGTTCCGCAATGAACGCGCCGGTCGCACGCCTGAGCGGCGTCGGCCTGCGCTATGGCCAGACCCACGCCCTGCAGCAGATAGATCTGGCCCTGCCGGCCCGTGGCATGGTCGGCCTGATTGGCCCGGACGGCGTCGGCAAGTCCAGCCTGCTGGCGCTGATCGCCGGGGCGCGCAAGCTTCAGGAAGGCAACATCGAGGTGCTCGGTGGTGACATGGCCGATGCCCGCCATCGCCGCCGCGTCTGCCCGCATATCGCCTATATGCCGCAGGGCCTGGGCAAGAACCTGTATCCGACGTTGTCGGTGTTCGAGAACCTGGATTTCTTCGGTCGCCTGTTCGGCCAGGACGCCGCCGAACGCGAACGGCGCATCGACGACCTGCTGCGCAGCACCGGCATGGCGGCCTTCCGCGAGCGCCCGGCGGGCAAGTTGTCCGGCGGCATGAAACAGAAGCTCGGGCTGTGCTGCGCGCTGATTCATGACCCAGATCTACTGATCCTCGACGAGCCGACCACTGGCGTCGACCCGCTATCACGCAACCAGTTCTGGGAGCTGATCGCGCGCATCCGCACGCAGCGCCCGCAGATGAGCGTGCTGGTGGCCACCGCCTACATGGAGGAGGCCGAGCGCTTCGACCATCTGGTGGCGATGGATGCCGGCCGCGTGCTGGCCGAAGGCAGCCCGGCGGAACTGCGCGCACGCACCAACAGCGTCAGCCTGGAGCAGGCCTTTATCGCCCTGCTGCCCGAGGAACGCCGCAGCGGCCATCAGCAGGTGGTCATTCCACCCCTGCAAGACAGCAACGAGATCGCCATCGAAGCCAAGGGCCTGACCATGCGCTTCGGTGATTTCGTCGCCGTCGATTCGGTGTCGTTTCGCATCCGCCGTGGCGAGATTTTTGGTTTTCTCGGCTCCAACGGCTGCGGCAAGAGCACCACCATGAAGATGCTCACCGGCCTGCTACCGGCCAGCGAGGGTGAGGCGCTGCTGTTCGGCCAAGCGGTCGACCCGCGTGACATGGCCACGCGCAAGCGCGTCGGCTACATGTCCCAGGCGTTCTCCCTGTATGGCGAGCTGACGGTTCGGCAGAACCTGGTACTGCATGCCCAGCTGTTCCATGTCCCGGCCGAGGAGATCGAGCCGCGTGTGACGCAGATGGCCGCACGCTTCGACCTCGGCGAGGTCATGGACATGCTCCCCGAACGCCTGCCCCTGGGCATCCGCCAGCGCCTGTCGCTGGCCGTGGCGGTGATCCACAAGCCGGAGATCCTGATCCTCGACGAACCCACCTCGGGGGTCGACCCGGTCGCCCGTGACGGCTTCTGGCAACTGATGCTCGACCTGTCGCGCCAGGACGGCGTGACCATCTTCATCTCTACCCACTTCATGAACGAGGCGCTGCGCTGCGATCGCATCTCGCTGATGCACGCCGGCAAGGTACTCGACAGCGACACGCCGCAAGGCCTGATGGAAAAACGCGGGCTGGACAGCCTGGAAGCCACCTTCATCGCCTACCTGCAGGAGGCTGTCGGCGAGCAACCGGTCAGCGAGGCGCCGCCACTGGAACAGGCGCCGCCAGCACAGCGTCAGCGCTTCAGCCTGCGCCGCCTGCTCAGCTACGCCCGCCGCGAGGCGCTGGAGCTGCGCCGCGACCCAATTCGCGGTGGCATGGCGCTGCTTGGCACGGTATTGCTGCTGTTCATCATCGGCTACGGCATCAGCCTCGACGTCGAAGACCTGACCTTCGCCGTGCTGGATCGCGACCAGACCACCACCAGCCAGGAATACCACCTGAACCTGTCCGGATCGCGCTACTTCCTGGAGAAAACGCCGCTCTCCGATTACGACGAGCTGGAACGACGCCTGCGCAACGGAGACATCAGCCTGGCGGTGGAGATTCCGCCGAACTTCGGCCGCGACCTCAAGCGCGGCGCCAGCCCGCAGATCGGCATGTGGATCGACGGCGCCATGCCGACCCGCGCAGAAACCATCAAGGGCTACGTGACCGGCCTGCACCAGCACTACCTGAGCGAACTGGCGCGGCGTTCGCCGCAGCCGCAAGCAGCCAACGCCGCCGAGCTGGAAGTGCGCTACCGCTACAACCCGGACGTGGAGAGCCTCAAGGCCATGGTGCCGGCAGTAATTCCGCTGCTGCTGATGCTGATTCCGGCGATGCTCACGGCCCTCGGTGTAGTGCGCGAGAAGGAACTGGGCTCGATCATCAACCTCTACGTCACCCCGGTCACCCGCCTGGAATTCCTGCTCGGCAAGCAACTGCCCTACATCGCCCTGGGCCTGTTCAACTTCATCCTCCTGGCGCTGCTGGCAGTCACCGTGTTCGACGTGCCGCTCAAGGGCAACCCGCTGACCCTGCTGGCCGGCGCCCTGCTCTACCTGGCGTGCGCCACAGGCCTCGGCCTGCTGATGTCGACCTTCACCAAGAGCCAGATCGCCGCGGTCTTCGGCACCGCCATCGTCACCCTGCTGCCGGCCATCCAGTTCTCCGGACTGATCTACCCGGTCGCCTCGCTGGAAGGCGCAGGCGCGGTGATCGGCCAGCTCTACCCGACCTCGCAATTTCTGGTGATCAGCCGCGGCATCTTCTCCAAGGCACTGGAGCTGCAGGACCTGGCCGGCTACTTCGCCGCCCTGGCACTGACCATCCCGCTGCTGACGCTGCTCAGCGCCAGCCTGCTGCGCAAACAGGAGGTCTGATGGAGCGCCTGGCCAATATCCTGTACCTCGGCATCAAGGAGCTGCGCAGCCTGCAGCATGACCTGGCGCTGGTGTTGCTGATCCTCTGGGCCTTCAGCATGGGCGTCTACTCGGCCGCCACCAGCATGCCGGAGAGCCTGCACAACGCCGCCATCGCCGTGGTCGACGAAGACCAGTCGCAACTCTCAGAGCGCCTGATCCAGGCCTTTCAGGAGCCCTATTTCCGTACCCCGGAACGCATCGACCTGAGCGAGATGGATCGCGGCATGGATGCCGGGCGCTACACCTTTACCCTGAACATTCCGCCGAATTTTCAGCGCGACGTGCTCGCCGGTCGCAGCCCGGCAATCCAGCTCAATGTCGATGCGACGCAGGTAAGCATGGCCTTCACCGGTGCCGGCTACATCCAGAACATCGGCGCCAGCGAAGTGGCCGAGTTCGTCCGCCGCTACCGTGGCGAGCTGCAGCAGCCGGCCGAACTGGCGCTGCGCATACAGTTCAACCCCAACCTGACGCGCGCCTGGTTCGGCTCGGTGATGGAAGTGATCAACCAGATCACCATGCTGTCGATCATCCTCACTGGTGCGGCGCTGATCCGCGAACGCGAGCATGGCACCGTGGAACACCTGCTGGTGATGCCGGTGACGCCACTGGAAATCATGCTGGCCAAGGTCTGGTCGATGGGGTTGGTGGTGCTGGCGGCTGCAGCCCTGTCACTGCTGCTGGTGGTGCAGGGATGGCTGCAGGTGCCGATCGAAGGCTCAATTGCTCTGTTCCTGGCCGGGGCGGCACTGCACCTTTTCGCCACCACCTCGATGGGCATCTTCTTCGGCACGGTAGCGCGCTCGATGCCGCAACTGGGCCTGCTGATCATCCTGGTGCTGCTGCCGCTGCAGATCCTCTCCGGCGGCACCACGCCACGCGAGAGCATGCCCGAGCTGGTGCAGCAGATCATGCTGGCGGCGCCGACCACTCACTTCGTCGCGCTAGCCCAGGCCATTCTCTATCGCGGTGCGGGGCTGCCCATCGTCTGGCCCTATATGCTGGCCATCGCCGGCATCGGCGCGCTGTTCTTCGTCGCGGCGCTGAGCCGCTTTCGCAAGACCCTGGCGCAGATGGCCTGAACAACATGTAGGAGCGGCTTCAGCCGCGAAAATCACGCTGCTGAAGCCGCACCCTTTCACTGAATAATCAGATTGTTGAACAGCAGGTCTTCGACGATGGGCTTGCCCTCTTCGCCATTGATCGCGTCCTGCACCTGCTTCAAGGCCTCCAGGCGCAGGTTCTCACGGCCATCGGGCGCGTTGATGATCTCGCTGGTCTGCGCCGAGAACAGCATCACCATCTGATGGCGGATCAGCGGTTCATGCTGCTTGAGCTTCTCCTCGGCCTCGGTGCCGGTCACCCGCAGGGACACATCGGCCTTGAAGAACTTCAGACGATTGCCTTGATCCGCGAGGTTGCCGATCAAGGCTGGCGTCAGGTTGTGATAAATCGTCGCAGGAGCCTCCTCCTTCTTTTCCGAAGAGGCCAGGGCAGGCAGGCAGATCGACAGGCTCAGCAGCAGGGCGGTCAACAGTTTCACGTTCGGCACTCCATCGGGGATGTGCCTAGCATAGCCATCCACAGGCCCGCACCCAAGCCCGGCGCTTATGCCGACCTATCAGGCATCGGCATGCTCGTTGACCCTCAGCGGGCGCTTTCTACACTGCAAGGCACCCTGTAAGAGGAATGACCTTGATGAAAGCCCTGCTGTGCAAAGCCTTCGGCCCTGCCAACACCCTGGTACTGGAAGACCTGCCGAGCCCCGAACCGAAGAAAAACGAGGTGCTGATCGAGGTGCAGGCCGCCGGGGTCAACTTCCCCGACACACTGATCATCGAAGGCAAATACCAGTTCAAGCCGCCCTTCCCCTTCGCCCCGGGCGGCGAGGTAGCCGGCGTGGTCAAGGCCGTGGGCGAGAAAGTCAGCCACCTGCGCGCCGGTGACCGGGTCATGGCGCTGACCGGCTGGGGCGGCTTCGCCGAAGAAGTCGCCGTACCGGCCTACAACGTGCTGCCAGTACCCAAGAGCATGGACCTGACCACCGCAGCCGCCTTCGGCATGACCTACGGCACCTCGATGCATGCCCTCAAGCAACGCGCCAACCTGCAACCGGGTGAAACCTTGCTGGTGCTCGGCGCCTCCGGCGGCGTCGGTCTGGCCGCGGTGGAAATCGGCAAGGCCATGGGCGCCAAGGTCATCGCCGCAGCGAGCAGCACCGAGAAACTGGAAGTGGCGCGCAAGGCCGGCGCCGACGAGCTGATCAACTACAGCGAACACAGTCTCAAGGACGAGGTGAAGAAGCTCACCGGCGGCCAGGGCGTAGACGTGATCTACGACCCGGTAGGCGGCACGCTGTTCGAGGAAGCCTTCCGCAGCATCGGCTGGAACGGCCGTTTCCTGGTAGTGGGTTTCGCCGCCGGCGGCGGCATCCCGGCCCTGCCGGCCAACTTGCCACTGCTCAAGGGCGCATCACTGGTCGGCGTATTCTGGGGCTCCTTCGCTCAGCGCCAGCCGCAGGACAACGCCGCGAACTTCCAGCAGCTGTTCGCCTGGCACGCCGAAGGTAAACTCAAGCCACTGGTGTCGCAGACCTTCCCGCTTGAGCGCGGCGGCGAAGCGATCAATGCACTTGGTCAGCGCAAGGCGGTGGGCAAGGTGGTGGTGGAGATTCGCTAAAACGCTCAGGGGCGGGGCAACCCGCTCCTGCGACTCCACACCGTCAGAAGATCCAAGATTCATTGCGACCGTCAGGGCCTGCAGCCGCCAGATCCATTGGCGACTGACGCGAACTGGAAGCTGCCCACCTTAGCCCGCCAGGCCGTCAACGACGAAAAACGCTGGTGGCGACCGCCTGCGTCAACGACGCCGGCGCCGGCTCACACGTAACCGAGCAGCACTAGCACCAGCACGATAACCAGCACCAGCCCCAAGCCACCAGTGGGCCCATAACCCCAACTGCGGCTATGCGGCCACGCCGGGAGCGCACCAACCAGCATCAGAAGCAGAATGATCAGCAGTATGGTTCCCAAGCCCATGGCAATCTCCTCGCATGTCTGTGGCGGCCCACGATGGAGCGGCGCGCCTGAAACCGGCAACCCATGTGCGGCTGCCGATCCTATGCAGGGTGTAACACTGCTGCGAAGCCAATGCCTGGCAATGCCCTCGCTGCTTCGCCATCCCCTACATCAGTTACGACCCAACAGCGAATCGGAAAGTGCCAACTTTAATCGGCGCGCTAAGCCAGGACGGGAAAGCCAAAACCCAATGGACGCAAGACAGGCGGGCAAGGTGGTAGTAAGGGTTTACTGAACCGCGCAGGGCGGGTTGCACCCGCCTCTGCGGCTACGGCCGCGGCGCGTAGGCAAACACGTCGGCGCGCATCTGGTGGGCGTCCATCCCCGCTTCGACCAGCGCATCGAGCGTGGCGTAGACCATCGTCGGCGAGCCGCTGGCATAAACGTGCAGGGCCTTGAGGTCGGGGAAGTCTTCGCGTACGGCTTCGTGCAACAGGCCGCAACGGCCCTGCCAGCCGCACTGGTCGCTGACCACCTGGTGCAGGTGCAGATTATCCAGCTGTTGCCACTCGGCCCAGTGCGGCAGCTGATAGAAGTCGTCGGGCCGACGTGCGCCCCAGTACAGGTGTACGGGGTGAGCGAAACCGGCGGCGCGGCAATGCTCGATCAGACTATGCATCTGACCCATACCGGTGCCGGCGGCGATCAGCACCAGCGGTCCATCGGGCAGATCGGCGAGGTGGGTATCACCGTAGGGCATCTGCACGCGCGCCATACCGGCTGCACGCAACTGCTCCAACAGGGCGATGCTGCTGTCTTCGCGGGCGAGGATGTGCAACTCCAGATCACGCCCGGCATGTGGCGCCGAAGCCAGTGAGAACGCCGCCATCTCGCCATCCGGGCGCTGCAGTAGCAGGTACTGCCCGGCGTGATAACGCGGCGCTTTGCCGGCCGGGGTACGCAAGCGTACGCGGAACACGTCGCCGCCCACATCCTGGCATTCGACCACCTGGCAGCTCAGCTCGCGCACCGGCAGCTCGCCCGGCGCCAGCACACCGTCCCAGTGCAGCACGCAATCTTCCAGCGGCTCGGCCAGGCAGGTGAACAGCTCACCATGGTCCAGCTCCACGCCGTTTTGCCTGACACGGCCTTCAACCAGCAGCGCAGCGCAGATATGGCAGTTACCGTTGCGACAGCTTTGTGGGCAGTCGTAGCCCAGGCGCCGAGCACCATCGAGGATGCGTTCGCCCGGCTGCAGCGAGAGGGTGACGCCGGAAGGTTGCAGGGTGACGTTCATCAATCGATTCCCAGCTCGCTCCACAGCGCGTCGACACGCGCCACCACGGCCGGATCCTTCTCGATGGCGCGGCCCCACTCGCGAGTGGTTTCACCGGGCCACTTGTGGGTGGCGTCCAGGCCCATCTTCGAACCCAGGCCGGAGATCGGCGAGGCGAAGTCGAGGTAGTCGATCGGCGTGTTGTCGATCATCACCGTGTCGCGCTTGGGGTCCATGCGCGTGGTAATCGCCCAGATCACGTCATTCCAGTCCCGTGCGTTGATATCGTCGTCGGTGACGATAACGAACTTGGTGTACATGAACTGTCGCAGGAACGACCACACACCGAGCATTACGCGCTTGGCGTGGCCCGGGTACTGCTTCTTCATGGTCACCACCGCCATGCGGTAGGAACAGCCTTCCGGCGGCAGATAGAAATCGGTGATCTCGGGGAACTGCTTCTGCAGGATCGGCACGAACACTTCGTTCAGCGCTACGCCGAGGATCGCCGGCTCATCTGGCGGCCGGCCGGTGTAGGTGCTGTGGTAGATCGGATCGCGGCGACGGGTGATGCGCTCGACGGTGAACACCGGGAAGGTATCGACCTCGTTGTAGTAGCCGGTGTGGTCGCCGTAGGGGCCTTCCGGCGCGGTCTCACCCGGATGGATCACGCCTTCCAGGACGATCTCGGCACTGGCCGGCACCTGCAGATCGCTACCACGCGCCTTGATCAGCTCAGTGCGATGACCGCGCAGCAGGCCCGCAAAAGCATATTCGGAGAGCGTATCCGGCACTGGCGTAACGGCGCCGAGAATGGTCGCCGGGTCGGCGCCCAGAGCGACGCACACTGGATAAGGCTTGTCCGGATGCTTCTGGCACCACTCGCGGTAATCCAGCGCACCACCACGGTGGCTGAGCCAGCGCATGATCACCTTGTTGCGGCCGATCACCTGCTGGCGGTAGATGCCGAGGTTCTGCCGTTCCTTGTTTGGGCCCTTGGTGATGGTCAGGCCCCAGGTGATCAGCGGCGCCACATCGCCCGGCCAGCAGTGCTGGATCGGTAACTTGCCGAGGTCGACGTCATCGCCTTCCTCGATCACTTCATGGCATGGCGCGTCCTTGACCACCTTGGGCGCCATGCTGATGACCTTCTTGAAGATCGGCAGCTTGCTCCAGGCATCCTTCAGTCCCTTCGGCGGCTCGGGCTCCTTGAGAAAGGCCAGCAGCTTGCCGATCTCGCGCAGTTCGGACACTTCTTCGGCGCCCATGCCCAGCGCCACGCGCTTGGGCGTGCCGAACAGGTTGCCGAGCACCGGCACGTCGAAGCCGGTGGGCTGTTCGAACAGCAACGCCGGGCCGCCCTTGCGCTGGGTGCGGTCGCAGATTTCAGTCATTTCCAGAACGGGCGATACCGGGGTCTGGATGCGCTTGAGTTCGCCGCGCTTTTCCAGTTCACGGATGAAGTCGCGCAGGTCGCGATACTGCATGCAGGAGCCTCGTGTCGGACAGGCAAGAGTCGGCCGCAAAGTTTAGCGCCGAAGTCGGGCTTTCAGAAGGCTTGAAAGCTTCCAGATACGACAAGGCCGGGTTTCCCCGGCCTTGTGGCGGTGCAATGGATCGTAGCGAGCGAAGGTCAGGCAAGGCAAAAACAGGCGAGGAAGCGGAGTGTACTTTTGTACATGAGCATTCCGAGTCGGTTTTTAACGCAGCATCACCGAAGCGCAGTAGATCCTCTTATTTGCGCTTCATCGACAGGAAGAACTCATCGTTAGTCTTGGTCGCTTTCAGCTTGTCGATCAGGAACTCGATCGCCGCGATCTCGTCCATCGGGTGCAGCAGCTTGCGCAGAATCCACATGCGCGACAGCTCTTCCTCACCGGTCAGCAGCTCTTCACGACGAGTGCCCGACTTGTTGATGTTGATCGCCGGGAACACACGCTTCTCGGAAACACGGCGATCGAGGATCAGCTCCATGTTGCCGGTGCCTTTGAATTCCTCGTAGATCACTTCGTCCATCTTCGAGCCGGTTTCCACCAGCGCGGTGGCGATGATGGTCAGCGAGCCGCCTTCTTCGATGTTACGCGCGGCGCCGAAGAAGCGCTTCGGCTTCTCCAGGGCGTGGGCGTCGACACCACCGGTGAGTACCTTGCCGGAGCTCGGGATCACGGTGTTGTAGGCACGCGCCAGGCGGGTGATGGAGTCGAGCAGGATGACTACGTCCTTCTTGTGCTCGACCAGGCGCTTGGCCTTCTCGATCACCATTTCGGCAACCTGCACGTGGCGGGTCGGCGGCTCGTCGAAGGTGGAGGCGACCACTTCGCCGCGCACGGTGCGCTGCATTTCGGTCACTTCTTCCGGGCGCTCGTCGATCAGCAGGACGATCAGGTGGCACTCGGGGTTGTTGCGGGTGATGTTCGAGGCGATGTTCTGCAGCATGATCGTCTTGCCCGCTTTCGGCGGAGCGACGATCAGGCCGCGCTGGCCCTTGCCAATCGGCGCGCAGAGGTCGATCACACGGCCGGTGATGTCCTCGGTGGAGCCGTTGCCGGCTTCCATGGTCAGGCGCTTGTTGGGGAACAGCGGCGTCAGGTTCTCGAACAGAATCTTGTTCTTGGCGTTCTCCGGACGGTCGAAGTTGATGCTGTCGACCTTGAGCAGAGCGAAGTAACGCTCGCCTTCCTTCGGCGGACGGATCTTGCCGACGATGGTGTCACCGGTACGCAGGTTGAAACGGCGGATCTGGCTGGGCGAGACGTAGATGTCGTCAGGGCCGGCCAGGTAGGAAGAGTCGGCACTGCGCAGGAAGCCGAAACCGTCCTGGAGGATCTCCAGCACGCCGTCGCCGGAAATCTCCTCGCCGCTTTTGGCATGCTTTTTCAGCAGGGCGAAGATGATGTCCTGCTTGCGCGAACGAGCCATGTTTTCCTGGCCCATTTGTTCGGCCATGTCCAGCAGTTCGGCAATCGGCTTTTGCTTGAGTTCGGTCAGATTCATAGGAATGACGTGATCATCGAGAGGAGAAGAAAGCTGTTAGCTTGAGAGGCCGCGCCGCAGAGAAGGCGACAGGATCGCGAACGAGTTCGTATAGGAATGAATCGGCGACGGCGTGCAGAGAGCTGCATGGAGGATGCAGCGGGGTCGAATTTAACACCGTGAAAAAACAGCGTCTAGTCCCGAAAACGAAAAAACCCCGCCAATTGCGGGGCCTCTTCCAGAGCGACTTGCCTCAGATGTTGCTGTCGAGGAAAGCAGCCAGCTGCGACTTGGACAGCGCGCCGACCTTGGTCGCTTCGACGTTGCCGTTCTTGAACAGCATCAGGGTCGGGATACCGCGCACGCCGTACTTCGGCGGGGTTTCCTGGTTCTCGTCGATGTTCAGTTTGCAGATCTTCAGCTTGCCTTGGTATTCCTTGGCGATCTCGTCGAGCACCGGTGCAATCATCTTGCACGGGCCGCACCACTCAGCCCAATAGTCGACCAGAACCGGACCTTCAGCCTGGATGACGTCCTGGTCGAAGCTGGCGTCGCTGACGTTGGTGATGAATTCGCTCATGAGGAGTCTCCGTGATTCGGAAGCAAAAAAGTGGCGCCATCATAGCCCGGCTTGAGTGACACCGAAAGGCACTGACGATTGAGCCTTTCAATAGTCGCCAATGTAGGCCTCAATCGCCCAGCGTGGTGAAGGCAATACCGGTGCGCAGTGCGGCGGCGCGGATATGCTGCTGCATGGCCTTTTGCGCCGGGCCGGCGGCATGCCGGGCAAGGGCCTTGATGATCTTGCGGTGCTCCTGCCAGGTTTCCATCGCTCGCTCCGGGCGGATGAACGGCAGCTTCTGGCTTTCCAGAAAGATATCGGCGCTGGAGGTAACCAGGGCGAACATTGCCTGATTGCCGCTGGCAGCGAGTATGCGTTGGTGGAACTCGAAATCCAGCCGCGTGGCCTGCTCGAAATCGCCCGCGCGCAGCTCACGGCGCATCTGCTCGACGTTGTCCTCGAGGATATCCAGCTCCTCAGCGGTCATCACCCCGGCCGCCAGGCCGCAGGCAAAGCCCTCCAGAGCGAAGCGCAACTGAAAGGTATCGGCCGCCGATACCTGTGCAGCGAAGGGCCAGGCGAAAGCGCCGGCCGCCTCGGCCTTACTCGCCTCCTGCACGAACACACCCTTGCCAGCCTGCACGCTGACCAGGCCCAACGCGCTGAGCGACGACAGCGCCTCACGCAGTGACGCACGGCTGACACCAAGGCGCTCGGCCAGATCACGCTGCGACGGCAGTGCGTCGCCAGGGCGATAGCCCTCGTCCTCGATCAGGCGACGGATTGCCTGCAAGGCGTATTCGGGTACCGCGCGGGGAGCAGAAGCATTCATGACTGTTCGGGCCGGTCAGTCCAGTAAAGCCGCCTTTGTAAGGCCATAAGCATATTTCAGGCAAGCGACGCCCCCTTGTGGACCAGCTCAGCGCACGAACGCACCGAGATGGCTCAGGAATACCTCTGACCATTCGGTCAGCTACGCCAACTGTTCAGACCAGTAAGACCTTGTTTCCACTCGCCTGAGGCGATGAAAGCCCTGATTTCATTGAACTTGGCACAGGCGATGCACTGCAGGAACCAAGCAAAACGCTTCAGTTTTCATTCACCAGGAGTTCGACATGCGCAAATTTCACCGCACCCTGCTGGGTACCCTGTTCGCCGCCCTGGCCTTCGGCTCCAGCACCGCTCACGCCGATGCACTCGAAGACATCAGTAAGGCTGGCGTACTGAAAGTCGCCGTACCGCAGGATTTTCCGCCGTTCGGCTCGGTTGGCCCGGACATGAAACCGCGTGGCCTGGATATCGATACCGCACAACTGCTGGCCGACAAGCTGGCGGTGAAGCTGGAGCTGACCCCGGTCAACAGCACCAACCGCATTCCCTTCCTCACTACCGGCAAGGTCGATCTGGTGATCTCCAGCCTCGGCAAGAACCCAGAGCGTGAAGCGGTGATCGACTTCTCCGCCGCCTACGCGCCCTTCTACCTCGGCGTGTTCGGCCCGGAAGACGCCGCCATTGCCAGCCTCGATGACCTGAATGGCAAGACCATCAGCGTCACCCGTGGCTCCATCGAAGACATCGAGCTGAGCAACGTCGCCCCGAAAGGCGCCACCATCAAGCGCTTCGAGGACAACAACTCGACCATCGCCGCCTACCTCTCCGGCCAGGTGGAGCTGATCGCCAGCGGCAACGTGGTGATGGTGGCCATTTCCGAGCGCAACCCCAAGCGCGTGCCGAGCATGAAGATCAAGCTCAAGGACTCGCCGGTGTACGTCGGCGTGAACAAGAGCCAAGCCGCACTGCTGGACAAGGTCAACGCCATCATCGCCGACGCCAAGACCGATGGCAGCCTCGATGCGCTCAGCCAGAAGTGGCTGAAGCAGCCGCTGCCGGCCGGCCTCTGAGCCGCGCGGAGAACTGAGCCATGGCGTACCAGTTCGACTTCGCCGCCGTCCTGCAGCACAGCGATCTGCTGTTGCAGGGCGCGGCCTTCACCCTCGGCCTGACGGCGATCGGCACCCTGCTGGGTGTCGGTCTCGGCATCGTCGGGGCGATACTGCGCGCCTGGCGCATCCGCCCGTTCAACCGCATTTTCGGCGTCTACGTGGAGCTGATCCGCAATACACCGTTCATCGTCCAGCTGTTCTTCATCTTCTTCGGCTTGCCCTCGCTCGGCGTACGTCTGAGCGAATGGGAGGCCGCCATTCTGGCCATGGTGATCAACCTTGGCGCCTACTCGACGGAGATCATCCGGGCCGGCATCCAGGCCATCCCGCATGGCCAGCTCGAGGCGGCCAGCGCACTGGCCATGAGCCGCTTCGAGACGTTCCGCCATGTGGTGCTGCGCCCGGCGCTGGGAAAGGTGTGGCCGGCCCTGTCGAGCCAGATCATCATCGTCATGCTCGGTTCGGCGGTGTGCTCGCAGATCTCCACCGAGGAGTTGTCGTTCGCCGCCAACTTCATCCAGTCGCGCAACTTCCGCGCCTTCGAGACCTACCTGCTGACCACCGCGCTGTACCTGATCATGGCCATCGGCATTCGCCAGTTGCTGGCCTGGGTCGGCCGCCGCTTCATCATGGGAGCCCGCTGATGGACTTCACCCTCTGGGATATCCTGCGCAACCTGCTCACCGGCCTGCAGTGGACGCTGCTTCTGTCACTGGTGGCCTTTGTCTGTGGCGGCATCGCCGGTCTGCTGGTGTTGCTGGCCCGCCTGTCGCCGTTATCGGCGCCGCGCATCCTCGCTTGTGGCTATATCGAACTGTTCCAGGGCACGCCGCTGCTGATGCAGTTGTTTCTGGTGTTCTTCGGTATCGCCCTGCTCGGCCTCGACGTGTCGCCCTGGCTGGCCGCAGCCACCGCACTGACGCTGTTCACCAGCGCCTTTCTCGCCGAAATCTGGCGCGGCTGCGTCGAGTCGATCAGCCGTGGCCAGTGGGAGGCGTCCGAAAGCCTGGCCATGAGCCGCCTGGAAACTTTGCGCCACGTAGTCCTGCCACAGGCGCTGCGCATCGCCGTGGCACCTACCGTCGGATTCTCGGTGCAGGTGGTCAAGGGCACCGCGGTGACCTCGATCATCGGTTTCACCGAGCTGACCAAGACCGGCAGCATGCTGGCCAACGCCACCTTCGAGCCGTTCATGGTCTACGGCTTCGTCGCCCTCGGTTACTTCCTGCTTTGCTACCCGCTCTCGCTCGCTGCATACCGCCTGGAAAGGAGGCTGAATGTCACTGCTTAACGTCACCGCCCTGCACAAGTATTACGGCGACAACCACGTACTCAAGGGCATCGACCTCAAGGTCGAAGAAGGCGAAGTGGTCGCCATCATCGGCCGCAGCGGCTCGGGCAAGAGCACCTTCCTGCGCACCCTCAACGGCCTGGAGTCGATCAACGACGGCGTGATCGAAGTCGACGGCGATTACATCGACGCCGCCCGCGCCGACCTGCGCAGCCTGCGGCAGAAAGTCGGCATGGTGTTCCAGCAGTTCAATCTGTTCCCGCACCTGACCGTCGGCGAGAACGTCATGCTGGCGCCACAGGTGGTGAAGAAAACCTCACGCGCCGAAGCCGAGAAAACCGCCCGCCAGATGCTCGAACGCGTCGGCCTGGCGGAGAAATTCGACGCCTACCCCGAACGCCTGTCCGGCGGCCAGCAACAGCGCGTGGCCATCGCCCGCGCTCTGGCGATGTCGCCCAAGGTGTTGCTGTGCGACGAGATCACCTCGGCGCTCGACCCGGAGCTGGTGAATGAGGTGCTGGCGGTGGTCAAGCAGTTGGCCAGCGAGGGCATGACCCTGATCATGGTCACCCACGAGATGCGCTTCGCCCGCGAAGTGGGTAACAAGCTGGTGTTCATGCACCATGGCAAAGTGCATGAGATCGGCGATCCGAAAGCGCTGTTCGCCGCCCCGCAGACCGAAGAGCTGCGCAACTTCATCGGCTCGGTGAACCTGTGAACGCCATGACCCCGCTGCCATTGCGTATCGAACCACTGACTCGCGAAGCCTTCGCGCCGTTCGGCGACGTGATCGAAACTGCCGGCGCCACGGCCTTCCCGATCAACGCCGGTACCACCACTCGCTACCACGATCTGGTGCAGGTGGAGCTGGCCGGTGAGGCGCCACGCACCCTGGTCAACCTGTTCGAAGGTAAGGCCTGGCACGCACCCGTCGAGATTCGCATGCTCGAACGCCACCCGCTGGGCAGCCAGGCGTTCTACCCGGTGGATGGCGGGCGCATGCTGATCGTCGTCGCGCCGCCCGGCGAACTGGATGAGTCGCAGATCCGCGCCTTCATCAGCGCGCCGGATCAGGGCGTGAACTACGCTCGCGGCACCTGGCACCACCCTTTACTGTGCCTGCAACACCCCGGCCGCTTCCTGGTGGTGGACCGTGGTGGCGACGGCCATAACTGCGACGAGCAGATGCTGAGACAGCCACTTAGTGCGCTAAACCTGCCCTGATCACAGGTCTAGACCAGTTTCATGCGACATCCGTATGCGTTGGCTCATGCGCTCAGTCGTGGCACGATGGCGCGGAAATCGAACGAGATGCCGTAATCATGCCTAACGCCCCTGCCGAGAGTTTTCCCCTGATCGCTGCCATCGACCTGGGGTCGAACAGCTTTCATATGGTGCTGGCCAAGGCCGACAATCACGAAATTCGCATTCTCGAGCGCCTCGGCGACAAGGTCCAACTGGCCGCGGGCCTGGACGACGAGCGCCAGCTCAGCGAAGAAGCGATGCAGCGCGGGCTCGACTGCCTGCGTCGTTTCGCCCAATTCACCAACACACTGCCGGAAGGCGCTGTACGCATCGTCGGCACCAACGCCCTGCGTGAGGCGCGCAACCGCGCGGTGTTCATCCGCCGCGCCGAGGAAATTCTCGGCCATCAGGTCGAGGTGATTTCCGGCCGTGAAGAAGCCCGCCTGATCTACCTGGGTGTTTCCCACAGCATCGCCGACACCCCCGGCAAACGCCTGGTCGCCGACATTGGCGGCGGCAGCACCGAGTTCATCATCGGCCAGCGTTTCGAGCCGCTGCTGCGTGAAAGCCTGCAGATGGGCTGCGTCAGCTTCACCCAGCGCTACTTCAAGGACGGCAAGATCACCCCGGCGCGCTATGCCCAGGCCTACACCGCTGCCCGCCTGGAGCTGATGGGCATCGAGCAGAGCCTGCGCCGCCTCGGCTGGGAAGATGCCGTCGGCGCGTCCGGCACCATCAAGGCCATCGGCCTGACGACCAAGGCTGCCGGCCTGAGCAATGGTGAGATCACGGTCGAGGGCCTGGCCTGGCTCAAACGCAAGCTGTTCAAGCTCGGCGAAGTGGACAAGATCGACCTCGACGGCATCAAGCCGGACCGCCGCGGCATCTTCCCCGCCGGCCTGGCGATTCTCGAAGCCATCTTCGATGCCTGCGAGATCCAGCGCATGAGCCACTCCGAAGGTGCTCTGCGTGAAGGCGTGTTGTACGACCTGCTCGGTCGTCATCAGCATGAAGACGTCCGCGAACGCACGCTGGCGGCGTTCATGGAGCGTTACCACGTCGATGTAGACCAGGCCGCTCGGGTCGAGGCCAAGGCGCTTTCAGCGCTGGACAAGGTTGCCAATGATTGGGGGCTGACCGACGACTGGCATCGTGAACTGCTCAGCTGGGGCGCCAAGGTGCACGAGGTGGGCCTGGATATCGCCCACTACCAGTACCACAAACACGGTGCCTACTTGATCGAGCACTCCGACCTGTCGGGTTTCTCGCGTCAGGATCAGCAAATGCTCGCACTGCTGGTGCGCGGCCACCGCCGCAACATCCCCAAGGACAAGTTCGCCGACTTCGGCGAGGAAGGCGTGAAGCTGATGCGCCTGTGCGTGCTGCTGCGCTTCGCCATCCTCTTTCACCATATTCGCGGCACGCAGAGCATGCCCGAGGTGCAGTTCAAGGTCGGCGACAACAGCCTGGAAATCGTCTTTCCTGAAGGCTGGCTGGCCGCCAACCCGCTGACATTGGCGGACTTCGAAGCCGAAGCAGAGTGGCTCAAGCGCATCGACCTGACGTTGAGCGTGCGTTGATCAACTTCTGCGTCAAGCGCCCGTAGGGTGCGCCGTGCGCACCGGGGTTTCGGGCGGTAAGCCTGTAGGGCGGGTGCAACCCGCCAAGACCGCAAAGCCCTCTCCTCCGGCCTACGGCCACCCCGCTCCGCGCCTCGGCCTGATCGCCAGCGATCAGGCGCTCATCGGCGCAGGAAGCACTTCAAAAACTACGGCACGCGGCCATCCAAGCCCTCTCCCGCCCTTCGGGCACCCCGCTCCGCGCCCCGGCCTGATCGCCAGCGATCAGGCGCTCATCGGCGCAGGAAGCAGTGCTTCCAAAAACGTGCCTCTTCGCCCCATAAATGGGAGAGGGTCAGCAGAGGGCTGCACGCAGCCGCTTTTAGCGCGTCACGATTACCGGTGCGGTGAGCTTCTCCAGCAAGCCGGACTGCGCGCTGCGCGGGTTCTGGTTGCCGGTGGGCTGTTGGCGCAGGTAACGACCATCGGACTGCAGCACCCAGGCCTGGGTGTTGTCGGTCAGGTAACTTTCCAGCTCCTTCTTCACGCGCGTGATGAGCTTCTTGCCCTCTACCGGGAAGCAGGTCTCCACGCGTTTATCGAGGTTACGCTCCATCCAGTCGGCGCTGGACAGGTAGATTTTCTCGTCGCCGCCGTTGAGGAAGTAGAACACCCGCGTGTGCTCGAGGAAGCGGCCGATGATCGAACGCACCTGGATGTTGTGCGAAACCCCGGCGATGCCCGGACGCAGGCAGCACATACCGCGTACCACCAGGTCGATCTTCACCCCGGTCTGGCTGGCCTTGTACAGCGCGCGAATCACCTTGGGGTCGGTCAGCGAGTTGAACTTGGCGATGATCTGCGCCGGCTTGCCCTCGGCCGCCGCGGCGGTTTCCTTGGCGATCAGGTCGAGCAGGGTCTTCTTCAAGGTGAAGGGCGCATGCAGCAGCTTTTTCATGCGCAAGGTCTTGCCCATGCCGATCAGCTGGCTGAACAGCTTGGATACGTCCTCACCGAGCGCGACATCGGCGGTCAGCAGGCTGTAGTCGGTGTACAGGCGGGCGTTGCCGGCGTGATAGTTACCGGTGCCGAGGTGTGCGTAGCGGACGATCTCGCCGTTCTCGCGACGCAGGATCAGCATCATCTTGGCGTGGGTCTTGAAACCGACCACACCGTAGATCACCACCGCACCGGCCGCCTGCAGGCGGCTGGCCAGGGCCAGGTTGGACTCTTCGTCGAAACGCGCGCGCAGCTCGATCACTGCGGTGACTTCCTTGCCGTTACGTGCCGCTTCCACCAGCGCATCGACGATCTCCGAGTTGGCCCCGGAGCGATACAGCGTCTGTTTGATCGCCAGCACGTGCGGGTCTTTGGCAGCCTGGCGCAGCAAGTCGACGACCGGGGTGAAGGACTCGAAGGGATGCAGCAGAAGGATGTCCTGCTTGCTGACCACGCTGAAGATGTTCTCGGCGTTCTGCAGCAGTTTGGGGATCACCGGGGTGAACGGGGCGTACTGCAGGTCCGAGTGATTATCCAGGCCGGTGATGCTGAACAGGCGGGTCAGGTTGACCGGTCCGTTGACCTGATACAGCTCACCCTCGGTCAGGCCGAACTGCTTGAGCAGGTGGTCACGCAGGTGTTTCGGGCAGGTATCGACCACCTCCAGGCGCACCGCATCACCATAGCGGCGGCTGAACAGCTCACCGCGCAGAGCGCGCGCCAGGTCTTCGACGTCCTCGGTATCCACCGACAGGTCGGCGTTACGGGTCAGGCGGAACTGGTAGCAGCCCTTGACCTTCATCCCTTGGAACAGGTCATCAGCATGAGCGTGGATCATCGACGAGAGGAACACGTAGTTGTCGCCGGGCCCGCCAACGTCTTCCGGTACCTTGATGATACGCGGCAGCAGACGCGGCGCCGGGATGATGGCCAGACCGGAGTCGCGACCGAAGGCATCGACACCCTCCAGCTCGACGATGAAGTTCAGGCTCTTGTTCACCAGCAGCGGGAAGGGGTGCGTCGGGTCGAGGCCGATAGGCGTGATGATCGGCGCGATCTCGTCGCGGAAGTAGCGGCGCACCCAAGCCTTGAGCTTGGTCGTCCAGTAACGACGACGGATGAAGTTGATGTTGTGCTTAGCCAGCGCCGGGAACAGCGTGTCGTTGAGAATGGCGTACTGGCGCTCGACCTGCTCGTGCACCAGCTCGCTGATCCGCGCCAGCGCCTGGTGCGGCTGCAGGCCATCGGCGCCGGCCTGTTCACGGGCGAAGTTGATCTGCTTCTTCAGGCCGGCGACGCGAATCTCGAAGAACTCGTCGAGGTTGCTGGAGAAGATCAGCAGGAACTTCAGGCGTTCGAGCAGCGGATAGGACTCGTCCAGCGCCTGTTCCAGCACGCGGATGTTGAACTGCAACTGCGACAGTTCACGGTGGATGTACAGACTGCTGTCATCCAGGCCGGGAATCGGCGCCGGTGGCGGGGTTTCCACCACGGGCGTCTCGGCGACCACCTCGGCCGGAGGCGGGTTGTTGTCGAGCACTTCGCTGTTGAGTCCTTCGCTGTTCATCACTGAGTTCCTGAGGGCGTCATTGCCCTTGTTTTAGCAGTTCTGCCGCCCGTACGGCGAAATAGGTGAGGATGCCATCGGCACCCGCACGTTTGAAGGCGGTGAGCGATTCCAGTATCACGGCCTCGCTGAGCCAGCCGTTCTGGATCGCCGCCATGTGCATGGCGTACTCACCACTGACCTGATAGACGAAGGTCGGCACCTTGTAGGCATCTTTCACGCGCCAGAGGATATCCAGATAGGGCATGCCCGGTTTGACCATGACCATGTCGGCACCTTCGGCCAGGTCGGCGGCCACTTCATGCAGCGCCTCGTTACCGTTGGCCGGGTCCATCTGGTAGCCGAGCTTGTTGCCCTTGCCGAGGTTGGCGGCCGAGCCCACCGCATCGCGGAATGGGCCGTAATAGGCGCTGGCGTACTTGGCCGAGTAGGCCATGATGCGCACATTGACGTGATCGGCCAGCTCCAGTGCCTCGCGGATCGCCTGCACGCGGCCATCCATCATGTCCGACGGCGCCACCACCTGGGCACCAGCCTCGGCATGCGACAGCGCCTGCTTGACCAGCGCATCGACGGTGATGTCGTTCTGCACATAACCGGAGTCGTCGAGAATGCCGTCCTGGCCGTGGGTGGTGAAGGGGTCGAGAGCGACGTCACTGATCACCCCGAGCTCGGGGAATTTTTCACGCAGGGCGCGGATCGCGCGCTGGGCGATGCCGTCCGGGTTCCAGGCTTCCGCCCCATCCAGGGACTTCTTCTCCAGCGGGGTAACCGGGAACAGCGCCAGCGCCGGAATGCCCAGCGCCACCCAATGTTCGGCTTCCTTCAGCAGCAGGTCGATGGACAGGCGTTCGACGCCCGGCATCGATGGCACGGCTTCACGGCGGTGTTCGCCGTCGAGGACGAACACCGGCAGAATCAGATCATCGACGCTCAGGCGATTCTCGCGCACCAGGCGACGGGAGAAATCGTCGCGGCGATTGCGACGCAGGCGGGTGGCGGGGAACAGACGATTGGCGGGGGTAACGCTCACGGCAGACTCCAAAGCCCGCTCGGGCGGGCCAGTATGACGGTTATAAGCGACCATTATGACCAAATGATGACGGTCAAATGACCGCGTGCGACGGCGAGTCGCACAGCCAGTCGCGCATTGTGGCATGACGCGCCACCTTCCGGCCTCCTCGTAGTCAGAGTAGTCTTCAGCACCTGCATCGATGAGCTCACGGCATGCTCCAAGACCTGATCCGCCAGTTTGGCTACCCGGCACTGGTACTCGGCACCTTCCTCGAAGGTGAGGTATCGCTGCTGCTGGCCGCCTACATGGCCGTGCGCAACGTGCTGGAGATCGAATGGGTGGCGCTGTGCGCCTTTCTCGGCACCTTCGCCAGCGATCAGCTGTGGTACTACCTCGGCCGTCGCCATGGCCGTGCGCTGCTGGCACGCAAGCCGCGCTGGCAGCCGCTGGGCGAACGTGCCAGCGCGTTGATCCAGCGTTACCCGGATCTGTGGGTCCTGTGTTTCCGCTTCCTCTATGGCCTGCGCACGGTAATGCCGCTGACCATTGGCCTGTCCGGCTATTCCTGGCGCCGCTACCTGCTGCTCGATGCCATCGGCGCTGGCGTCTGGGCCGGCGGCATCAGCCTGCTGGCCTACAGCCTGGGCAACGCCATGGGCGGTCTGCTGGAAGAGCTGCGCAACTATCAGGTCATCCTGCTCGCGGCTGTGGTCCTGCTGCTTTCCCTGGCCTGGCTACACCGGTGGCGTCAGCGCCGGCGTGGCTGAACCACGCGCTAGCCAGAGCCCCATCAGACTGAGCAGACTGTAGGCGCTCAGCCACGCCCAGGCGCTGGCATCGAGCGCCAGCATGCCGAGCTCACCGGCCAACCAGAGTACCGGCAGGTTACTCACCAGACGCAGGCACTCCAGCCGCCAGGCATTGCTGCGGTTCTCCAGCCACATACCAATGCTGCATAGCCCCAGGGCCATCCACAGACATGCCAGCAGCACGCCACCGATCGCCAGTGAATCACCCTGCGCCAGCAGCCATACGCCGGCCAGCAGGTAGCAGACGAACTGCAGCAGCGCGTAGATCTGCGCGCCACGCCCCAGCGGCACCTCGAACTTGCGGAAGTTGCTCAGGTCCGCCTTGGCCTGGGGATAACGCGCCGCCACGTCGGCCGGGCGCCAACCAGTGGGCATGAACCAGATGCGCAGCCGGTCCCACCACGAACTGGATCGTTTGGCATCGTTCCACAGCCCGGCATAAACCTGCAGGTTGGCCCACAGCGGGTTCCAGCTGGCCAGCGGCACGGTAACGCCGAAGACCACCGGTTCTTCGTCGAGTTCTTCCTGGAAGGTGCCAAATATTCGATCCCAGACAATGAACACACCGCCGTAATTGCGATCCATGTAGATAGGATTCTGTGCATGGTGCACGCGGTGATTGGACGGGGTGATGAACAGCCACTCGAACCAGCCCAGTTTGGGGATGTGCCGGGTATGCACCCAGAACTGATACAGCAGGTTCAGGGCGGCGACGGTGAGGAAGACCAGCGGCGGCACGCCGACCAGCGCCATCGGCAGGTAGAAGATCCAGCCGAAGATGAAACCGGTGCTGGTTTGCCGTAACGCGGTGGAGAGGTTGTAGTCCTCGCTCTGATGGTGCACCGCATGAGCGGCCCAAAGCACGTTGCGCTCATGGCCCAGGCGGTGGTTCCAGTAGTAGCAGAAGTCGTAGAAGACGAAGGCGAAGAGCCACACCCAGAGGCTGCCTTCGGCCAGCTCGAACAGCGCCAGATGCTCCCAGGCGAAGGCGTAGGTGAGCAGGCCGACCACCTTGGTCAGCACACCGGTCGCCTGCGACAGCACGCCGGCACTGAGGCTGTTGAGGGCGTCGGCCAGGCGATAGGTGCGCATACCGCGCCAGCGGTCAGCGAGCAATTCCAGGCCAATCAGCAGGAAAAAGAAGGGCACTGCGTAAAGAACGTAATTCATGACTGCGCCATATCGTTGTACTTGTGTCGGGAATGAGCTGTTATTCATCCTATGCGCAGCTTCGTCAGGCTTCGCGGCGGCGAATGACAGTCCGAGTGGCATTTGGCGACAACCCCAGCATTGGTAATACCCGCGCCCGTTTCAAGGTCGCGTCTTTCCTCACCAGGAGTCGAGCATGAGCAAGAAAGTGGCAGTGATTCTGTCCGGCTGTGGCGTCTACGATGGCGCCGAGATCCATGAAAGCGTGATCACCCTGCTGCGCCTCGACCAGCGTGGTGCCGAAGTCCAGTGTTTCGCCCCCAACGTGCCGCAGCTGCACGTGGTCGATCACTACAGCGGCGACGAGATGAACGAAACACGCAACGTGCTGGTGGAATCGGCTCGCATCGCCCGCGGCCAGATCAAGGACGTCAAGCTGCTGCACATGGCAGAGTTCGACGCGCTGATCCTGCCCGGCGGCTTCGGCGTAGCGAAGAACCTCTCCGACTTCGCCACCAGCGGTGCCGGCTGCACCGTGCAACCTGACGTGCTGGCGGCTTGCAAGGCGTTCGTCGATGCCGGCAAGCCGGTTGGCCTGATCTGCATCGCCCCGGCGCTGGCCGCGAAGATCTTCGGCGCTGGCGTGATCTGCACCATCGGCAACGACGCGGACACCGCCAGTGCGCTGACCCAGATGGGCGCCGAGCACCAAGAGTGTGAGGTCAGCGAAATCGTCGAAGACGAGGCTCGCAAGCTGGTGACCACGCCGGCCTATATGCTCGCCAAGTCCATCGCCGAGGCAGCGTCGGGCATCAACAAACTGGTCGACCGCGTGCTGGAGCTGGCGCACCACTGATTTTCAGGCGTCGGCATGTGGCGTTGCGCCTGAATTAACGCCGGGGCCCAATGGGGTGGGCGGCGTTCCGTTTTAGCCCACCTTGATTGCCATTGGTGGGCTGAAGCTGAAACGGAACGCACCCGAATCCTCCCACAGGAGTCAGGCCGATCCGGCCAATGCTCAGGGCACTCCTGCATTGCCTCTGGCCAAGTCTTGCGCGGTACTGCAGCGTGGCGACAGGATTTCTTGGAGCCCCTGCCATGTCCCAGCCTTTCGTCCTCAGCCCCGACCTGCAACAGGCGGTGGCCAGTTTCTTTAAGCGCATCCCCTTCAATCAGGTGCTCGGTATCGAGCTCGATGAGCTGAGCCCCGAGCGGGTGACCATGCACCTGCCGATGAAGCCCGAACTGATCGGCAACTTCGTCCACGGCATTCTGCACGGCGGGGTGATTTCCTCCCTGCTCGACGTCTGTGGCGGCGCCATGGCTCTGATCGGCGCCTTCGCCAATCACCAGCACCTGCCGCCTGCCGAGCGCATGAGCAAACTGTCCAAGCTCGGCACCATCGACCTGCGTATCGACTACCTGCGCCCCGGTCGCGGCCAGCGTTTCACTGCCACGGCCATGCCGTTGCGCGCCGGTAACAAGGTGGCGGTCATTCGTATGGAGCTGCACAACGACGAGGGCGTGCTGGTGGCGGTAGGCACTGGCACCTATCTGTGTGGGTAGTGGCAACGCACATTGTGGGAGGAGATTCAGCCGCGACTGGCGCCCAGCTCTCTCATCACCGGCGTACTGCTTCGCGAGTACACCCTACGCGCCTCCCAAGCAGAAATCCGGGGCAGCTAGCGACTCAGCCGTGTGAGAATTCGATCCAGCGAGTTGGCGAACGCCTGCCGATCCTTTTCCGAATACGGCGCCTGACCACCGCCCACCTGCCCCTGCTCACGCAGGTCGGTGAACAGGTTACGCACCGCCAGACGCTCGCCCATGTTGCGTTCGTCGAACTCGCGACCACGCGGGTCGAGCGCAGCCACACCCTTCTTCACCAAACGGTCGGCCAGTGGCACATCGCTGCAGATCACCAGCTCGCCGGGCACGGCGTGCTCCACCAAATGATCATCGGCGGCGTCCGGCCCGCTGGGCACCACGATCAGTTTCACGCAGGCGAAATTCGGCCGGGCGACGGCCTGACCGGCTACCAGCACCACTTCGAAGCCTCGTTTGAGTGCGAACTTGACCACCTGGTCCCGCGCTGCCCGAGGGCAAGCGTCGGCGTCGATCCATACGCGCATGCAGCAACTTCCGCAGAACAATCAGCGCGCAGTATGCCAGCAGACGACTCGATCAGGCGTTGTAGAAAGGCTCACAGCGCTCACGCACGGCGCGTGACAGGTTGTCGTCGGCCAGCTCGATAAGGTCCAGTTCCACTTCATCGGGCAGCAGCTCGGCTACCAGCGCAGCCAGGCGCCGCTGACCGCGCACATCGGCACCGGAAATCGCCAGCAGCAAGCGCGGCTGCGGGCCGATGGCCGGATCGCGCAACGCAGCGAGAAAAGCTTCGCGCACAGCTAGCTGGGCACAGGCCGCAGACAGGGCCTGCTCCAGGGAGGGATGACGCAGAGCAGCCAACGCCAGATCAGGACTGTCGGCGTAATGAGTGGAGTGGATCGAGGAAGACATGCGCGCACTCGGCAGAGAAATTGGAGCCAGCCTAGGTGCACTAGGACCCGCTGTCGTGGCAGCGGTTCACGCTATCGCGCAACGAGGGCGAGCAAAGTCGCCCTCGTTCACGCCTTGTCCAGCGGCTCAGGCCTGAGCCGCTGCGCGGCGCCGTTCACCCAGCAGGCTGCGCCCATACAGCAACGCGATACCGGCCAGCGCCAGGCCCTGCGCCGACAGGCTCCAGGCATCGGCATGAATGCCCAACCAGTCGAACTCGAAGAAGGCTACCGGACGCGTGCCGAGCACGCCGGCCTCCTGCAACGCGGCCACGCCATGGCCGGCGAAGACCACAGACAGCACACATAGCAGCACCGCGTTGACGCCAAAGAAGGTCGCCAGCGGCAGTTTGCGCGAGCCACGCAGGATCACCCAGGCCAGGCCGATCAGCAACACCAGCGCAGCCGCTGCACCGGCCAACACCGCACCATGTCCGGCAGGGCCGGCCTGCAGCCAGAGGGTTTCGTAGAACAGGATGACTTCGAACAGCTCGCGATAGACCGAGAAAAACGCCAGCACGGCGAAGCCGAAGCGACCGCCGCCACCGACCAGGCTACTCTTGATGTAGTCCTGCCAGGCCGCAGCGTGGCGGCGATCATGCATCCACACGCCAACCCACAGCAGCACCACACTGGCGAACAGCGCCGTGGCGCCTTCCAGCAGCTCACGCTGAGCGCCGCTGATGTCGATCAGGTAGGCTGCCACCGCCCAGGTCGCGACACCGGCCAGCAATGCCAAGCCCCAGCCGACGTGCACGCTGCGTACCGCCTGCTGCTGCCCGGTATTGCGCAGGAAGGCGAGGATCGCCGCCAGTACCAAAATCGCCTCGAGCCCCTCGCGCAGCAGAATCAACAAGCTGGCGAAGAAGCTCAGGCTGTCATCCATGGCGCCATCGGCCAGCAGCGCCGCAGACTTGTCCAGCTCCACCTTGGCCTGTTCCAGCGCCTGTCCCGCCTGTGCGACGCCAGCGCCATCCTGCAGCGCCTGTCGATAGGCCATCAACGCGCGCTCAGTGGTCTTGCGCTGCACTGCATCGAGGTTGTCGAGAGCACCTTCGACCAGTTCGAAGCCTTCCAGGTAGGCGCCGACGGAGAGGTCATAGGCCTGCTCACGATCACCCTCGCGGTAGGCCTGGAGACTGCGCTCCAAGGTCGAGCGGGTGTAGCCGATCAATTGTTGCGGGCCGCGCTGCTCCAGCACCGGATGCGCGCGCTGGGCGCGAAACGCGGCGACATCGCCGCCAGCTGCGTCGATCTCGGCAGGCGTGCGCCCTGCCAGCTCACTCATGGCGAAGCGCGTCTGCCCCTGTGCCGGCGCGGCGCTGAAGCCGGCGATGTAGGCGGCCAGATCCCAACGTTGGCGTTCGTCGAGCTGATCGGCGAAAGCCGGCATATCGGTGCCTTCAATGCCCAGGCCGAGCGTGTTGTAGAGGTCATACAGGCTCAGGCGATCCAGACGCGCGGCGTCACGCAGATTGGCCGGCGCCGGCTCCAGACCGATGCCGGCAGGCCCATCGCCCAGGCCGGTGTCGCCATGGCACACCGAACAATGCTGCGCGTAGAGCGGCGCGCCGCGTTCCGGGTCAGGCGTCAGCACGGGGGTCTGCGCCACCTGATAGAGCTCGGCCAGGCGTGCGCCCAGCTTGCGCGCGGCGCCTGCGACCTCATCGCCCGGTTGGCGCTGGACAATCGCCTGGTGCAGATCGCGCACGCCCTGCTCCAACTCGGCACGGCCAGCTTGAGCCGGCAAGGCGACGATCAAGCCCTGCAGCACGTCGAGAAACTCCAGTTGCTCCTGGTATTCACCGGCATCGATGATCTGGCCATGGGCAACGGTGGCCGGGTAATCAGCGCCGATGTAGCCAATCAGATGCAGCGCCTGCGCGGCGCCATCGAGGGGCTCGGCAACAGCGAGAAAGCTGAGGCTGGCCAGCAATGGCAGCATCAGCCAGGAAAGGGAGAAACGAAAGCGGATCATTAATGCATCCCAAACGAGAATGGGTGGCATTAAATTGTTGCCGGCCTAACGACCAAGCACAAGAACAATCTGAAATATCTGGTAACAATCAGCCGAGCGGAACCTGAAAGTCCGTCCTGCCCGCGTAGGTGGGCACCCAGAATCGGCGAGTCAACTGGGCTCCCGCCTTCGCGGGAGTGACGATGAATGACTCTTTCAGAACATCCCTGACAAACGCTATCGGTCAGCGTTGAACGATAGTAAATGGGGCTCAGACAGCGGCGCGCTTGACCGTTGCCAGCAAGCCAGCAGCAGCGGCGAACAGTGCGGCGAAACTGCGGTTCATTACCCGCTGCTGACGCGGTGTGCGCAGCAGCCGCAGGACGCGCGAAGCGAGCCCGGTGTAGCCGGCCATGACGATCAGATCCACGATGATCATGGTCACACCCATCACCAGATACTGCGCCAGTAGTGGCGCATGCGGGTTGATGAACTGCGGCAGTACCGCGAGCATGAAGACGATGGCCTTGGGGTTGCTGAAGTTGACCAGAAAACCGCGCAACACCAGGGTCAGTGGCCGACCAATAGGCCGCTCGGCCGCACCGGCATCCAGATCGCTGGGCAGCGCGACCCACTGCTTGTAAGCGAGGAACACCAGATAGGCCACGCCGAACCACTTGATCAGGCTGAAGGCCAGGGCCGAGGCGGCCAGGATGGCACCCACGCCCGCGGCGACGATGGCGATCTGCAGCGCCAGGCCAAGTTGCAAACCAAGGGCGTTCCAGTAGCCACGCCAGAAACCGTATTGCATACCGGCCGACATCGACGCCACGGCACCGGCACCCGGCGACAGGCTGATGACCCAGCAGGCGACGAAGAAAGCGAGCCAGGTTTCCAAAGCCATGATGCGTACCTCGAGAAGCTGAAATCAGGGGAAGAGCAGCACAGCCTACTCCGGCGCCAGCGTCTCGACTAGCGACTCAGCGCCAGCGGCGTACCGACCGTTGGAAGAACAGGCTGTTGGGTACCTGTAACACGGCGCCGGAGGCATCCTCAGTGAGGTCCTGCAGGGTGGTGTAGAACAGGTTGATGGCGATGACCCGGCCCTTCACACCCGGCTTGTCAGCGCTATCGATCACCTCGACCGTGTCGCCGATACGGAACGGCCCCATGGTGAAGATCAGCAGCGCACAGAACATGTTCGACAGCACGCTCCAGATGGCGAAGAACGCCACCGCAGCGACAGCAGTGAAACCGGTCAGCGCCGTCCACAGCACGGTGGCCGAAACCCCCAGGCGCTCCAGCACCATGAGCAGTGCACTGCCCATGATCAGCCAGCGCACCAGCCCCCGCAGCGGCTGCAGCACTTCTGGCGGCAGCAGGCTGTAACGAGCGCCGAGACGGCTGATGGCACGGGTCAGAATGCGTTGGGCAACCCACGCCAGCAGGATGATCAGCAGTACCTGGCCGGTGCGAATCAGCGGGTCGCGCCAGGCCATCAGCAAATCTAACTGTTCCATCACTCGGCTTCCTCCAGTTGCTGCTGCAACGCCTCCAGGGTTTCCAGCGCCAGCAGCCAGGCTTCCTCAAGCTCGGCCTCGCGGGTCTTGAGCTGTGCCTGTTCGGCCAGGCGCTGGCGCAGCTCATCCTTGCGCGCGGACTCGTACAGACCGCTGTCGCCCAGCTGGGTTTCGACGGCGGCGAGCTTTTCCTGCACCTTGCCCAGCTCCTGTTCGAGCTTTTCCGCCTGTTTCTTGTGCGGTGCCAGTTGCTGGCGCAACGCCGCAGCGGCCTGGCGCTGGGCGCGCTTGTCGGTCTTGTCCGCGCCACCTTCGGTCGGCGCATTCGGTGGCGCCTGACGCTGACGGTAATCGACCAGCCAGCGAGCATAGTCGTCCAGATCGCCGTCGAACGGCACCACACGGCCTTCAGCGACCAGCAGGAACTCGTCAGTGGTGCTCTTGAGCAGATGGCGATCGTGCGATACCACCACCACGGCGCCGGCGAATTCCTGCAGGGCCATGGTCAGGGCCAGGCGCATTTCCAGATCGAGGTGGTTGGTCGGTTCGTCGAGCAGCAGCAGATTGGGTTTTTCCCAGGCGATCAGTGCCAGGGCCAGGCGGGCCTTCTCGCCACCGGAGAAATTCACCACCGGCTCGTCGCAACGCGGGCCACGGAAGTCGAAGCCGCCGAGGAAATCGCGCAGGGTCTGCTCGCGCTCGCTCGGCGCCAGACGCTGCAAATGCAGCAACGGGCTGGCTTTGTCGTCCAGCGAATCGAGCTGGTGCTGGGCGAAATAGCCGATCACCAGGTTCTCACCGCGGCTCAGGCTGCCGCTCAGCGGCTGCAGCTCGGCCGACAGGTTCTTGATCAGCGTCGACTTTCCCGCGCCGTTAGGGCCGAGCAGGCCAATGCGCGCGCCGGGCACCAGGCTCAGCTTGACCTGCTGCAGCACGGTCTTGTCGCCGTAGCCGAGGCGACCTTCGCTGAGGCTGAGCAGCGGCGTAGAAATCTTCTCGGCCTCGCGGAAGACGAAGTCGAAGGGTGAGTCGACATGCGCTGCGCTCAGCTCTTCCATGCGCTCCAGCGCCTTGATCCGGCTCTGCGCCTGGCGGGCTTTGGTGGCCTGGGCCTTGAAGCGGGCGATGTACTTTTCCATGTGCGCGCGCTGCGCCTGCTGCTTCTCGTAGGCCTGCTGCTGCTGGGCCAGGCGTTCGGCACGGGTACGTTCGAAGGCCGTGTAGCCGCCGCGGTACAGGTTCAGCTTGCGCTGCTCGACATGAGCGACGTGGTCGACCACCGCGTCGAGAAAATCGCGGTCGTGGGAGATCAGCAGCAGGGTGCCGGGGTAGCTCTGCAACCAACCTTCCAGCCAGAGAATGGCGTCCAGATCCAGGTGGTTGGTCGGTTCGTCGAGCAGCAGCAGGTCGGACGGACACATCAGCGCCTGGGCCAGGTTCAGACGCATGCGCCAGCCACCGGAGAAGTCGCCGACACGGCGATCCATCTGCGCATTCTCGAACCCCAGGCCGGCCAGCAGCTTGCGTGCGCGCGCGTCGGCGGTATAGCCGTCGGCGCTGTCCAGCTCGCTGTGCAGGCGGGCGATGGCGGCGCCATCATGACTCTGCTCGGCAGCGGCCAGTTCGGCCTGCACGCGGCGCAGGTTGTGATCGCCGTCGAGCACATAATCCACCGCCAGCCGATCGAGGGTGTCGACCTCCTGGCGCATATGGGCGATACGCCAGTCACCAGGCAGCAGGCAATCGCCGGCGTCCGGGGTCAGCTCACCGCGCAACAGGGCGAACAGGCTGGATTTGCCGGCGCCATTGGCGCCGATCAGACCGGCCTTGTGGCCGGCGTGCAGGGTCATCTCGGCGCCTTCGAGCAGGCGTTGCGGACCACGCTGTAGAGTGAGGTTCTGGAGTCGGATCATAATGGCGGCGGAGTCTATCAGTTTCGCCCCGAAATCGCCTGGGAGGCCGCGTGCAGGATCTGTGGAATTTCGCCGTGCAACTCTACGCTCGCCCGGGCGTGGAAAGTGCCTGTCTTCAGTTGCAGGATGCAGGCTGCGATGTCTGCCTGTTGCTGACCGGCGCCTGGCTGGAGCAGCGCGGCGTTCCTTGCCGGGACGATTATCTAAACGCCCTTCGCGACCTGGCGCAGCCCTGGCAGCAGAACGTCGTCATGCCACTGCGGCAGACACGCCAGCAATGGCGGGCAGCAGCAAGCCAGGATGCCGAACTGGCGCCCCTGCGCGAGCAACTCAAACGATTGGAGCAGGAAGCCGAGCGACTGTTGCTGAAAAGACTGGAAGCCCTGACCAGGGATTGGCCGAGCGAGAAGGCGGGCAGCGACTGGCTGCAGCCCCTTGCCGGAAATGACAGCGCCGCGCTGCATGTGCTGCGCGGCGCCGTTGCCGCCCGTTAGGACGCGTTCGACGTACCTGGAGCAGCGGCACCATTGCTGGCCGCGGCAGGCGCCGGAGCGGCGGCGGGAGCGACGGGAGCAGTCGCGGCCTTGGGCTGCGCCGGCTTGACCGGGGCTTTTGCAGCCGCGGGTTTGGCAGCAGCGGGTTTCGCTGGGGCTTTTGCAGCGGCTGGCTTGGCGGCAGCCGGTTTAGCTGGGGCTTTCGCAGCAGCTGGCTTGGCAGCAGCCGGTTTGGCCGGCGCCTTCGCAGCAGCTGGCTTGGCAGCAGCCGGTTTGGCCGGCGCCTTCGCAGTAGCTGGCGTGGCAGAAGCAGGTTTAGCCGGTGCTTTTGCAGCTGCAGGCTTGGCAGCGGCCGGTTTGGACGGCGCTTTTGCAGCAGCTGGCTTGGCGGCAGCTGGTTTGGCCGGCGCTTTTGCAGCAGCTGGCTTGGCAGCAGCGGGTTTAGCCGGTGCTTTTGCAGCTGCAGGCTTGGCAGCGGCCGGTTTGGCTGGGGTTTTCGTAGCGGCGGGTTTGGCCGCGGCAGCCTTGGCTGGAGCCTTCTTGGCAGGAGCCTTGGCAGCTACCGGCTTCTTCGCAGCTGCGGGTTTGCTGGCAGGTTTAGCGGCGGGAGCAGCCACTTTAGCCTCTCGAACCGACAGGGCCTTGCCTACTGCTTCCTTGACCTTGCCAACACCCTGGGCCAGTTTCAGGCTTTCCTGCGCATCGCGTTTGAGTTGAGCGATATAGGTGCGGGTTTCACTCTGACTGGACTTGAGTGCATCGAGCAACTCTTCCAGGTCGGCGACTGCATCCTTTGCCTTGGCCTGCGCCTTGGCTTTGCCGGCAACAGCGGCGTCCTGCAGCTTGCTGCGGGCCTTGTGCAATTTTTCCTGAGCCTTGCCACGTTGCTTTTCCAGCTTGGCGAGCAATTTCTCAGCGTCGATCAGAGCTTGCGAGCAGGCATTTTCCAGGTGTTCGAGCAAACTGGCAGACAGTTGGTGCAGCAGGTGCAAAGGGGTAGTGATGGACTTCTTCTTGGCCGACATGGCGCGCCTCCTGGCGGATGTGAACGAGCCCATACTAGACGCAGCCGCAAGGCCTCGCCATAGGCCTTTTGGCGAGCCGAGCAGATGCCGAAGTGCGCTGGCATAATCGGCGAGACCTTTTAGCTGTTGCAGAGCACGCTACGGCGCAGCGAAACCTCAACAGCCTGCCAAGTATCTTGATCGGGAGACACCGTCATGAGCCGCGCCGTAATCGCCGCCCTCGCTATCTGCTGCAGCCTGGGCGTGCAGGCCGACCAGCACCAGCAGGATCTGGCCTACAGCCTGGGCGTACGCCTTGGCGAGCGCCTGCATGAAGAGGTACCTGACCTGCCACTGAGCGAGCTGCTCGAAGGCTTGCGCCAGGCCTACGAAGGCAAGCCCTTGCGACTCGACGCAGGTCGAATCGAGCAGCTGCTGGATGAACACGAAGCGCGTATCGAAGCCTCGCCACAGCGCCACACCAAAGCCATAGAAACCGAGCAGCGCTTTCTCGCCGAGCAAGGTCGCCGCCCGAACGTGCGGGCGCTGGCCAACGGCGTCCTGGTGACGGAGCTAAGCCCTGGCAGCGGCCCGACACCCACCGCTCGCAGCCGAGTGCAGGTGATTTACCGCGGCGAACTGGCCGACGGCAGCGTCTTCGATGAAAGCAGCACGCCGCAGTGGTTTCGCCTGGACAGTCTGATCGCCGGCTGGCGCAGCGCGTTACTGCAAATGCCGAAAGGCGCTCATTGGCGCCTGGTAATTCCAGCGGATCAGGCGTACGGAGAAGAAGGTGCGGGTGACCTGATACCACCCTATGCGCCACTGGTGTTCGATCTGCGCTTGCTCGATGTGGCCGATTGAGCGCCAACCCGGTTTCGAACAGACAAGCGGCCCGGAGCCATCCGGGCCATTGGCATCAGGCGTTCAGATCGCCTCGGCAGCCTGTTCCTGATGGGAGTTGTGCAGCACCTCGATCAGGCAGTCTTCCAGTTCGAAGCGCTCATGCAGCAATTGCCCAAGATGATTGAGCTCCGCCACCAATGAGGTGCTGTCGCGGCAATCGCCATTGTCGCAGTGGTCGTTGAACGCCAGCGCAACCGCGGTAATGGCTTCGATGCGCGGATAGATCTGCTTGGCCAGCTCCAGACCACGCTGATCGTTGAAGGCCTTGGCCTCGTTGGTCAGTTGTTCGTAGACCTCGAAGTGCCCCGCCGAAACGTAGTCCACCAGCAGCTCGCAGAAGCCCTGCAGAGATTCGCAATTGATGGCAGGTGCCTGTGGCGCTTTGGTGATAGCGGTATAGGCCAGCACCAGTTCGCGGCGCTCACCCAGCCAGCGATCGATCATCTGGTGAACCCCGCCCCAGCGTTCCTGTGCGTTCTGACAACTCTCAAGCATGATGAACCTCGCTTCCCTTGTCGCTGCTGCCTGTTATACGCCCGTTCCCGAGACGTTTTTTATGGCCTGCCTCCTTGCTAGCCACCCTTCTGGCCGTCGCTACGCGACGTTAAAAGCCGAACCCGACGACTTTTTGTCAATCGGTGCCTTAACCTCAGAAAAAAGTCGGAAAATGGCGTTTTTCCGGCGGTACGTGCGAGCCAGATTATGCTCGTGGGCACACACCATCAAGGCATCGCAGCGAGAAAATTTCATACGAGCGTTTAATGTCGAAGCCACGAGCGGTATGGCTTCGCGCAATTCGCATTCTCAATCGCGACGCAGCAGCTGGAACAGGCAGAACCCGAGCATGCCGATGAAACCCAGCAGGCTCCACTCGGGGATGCTCATACCGAACAGCGTCCATTTCACCTCGGCGCAGTCAGCACTGCCCTGGAACACCAGGCGCACGATGTCCTGCATCGGCAGAGCTTCCATCATGAACTCGAGGCTCGGCAGGCACGCTTCGAGCTGATCGGCCGGCACGCTCTGCAGCCAGATCTGCCGGCCGGCGGTGGCGGCGCCAGCGCCGGCAAACAGCAGTGCCAGTACCGCGTAAACGCGGCGCCCTAGGCTGCCTGGCCCATGGATCGCCGCGATCAGGCAGACCACGCCGAACAACACCACGCAGATGCGTTGCAGCACGCACATTGGGCAGGGCTCCAGCCCGACGACGTGTTCCAGGTACAGCGCAGCCGCCATCAGCAATACACAGCCGATGAATGCCAGGAAAAACAGGGGACGCGGACTGGCCAAGTGCATGGTGGCTCCGGGAGGGAAATCGAGGGCCGTACGGTAGAGGAAAGCGAGGGCGCCTTTCAAGGCGCCCCGTGAATCAGAGTCGGCAGTTCATCATGCTGGAACGCCCCTCCGTCCGCATCCCAAACCTACCGCGGCATTCGGCCGCAGTCATTCAAGCGCTGACGCCCTGCGGTTGAGGCAGAGAAGGCAGGCCTTGATGCAGCAAGCCAAGACTCTCCAGCAATAGCTGATTGCTGCGTTCCAGTTCGCCCAACTGCGCCAGCAGACGCGCCAGTTCGGCACAGGTTTCCGGATGACGCTCGATCTTCAGACTGGTCTCGAAGTAATCGCGCGCCTTGCCCCACAACTGGTTCTGCAGGCACAGGCGGCCCAGGGTCAAGAGCAAGGCTGGGTCCTGCGGATGCTGCTTGAGCCAGAGTTCGGCGGTTTGCAGCTGACGCGCCGGATCGGCGCCACGCAGCACGCCATAGAAGCGCGCCAGGCGGCTGTCGTAGCCACGCTTGAGCGCGCCACGCAAAACCTCTTCGGCCTCTTCCTGTGCGCCCAATCGACGCAATTGCTCGACGTAGGTGGCAATCAGCTCAGGTTCCTGACGCAGCGGTGAAGAAAGCTGTTGCCAGGCCTGGGTCAGAGGCTGCAGTGCTGTTTCTCCGTCGCCCTGACCTAGCTGCCCGGCATCGGCCAGACGACCGCGCCAGGTCTCGCGCTCCAGCTCGTCGAGTTCGGCGGCAGGCAGGGCCTTTTCCTTGCGCAGCTCAGGCAGCAGGCCAAGCAGTGCCGACCAGTCCTGACGCTGCAAATACAGGCGCTGTAGCTGGCGCAACACCAGATGATGGCCCGGATGACGCTCGCGCATCGCCTGCAGGGTCTCTAGCGCAGCCTCACTGTCGCCACGATTGCGTTGCAGCTCGGCGTGGGTCAGGGCAATCGCCAGCTCGGCTTGAGGCTGCTTGCTCAGTGCGCGCTCAAGCAGGGCATCGCTCTGCTCGTGTTGGCCAAGCTTGTTGGCAGCCCGTGCTGCGCCCAGGTAATACATCAACGGTCGGCTGTCGGCTTCGGCAGCGCGGGTCAACTGACGCTGCGCTCGCGCCCAGCGGCCTTCGGCCAGGTCCTGCATGCCCTGTTCGGACGCCAGGCGCACGCGACGACTACGGTGCAGACGCGACCAGGGGTTGGCCAGCCGCGTCGAGCTGAGCAGCAGACGCAACGTCCACTTGATCAGGTAATACAACACCACGACGACCACCAGCAGGCCAAGGAATGCCCACAGGCCGGACTGATAACGGAAACCCTTGTACGCGAACAACACATAGCCGCGGTCGGCCTCGATAGCCAGGCTGAGCAGATACAACCCGACTGCCACGGCCAGCAGTAGCAGAAGCCAGATCAGGCGTCTCATTGCGCCTCCTCGGCCGCGGCGGCCCCCTGCCGACGTTGCGCCTGCTTGCGTTGCAGGTACGCCTGCAGTGCATCGAGCGAGTCACTCAGGTCCGGCACCTTGACCTCGATACTGGCATCGGCCAGTTCCTTGAAACGCTGGCGCAGGGCACGACTGTCTGGATTGTCCAGATTGAAGTGGGCGTCGAGGATTTCCTCGGCCTGCTTCAAGGACTGCTGATAGACGCCGGTCTGGCCATGCAGCGCGGCCCACTGTGCCTGCTCCAGCGCCAGCGACAGACTCAGGCGCACCTGCGACAGGCTTTGCCCGGACAGCAGCGGACGCACGTTGCGATCGGAATCGAATTCGATACGGAAGTACTCCGAAAGCTTCTTCACCCACTCGCCCCACCAGGCACTGCCATCGCCTTCGGCTGCCAGATCGGAAAGCACATCGCCCTGCCCTTCGAAGGTCGGCGCCAGGGGATTGAGGGTTGCTGCCTGCTCACGCAAGGCGCCCAGTTGCAGGAACAGGCCGACGCGATCCGGGCGCGCCGTGGTGCGCAGCGCTTCCAGGCTACGGCTGAGTTGCTCGCGGGCGGCGAAGGCGGCAGGGTCATCCTGCTCACGGAGGATTTCATCGGCAGCCAACACCAGTGCTTCGGCGCTAGCGACATCCTGCAATGCCGACAACCGCAAAGTCGCCAAGCGTAGCAGGTGCTCGGCTTCGTCCAGACGCCAATCCTGGCGGCTGCCATCGAGCACGCTTTCCAGACGCTGGCTCATACGCTGCTGATCGTTCTGCAGGTTAGCCAGCAGGCGGCGGCGCTCGTCCAGTTCATCTGCGCTGGGCAGAGCGGACAGGCGCGAATCAAGGCGCTGGGCCAACTCATCCACTTTCTTCGCGCTGTCGTCGCGGGTGCGCTGCAGGTCTTCGGCCTGCTGCTGGTCCCGGCTCTGCATTTCATGCAGTTGCCAGAGGCTCCAGCCACCGGCAGCGGCACCTGCCAAACCGATCAGCAGGGCGAATGCGGCAAGACCGCTACCACCACCACTGCGGGGTACCTTCGCGGGTGGCGGTGTGGGGGTGGGTTGCACGGCTTCGCTGGCCGTTTTTTCTTCTGGCGTGTTCGGGGTGGATGCTTCGCTCACGTATCCGTCCTTTTAGAGGGCGGCAGCCGGAAACTGCTCCAGAGCTGCCTGCAAGGCCGCGGCATTGGCGCCACGACAGTCCACAACGATCTGTGCACCCGCAGCACGGGCCTGTTCGGCGACGCGCGGGCTGGGTACGAACAAGGGTAGCCGAGCCAACGCCGGCCAGTCATCGCCGGCTAGCTGTTGCAGATGTTCGAAACCCTGTCCACTGCTGACAACCAGGCCGTTCAGGCGTTCCGCTCGCACCCGCTGACTCAGCTCGCCCGGCGCGTACAGCGGCAGCACACGGCGATACAGTGACAGATAGTCGACCGTCACGCCTTGGCCGCGCAAGTACTCGGCAAGGAATTCTCGGCCACCTTCGCCACGCAGAATCAGAACACGCGGCGTAGATGCCGTGGCAATCGCCTGGTGTAGCGCAGGCAGAGCGAGCAGCGCTTCGCTGTCATCGGCCGAATCAGGAAAGTGCACGCGCAAGCCCTGTTCGGCGAGCACAGCCGCGGTGGCAGCGCCGACGCTGAACCAAGGCAGGTCAGGCGTCTGCGCCGTATATTGCGCCAAGAGCCGCAACCCCATGCGAGCCGCCGGCTTGCTGACCACGATCACCCCACAGTAGCGTTGCAATGTGGCGAAGACCTCGCGCTGCTCGGGCGTCTCATCCAGCGCTTCGATGGCCAGCAGCGGCATGCAGTGACTGAACACGCCCTGCGCACCCAAGGTCTGCGCCAGCGCTGCACAATCCTCGGCTGGACGGGTCAGCAGCAGGCGCCATGCATTCAAGAGTGGCCAGCCTCACCGTAAACAGCCTGGAGAATGGCATCGGCGCCTTGCGCCAGCAGTGCCTCGGCGACACGCACCCCCAGGGCTTCAGCATCACCACTGGCAGCACGTTCTTCGGCGCGCAGCAACAGGCCGCCGTCAGGCTGGCCGACCAGACCGCGTAGCCATAGCTGGTCATTTTCGAGCAGGGCATAGCAGGCGATGGGAACCTGGCAGCCGCCATTGAGATGTTTGTTCAGCGCACGCTCGGCAGTAACGCGCAGCGCGGTTTCACGGTGATGCAACGGTGCCAGCAAAGCATGCACGTCACTGTCGGCGCTGCGGCACTCGATACCCACGGCGCCCTGGCCGCCGGCCGGCAGGCTGTCCTCGGCGCTGATCGAACTGCGGATGCGATCTTCGAAGCCCAGGCGAATCAGGCCGGCGGCGGCGAGAATGATGGCGTCGTATTCGCCGGCATCGAGCTTGGCCAGCCGGGTATTGACGTTGCCACGCAGGAACTGGATTTTCAGGTCCGGCCGACGCGCCAGCAGTTGCGCCTGACGGCGCAGACTGGAAGTGCCGACCACGCTGCCCTCGGGCAGTGCATCAAGGCTGGAGTAGGTATTGGAAACGAAGGCGTCGCGCGGGTCTTCACGCTCGCAGATGCAGTACAGACCCAGCCCTTCGGGAAAGTCCATCGGCACGTCCTTCATCGAGTGCACGGCGATGTCGGCTTCGTTTTCCAGCAGTGCGGTTTCCAGCTCCTTGACGAACAGGCCCTTGCCACCAATTTTCGCCAGCGGTGCGTCGAGCAGCTTGTCGCCGCGGCTGACCATGGGCACCAGGCTGACCTTGAGGCCCGGATGGGCCTGTTCCAGACGGGCTTTGACATATTCGGCCTGCCACAGGGCCAGGGCGCTCTTACGGGTGGCGATGCGAATTTCGCGGGACATGAGGCAATTCCAGAAAACCGATTGCCGCAAATCATAACAGGCTCGCCCGGCGCCGGCGGAAGGAGGCGGCCATAGGCCGCAGCCGGAGCCCCGCTACAGCGACTGCATCATCTTGCGTACACCTGCCACATGGCGGCGGCTGACCACCAGCGAGTCACCGTCGAGCCCCTTGAGGAACAGTTGGAAGTGTCCGAGCGGGGTACGCTGCAGACGCTCGATACGCTCACGCGCCACCAGCGCATTGCGGTGGATGCGCACGAAGCGATCACCGAACTCGTCTTCCAGCGCCTTCAGCGGCTCATCCAGCAGGACTTCGCCGCCCTCATGACGCAGGGTGACGTACTTGTGGTCAGCGATGAAGTAGACCACGTGATCCAGCGGGATCAGCTCGATACCCTTGCGGGTTCGCGCACTGATATGAGTACGCGGGCCACCGCCAGTCTCCGCTGCGGGACGAGTCAGCGCGGCCAGTTGCACCCGATTGGGCCGTTCGGCCTTCTTCAGCGCTTCGCTCAGACTCTCAGGACGCACAGGCTTGACCAGATAGCCCACTGCACTGACCTGGAAGGCCTCGAGAGCGAACTCGTCATGAGCCGTACAAAAAATCACCGCTGGCGGCGCTTCGCGCTCGCACAACTTGGCAGCGACTTGCAGGCCGTCGAGGCCGGGCATGCGGATATCCAGCAGGACCACATCCGGCTTCAGACTATCAATCAGGGTCAGGGCTTCCTCGCCATTGCTGGCGGCGGGCTCCAGGACCCGGTAACCCTCGAGCTCACCGACCATACGGCTGAGGCGCTCGCGGGCAAGGGGTTCGTCATCGACGATCAGGACATTCATATTGCTCTGGCTTCCTGCGTGAGTCTCGCACAAGGATAGCGTAGACAGCTGTAGTGACGGCCGTCACGGCGCTCCACGCTGAGACTCGCCTTCGGCCCAAAAAGTGCCGCCAGGCGCGCATCGATATTACTCAGCGCTTGGTGCGTTCCCCGCGACGGGTGCCGCTCGCCCCGCTCTTCATACGGATTGCTGACACACAAGCTGAACACACCATCCTGGTAATCCGCCTCGACCCGCACCAGGCCGCCTTCGATACGCGGCGCGATGCCATAGATCAGCGCATTCTCCAACAGAGGTTGCAGGGTCAGCTGGGGAATCGGCAGATCCTCCGGCACACCTTCGACCTCCCACTGCAACTGTAGTCGCTCGCCGAGCCGATAGTGCTCGATCGATAGATATCGTTTCGCCAGTTCCAGTTCCTCCTTCCACGGCACCAGCGTGCCGGGCTTGGCCAGGCTGGCGCGAAACAGATCCGACAGATCCAGCACCGCCTGCTCGGCCTTGTACGGATCGAGCGTGACCAGGCTGGCAATGCTGTTGAGGCTATTGAACAGAAAATGCGGGCGAATCCGCGCCTGCAACGACTCGATCCGCGCACGCAGCTCGGCCTGCTCCTGCCGACGCCATTGGCTCTGCAGATAAAAATAGCGTAGCAGCAGTGCGGACATGATTAGGCTGATCAACGCATGGCGCAGATAAAGATTCACTTCACCACTGCGTGGCAGCGGCCCGCCCAGCTCGTAATAGTCGGCCACCGCCGTACAACCCAGAGTCAGCAGCACCACCAGCACACAGCACAGGCCGCCAGCCAGCGCCGGCGGCAGGCGCGCCAGCAAGGGCCGCAATCGACATAGCACGGCAGCCGACAGCAGCACGATCCACTGCACGAACAATGAGGTCAGGGCCAGGCGCACCCAGTCGAAACCCGGCGTCATCGGTTCGGCGAGCACCAGCACCAGTACCAGCAGCTCAGCCAGCAGCACCATGCTCAGCAGGGCTTCCGGCTGGCACAGTTCCGGGACGAAGAAGTCGTCGATACGTTTGTTCTTGGCAAGCGATTTTGTATGCATCGACGCAGTTTCCGTGTCGCCCTGCTAGCCGGCAAGCCAGACGGCTCCAGCCGGACAAAATAAAGCACCGAAATGCCACCTTCGCGATAGATTTGTGAAGCAGCCGACACCACTGCGTCCTGCCTGACGGCTAACTCGACACGTCGAAACGCCTGCCGACCCTGTTATTATCGACGCACTTTGTCCGCCATGCTGGCCGCCAACGTGGCCCGCCCGATTCCGAGCCCAAATCATGAGCAGCGAAAAAACCAACCAATCCTGGGGCGGCCGCTTCAGCGAGCCTGTCGACGCCTTCGTCGCCCGCTTCACCGCCTCGGTGGAATTCGACAAGCGCCTGTACCGCCACGACATCATGGGTTCCATCGCCCACGCCACCATGCTGGCCAAGGTTGGCGTACTCAGCGATGCCGAGCGCGACACCATCATCGACGGCCTCAAGCAGATCCAGGGCGAGATCGAAGCCGGCCAGTTCGACTGGCGCGTCGATCTGGAAGACGTGCACATGAACATCGAGGCGCGCCTGACCGACCGAATCGGCGTCACCGGCAAGAAGCTGCACACCGGCCGCTCGCGTAACGACCAGGTGGCCACCGACATCCGCCTGTGGCTGCGCGACGAGATCGACGTCATCCTGGCCGAGATCACCCGCCTGCAGCAGGGCCTGCTGGGCCTGGCCGAAGCTGAAGCGGACACCATCATGCCCGGCTTCACCCACCTGCAGACCGCCCAGCCAGTGACCTTCGGCCACCATCTGCTGGCCTGGTTCGAGATGCTCGCGCGCGACCACGAGCGCCTGGTCGACTGCCGCAAACGCACCAACCGCATGCCACTGGGCTCAGCCGCACTGGCCGGCACCACCTACCCAATTGCCCGCGAGATCACTGCCGAATTGCTCGGTTTCGACGCTGTTGGCGGCAACTCGCTGGACGGCGTTTCCGACCGCGACTTCGCTATCGAATTCTGCGCCGCCGCCTCGCTGGCGATGATGCACCTGTCGCGCTTCTCCGAAGAGCTGGTGCTGTGGACCAGCGCCCAGTTCCAGTTCATCGACCTGCCGGATCGTTTCTGCACCGGCTCCTCGATCATGCCGCAGAAAAAGAACCCGGACGTGCCCGAACTGGTGCGCGGCAAGACCGGCCGCGTATTCGGCGCCCTGACCGGCCTGCTGACCCTGATGAAAGGCCAGCCGCTGGCCTACAACAAGGACAACCAGGAAGACAAGGAACCGCTGTTCGACGCCGCCGACACCCTGCGCGACAGCCTGCGCGCCTTCGCCGACATGGTGCCGGCGATCAAGCCCAAGCGCGAAATCATGCGCGAAGCGGCACTGCGCGGTTTCTCCACCGCCACCGACCTGGCCGACTACCTGGTACGCAAGGGCCTGCCCTTCCGCGACTGCCACGAGATCGTCGGCCACGCCGTGAAATACGGTGTGCAGACCGGCAAGGACCTGGCCGAGATGAGCCTGGACGAACTGCGCCAGTTCAGCGACCAGATCACTGACGATGTATTCGCCGTGCTGACCCTGGAAGGCTCGGTCGGCGCTCGCGACCATATCGGCGGCACCGCACCGAATCAGGTCCGTGCTGCGGTGGTACGTGGTCGCGAACTTCTCGCCAGCCGCTGAGGTCGCAAAGGGGCGGCGGCGCGCCGCCCCTGCCAAGGCAGGCCATTCGACCAGGAGGTTGCCATGCGTTACACACTCCCTACGACCCTGCTACTGAGCCTGCTGACAACATCAGCACTCGCGACTGAACATGACTACTGGCAAGTACAGACGAGCGTCTACACGCGGCATTACAACCCCGAACCTGACCACAACAATCACCAGCGCTTGATCGGCCTGGAGCGTGGCTATGCGTCCGGTAACCTCTGGGGCGGCGCGGTCTTTCGCAACTCGTTCGACCAGAGTTCGCAGTACGCCTACGTGGGGCGGCGCTTCGAGAGTGACCGCCATCCGTTCTATGCCAAGCTGACGGGCGGCCTGCTGCATGGCTACCGTGGCGAGTACCGCGACAAAATCCCCCTCAATCACCTCGGCGTAGCGCCAGCGATCATTCCTTCGCTGGGCGTGCAGAGTCACGGCATGGCGGCGGAACTGGTACTGCTGGGCAACGCTGCACTGATGGTCAACCTTGGCCTGCGCCTTTAACGGACTCAGCAAAGGTCGTCATGAACTCATCGCCGACCGATAACACGTACGCATCCAACCACGCGACAGCACGCGCAGTGTGTCGCGCCAGGAGAGACTCATGCCCCTGCACATTCGCCCCGCCACCCCTGAAGACGCGGAGCTGATCCTGCGCTTCATCACCGACCTGGCCATCTACGAAAAGGCCGAGCACGAGGTGAAGACCGATGCCGCCGGTATCCGCGATAGCCTGTTCGCCGAGGGCAGCACCGCCCACGGCCTGATCTGCGAAAACGACGGCCAGCCCATCGGCTACGCGGTGTATTTCTTCAACTACTCCACCTGGCTGGGCAAACACGGTCTTTATCTGGAAGACCTCTACGTCAGCCCAGACGCTCGAGGCCTGGGCGCTGGCAAGGCGCTGCTGCACCACCTGGCACAACTGGCAGTAGCACGCGGCTGCGGCCGCTTCGAGTGGTCAGTGCTGGACTGGAATACTCCGGCCATCGACTTCTATGAATCCTTCGGTGCCCGCCCGCAAAGTGAGTGGACAACCTACCGCCTGGCCGGCCAGGCCTTACTGGATTTCGCTGCCGACAACCAATGAGGAATCGACCATGAGCCAAAACAACGACCAAGAAGACGAAGGCTTCGCCGAAGCCACCCTGATCCAGGCCATCGAAAATCAGCTGGAGAGCGGCGAGCCGGCAGCCGCCAAGGCGGTGTACAACAAGCTGACGCTGGTCGGTTACGAGCGCGAAGAGATTCTTGAGCTGATGGCACTGGTCCTGGCTCATGAAATCGATGCCATGCTGCGCGAGGACCGCCCGTTCGATAGCGCCTGGTATGAGCAAGCGTTGCGCGCCCTGCCAGAGCTGCCGGAAGAAAACTGAAGATGGATTGACTCAGGCCACTGGTCGGACTGGCAGGCAGATTGCTACTGTCACCATCAATCCCGACCGAGAAGGTACCGCCTTCGATGGCCTGTACGCTGCCCAGACTCATCGCCGTGCTGATCTGCGCCCTCTGTTTGAGCGGAGCCAGCGTCGTGCGAGCCGAAACGCCGCGCATTGGTGCCGAGGATGACTGGTATCCCTACACAGCCCTGCGTAATGACAAGATCGAGGGCATGTCGGCAGACATCGTCCGCGCGGCGTTCAGCGCCAGCAAAACGTCCGTCGAGTTGGCGCCCTACCCCTATTCGCGCTGCATGGAGCTGGCGCGTTCAGGCAGTTTAGCTGGCTGCTTCAACACCACGCCTGACGCCCACATCCGCGCGGAGTTCCTGCTGCCGCAGGAGGTGCTGTTCAGCGACGACATCCTGCTCTGGGGTCATGCAGGGGATGCGCCGATAGATGATCTGGACAGCATCCGTGGCAAGCGCGTAGCCATCACCATCGGCTACACCTACGGCGAGTACTTCGACAGTTATGCGGACATCCAGCGCATTGCGGTGCGGCGCGATTTGAATGGCTTTCTCATGCTGCAGCGCGACCGCGTGGACTATGTCATCGCCTTTCGCGGCACCACCGAAGCGTTGCTGCGTGACAACCCCGAGCTGGCTGGCCAGTTCAAGGCGCTGACCAGGGTGCATCGCCCACAGCTCTACCTGACCTTTTCCCGCCATCATCCACAGGCCGCAGCCTTGCTGCGCGACTTCGAGGCAGGCATGCGGCAAATCAGGCAGAACGGCACCTACCAGCGAATTCTCGCCAACTGGCAACTCATTGATGGGCAGAGCACCGCGCATGGTTCTACACTGCAAGAACGCCATAACAACAAGACGGAGTCACCATGAAGTCATTCAACGCTGACCTGATCGACGAGCTGGAAATCCTCGCCCTGTACAATCTGGACAATCATCTGGAAGGGCTCAAGGTACACAACAACGCTTCATTCAAGGCGCAAGGTGCCATCACCCGCCTTCACGAGAAAGGTCTGGTGAGCCAAGCCGACGGCGGCTACCTGACCAGCCTGGGCATCGATGCCGCCGAACACGCGCAAGCGCTGCTGACCATTCTCTCGACCCGTCAGGCCACTCCCGCTTAATCCACTCGCCCGCCGACTAATGCCGCTCGATCACTGGGGCTGCGCCGCGAATTAGAGTGGCGCACCCTTGGAGCGCATCGCCCGGGGCGAGGCTCTTGCGACAAAGTGCGTTGGTAACCTTATCCGCTCGACATTAGCCGGCCGCTCTTCAGAGAGCGGCGCTGCGGGCGATATAGCGTCAAAGGCACTGCACTGGCGAGCCCACCGCTGATAGGCTTGCCGCATCTGCAGTAGAGTTCGAGCATGACGCGCACGCTGGAAATACGCCCCGATATCGATGACGGCATCGACCGCAAGGTGCTGACGCAACTGCGCGCGCGCTTTCTGCAGATCAATCAGGGTCGCCTGCAGCGGGCCATGGAGGCGCTGTCCACACGCCAGCAACTGGTCCTCAAGCTGTTGCCGCTGCTGCTGCACGTCAATCACCCGCTGCTGCCTGGCTATGTTTCGGCCAGTACACCGGCAGGCCTAAGCGGTTTCGAACCGGATGATGCCAGCCTCGCTGAAGTCCAGCGACTGACCCGCTCCTTCGTCTACAAACCCCGTCGTGGTCAAGGCGCAGCGCCGCTGCATGGCCTGTTCCTGATGGGCAGCCTGGGCACCGTGGCACAGGCCGAGCAGAGCGATATGGACCTGTGGCTGTGCCATTCGCCCAACCTCACGGCGCAGGAGCTGCAGGACCTGCGCAAGAAGTGCGATCAACTGGAAAGCTGGGCCGCCACCCAGGGCGCCGAGGTGCACGTCTTTCTGGTCGACCCGCAGCGCTTCACCCAGGGCGCACGTGAGGCGCAACTGACCTCCGACGACTGCGGCACCACCCAGCATTATCTGCTGCTCGACGAGTTCTACCGCACCGCCATCTGGCTCGGCGGTCGTACGCCACTCTGGTGGCTAGTGCCGGTCTACGAGGAAACGCGCTACCACGACTACTGCCGCACCCTGCTGAGCAAGCGCTTCGTACGTGCCGAGGACGTACTCGACCTCGGCAACCTGGCGCACATCCCGCCAGAAGAGTTCATCGGCGCCGGCATGTGGCAGCTGTACAAGGGCATCGAGTCGCCCTACAAGTCGGTGCTCAAACTGTTGCTCACCGAGGTCTACGCCAGCGAGCATCCCAAGGTCGAATGCCTGGCATTGCGTTTCAAGCGGGCGGTGTTCGAAGGCCGCCTGGACCTCGACGAGCTCGATCCCTACATCGTCGTCTACCGTCGCCTGGAGGAATATCTGAGCGCGCGCGGCGATCAGGAAAGACTGGAGTTGATTCGCCGCTGCCTGTACCTGAAGGTCAACAAGAAGGTCAGTCGCCCGCCAACACGCGGCCGCGCCAAGAGCTGGCAGCGCCTGCTGCTGGAGCGCCTGACTGCGGAATGGGGCTGGCAGAGCCGCCAGCTATCCGTGCTCGACAGTCGCAGCCAGTGGAAGGTGCGCCAGGTCGCGGCCGAGCGCCGCGTACTGGTCAACGAGCTAACGTACAGCTACCGCTTTCTCTCGCAATTTGCCCGCAGCGCCGAGGCTGGCAGCTCGCTGAACACCCGTGACCTCAACGTGCTGGGCCGGCGCCTGTACGCTGCCTTCGAACGCAAGGCGGGCAAGGTGGAGTTCATCAACCCTGGCATCGCCCCGGATCTGGCCGAAGATACCCTGACCCTGGTGCAACACCCCAGCCCCGAAGCGCCCAACGAATACCAGTGGGCGCTGTTCAACGGCAGCCTGGGCGCCCAGGAGTGGAGCGACTTCGCCCCTCTAAAACGCGCGCGCGAACTGATAGAACTGCTTGCCTGGTGCCATCGCAACGGCGTGATCGACAGCAGCACGCGCCTGTCGCTGCACCCAGGTAGCAGCGACCTGACCGACTTCGAACTGTCCAACCTGATCGCCAGCCTGCAGCAAAGCTTCCCCTTGCCGCAGCCCAGCGTCGAAGAGGCAGCTCTGCTGCGCGCCAGCGTCCCCAGCCAGGTGTTGCTGCTGGTCAATGTCGGGGTCGACCCGCTCAAACAGCACAGCCAGATGAACGTGCACATGACCACCGGGCGTACCGATGCACTGGGCTATTCCGGCGTACGCGAGAACCTGGTGCTGACCCTCGATCAGGTGGTGCTCAACAGCTGGAACGAACTGCAGGTCAGCCGCCATGACGGCCAGGACGCGCTGCTCGACTGCCTGCGCGACCTGCTCAACAGCTTGCCGATCGGCGAACCGCCGCCCAAGGTGCAGGTGCGCTGCTACTGCCGTAATCGAGCCCAGCCGATTGCCGAACGCGTCGACGAGCTGCTGCGCGACCTGCTCAACACCTATGCCGAAGGTCGCCAGTCACGCTATCTGGTGCAGATACGCCAGCATTATCACGTGTTGCAGCTGACACCTGGCCAGGTCAGCCACGCCGCTCTGGGCGATCTGCCGGCATTGCTGGAGCACCTTGGTGCCGAGCAGGAGCTCTACAGCCCTCTGCATCTGGACCGCCACGCCCTCGATGGTGACGACCTCGCGCTGATCCTGCCCATGGGTCGCCCACAGTGCATCCAGGTGTTCTACCGCCTGCACGAAACCAGCGGCGAAGCGGAACTGACCCTGCTCGATGAACGCAATGCACTTTGGCGCCGGCGCCTGCCATTTCGCGATGAGCAGAGCCTGCTGACGCCGATCCACCGTTTCCTGCAATCACTGCTGTATCGGCGCAATGCCATGTTGCCGCTCGATGGCGCCGACAATCAGCCGCCATTGGAAATTATCTACTACCAACTGCTGCCGGCGGCGCCACTACGCGCTCAGCACCTCGAGCGCAGAGCGGCGCCCGAGTCCCAGGTCAGCCATCCGTTCTATGACGTGCAGGCCATCGTCGAGCCAGGCGACGGTCGCCAACGCCATGTCACGCTGTACTGCAACCATCGCGAGTTCTCCGAGCTGGAGTACGGCCGCGAGCTGTATCGCGCCGTAGCGCAGCACATCCTCGCCCAACGTGCCGGCGGCGAGCGCTACCCCTGCTACATCACCGACCTCGACCTCTCCGCCGTGCTAGCCGGGCAACAGGCGCAAACGGTGCATTACCTGCACTACAAGAGCCGGCTGGAAGATGCCCTCAATACGGCACTGCAGCAGGTCTAGCCCTTCATCGGCGCATCCGGATTGTTCAGTGCATAGAGGTAGCAGTCGCCCATGCTGTGGTTGGCGGCGACACCGCCGTAGCTGGCGGTGAAGGTCACCGGCAAGCCCACGTGCTGATAGAACCAACGATCACTGTCTGCCGGTGGCACCTCGGGCACCAGGTCGCTGTCGTTGACCAACCGGTAAGTCGGTACGGCCAGCCCGTTGTAGTAGCTGGCGAATACCGGGGACGCGAGGCGCGGACTGGCAAAGTTGTAATGCTGCAGCAGCAATGCAGGCCAGCGCTGCAGCAGGTCCGGCACCGCCAGCGTACTCAGGGTGCTGCCCAGGCTGTGACCGCAAGCCCAGAGCCGCGCCTGCGGCTGCAAGCCGTCCAGTGTCCCGAGGGCCTGGTCACGCAACGAGGTATAGAGTTTCAGAAAGCCATCGTGTACCAGGCCGGCACCGGCCTGCCACGGGTAATCGCACTGATCCAGGTCGAGGTCATCGAGCCAGTCCTGCACCGACTCGGTACCGCGAAACACCAGGTAGCAATCGCCCTGCAGATCCCGCGCGGCGAAGCCAAAGGGCTCGGACTCATTGACACATGCCACTCGCTGAGCACGCTCCAGATCGGCGCGGAAAGCTGCCAGCCCTCCAGTTCAGGCTGTTGCCAATGAAAGTGCTCGGGTGTGCGCGGGCGCTGCTGCGCCAGCCATTGCTCGTACTGGTCGTAGGCGGCCATCAGCAGCTCGGCGCGGAGCAAGGCACGCGACAGTTGGTAGGTCGGTGGGAAATACAGCGGCAGACTCGGCATGGCGAGGCCTCCTTGCCATTGGCGGAAACCTCACTCTAGTCCAGCCGGGGAAAAGACGTCAGCGGTCGTATTCGCCCGCTGCTTCCGGCTGGTATTCGACTTCCAGCAGAGTCAGTTTGAGCTGCTTGCCGCCCGGTGCGGGCCAGTCGATGTGCTGGCCGACGGACAGGCCGAGCAACGCGCTGCCAACTGGCGCGAGGATGCTGACCTTGCCTTCGCCACCAGCATCCTGCGGGTAGACCAGGGTCAGGTGATAGTCCTTGCCGCTGCTCTCCTCGCGGCAATGCACGCGCGAATTCATGGTCACCACACCGGCCGGCACCTCGTCGTGCCCCACCACGTCGGCACGATCCAGCTCGGCCTGTAGCGCTTCTGCGCCAGGGCCAAACTCGTCCAGGCTGTCGAGCAGACGCTCCAGACGCTGCATATCGAGGCGGGTAATGGTGATGGTTGGTGTGCTGTTCATGATGCCGGGCGGACTCCTTGCGTAAACCATAAAAAAGCAAAACCCCGCCCGAAGGCGGGGTTCAGCTGAATGTCTGTCGACCCTAACACAGCCGGACAAATAAACAAGACTGCGTGGTCAGCGCCTCTGCTGGCGTTCGCGCAACCGCTGCTCGGCCGCCTGGCAGCTCACGCGGCGCCGCGCGTTATCGGCCGCGCCCCAGTCGAGAATTTCCTGCAGGGTACGACCGCAACCGAGGCACTGTTCATGCTCATCAAGGCAACACTGACGTCGGCACGGCGACGCCAGGTTGGGCTCAGAGCTCATCGAACTCCAGCTCGGTGCCCGACTGCTCGAGGGTGATGCGTACCAGCATTTCACCCAGCTGCTCGTCACTGGTATCGCAGATCCAGCGGCCATCGGCCTCGTCGTAATCGAAGTGGAAACCACCGGAGCGCGCCGCCAGCCAGAGCTGACGAATCGGCTCCTGACGGCTGAAGATCAGCTGGCTGCCATTGTCGAAGCGTACCGTCAGCACACCGGCGCTGTTCTCCAGATCGACGTCCAGACCACTGTCGTCGAAAATGTCCTCCACCGCTTGCTGGGTGGCATCGACCAGGTCGTGAAAGCGGGCTTCGCTCAGGCTCATCGGGGTGTCCTCACAAGATGCAGCAACTGCAGAAAAAGTAGGCGAAATCGCGCGGCCAGAGTAGCGGCCTAGACGCAAAGGTGGCGACGGTACTCGCCCGGACTCGTTCCCGTCCAGCGACGAAATGCACGTGCCAGAGAACCGGACTCACTGAAACCGACCAGAAAGGCGATTTCCGCCAGCTCCAGTGCCGGGTCACGCAGGTAATGCAGCACCAGCTGCTGACGTGTCTCGTCGACCAGTTGACTGAACGACAGCCCACCCTCACGCAAACGTCGCTGCAAGGTCCTTGGGCTCAACGCCAGGGCGGCGGCGATGGCTTCCAGGTCCGGCCCCTGCTCCGGTAACTGCCGGGCCAGTTCCAGGCGCGCGCGATCGAGCACGCTGTTGCCCTGATTGAGTTCGGCCAACAGCCGATCAGCATAGGCATCGAGCATGCCACGCACCTGCGCGTCGGCCTGGTTCAGCGGCGCCGCGAGCAAACGCTTGGGAAAGATCAGGGCATTGTCGGGCTGATCGAACAGCACCGGGCAGCGAAAGATACGCGCGTGCTCCGACGTATCCGCTGGCGCCGGATGCTGGAAGCGCACTTCGGTCGGCGAGATATCCAGGCCACTGATCCAGCGCCCGAAACTGACCCAGCCGGCCAGGGTTTCTTCACTCAGTTGCCGCTGCTGCTGGGCCAGCAACGGCTGCCAGCTGTGCGCGATCAGCGGCTCGCTGCCAGGCCGGGCGGGCTCGTCATCGAGCACGACCAGCCCCAGATTACCGACCAACGAGGCATAGCGCGCCTGGCGGTGCAGCGCATCAGCGAGGGTCGCGCAGCTCATGATCAGGTAACCGAGCACGCCGTAGTAGCCCGGCCGTACCGCTTCCCCCAGGTGCAGGCCCAGGCACTGATCGCCGGTCAGGCGCACGCCCTCGCCCAGCAATGTCAGATAGGCACTGGCGGCGATGCGTTGGTCGCGTTGGCTCAGGGCCTCCGGACTCAACTGGGCATGGGCGAGCAAGGCGTCGGGCGCTACCCCCTGACGCTGCAGGTGTTCGATCAGGCCTTGCAGGTAGGCGACCGAGACCGAGCCGACCAGAATCGTGGGATTGTCCATCGGGGCTCCTCGTTACTCGCCGCATGCTAACCCAAGCCGGCACGAATGCCTTCGGCGTACGCACGCGAATCGAGCCGGCGCCCCGCCAGGCGGGCGCCGGGCACATAGGCAAGGTGGCAGGGGGTCGGTATACTCCGGCGCAATTCACGCTTATTTTCAAGGACTGTCCCATGAAGCGACTGACCCTCGCGCTCCTCGCCGCCGTTTGCCTGCTGGCTGGCTGCGGTCAGAAAGGCCCGCTGTACCTGCCGGGCGACGACAACGCCGGCAACAGCCGAGACCGTTTCGAACTCTGACAGGAGCTGCCCCATGGAAGCCTTCAACTACCGCGACGGTGAGCTGTTCGCGGAAGGCGTTGCCTTGTCTGCGCTGGCCCAGCGCTTCGGCACGCCCACCTACGTCTACTCGCGCTCCCATATCGAGGGGCAGTACCGCGCCTATGCCGATGCCCTGGCCGGCATGCCACACCTGGTCTGCTTCGCGGTCAAGGCCAACTCCAACATTGGCGTATTGAACGTGCTGGCGCGTCTCGGCGCCGGCTTCGACATCGTCTCCAGCGGTGAGCTGGAGCGCGTACTGGCCGCCGGTGGCGAACCGAGCCGCATCGTTTTCTCCGGCGTCGGCAAGAGCCGCGACGACATGCGCCGCGCGCTGGAAGTCGGCGTGCACTGCTTCAACGTCGAGTCCGTCGTCGAGCTGGAGCGCCTGCAGAAGGTCGCTGCCGAACTGGGCGTCAAGGCGCCCGTCTCGCTGCGGGTCAACCCGGACGTGGACGCCGGCACCCACCCGTACATTTCCACCGGCCTCAAGGAAAACAAGTTCGGCATCGACATCGAGCAGGCCGAGGCGGTCTACGCCCGCGCCGCCGAACTGCCGAACCTGGAAGTGATCGGCGTCGACTGCCATATCGGCTCGCAGCTGACCACCCTCGAGCCCTTCCTCGACGCCCTGGATCGCCTGCTGCTGCTGGTCGACAAGCTGGCCGCGCGCGGTATCACCATCAAGCACCTGGATCTGGGCGGCGGCCTCGGTGTGCAGTACCGCGACGAACAACCGCCGCTGGCGGGCGATTACATCGCCGCCGTGCGCAAGCGCCTGGCGGGCCGCGACCTGTCGCTGGTATTCGAGCCGGGCCGCTTCATCGTCGCCAACGCCGGCGTGCTGCTGACTCAGGTGGAATACCTCAAGCACACCGAACACAAGGACTTCGCCATCGTCGATGCGGCGATGAACGACCTAATCCGCCCCGCCCTGTATCAGGCATGGATGGACGTGTCGCCGGTGCAGCCGCGTGACGGCGAGACGCGCAACTACGACCTGGTCGGGCCGATCTGCGAGACCGGTGATTTCCTGGCCAAGGATCGTCAGCTGGCGCTGGCCGAAGGTGATCTGCTGGCCGTGCGCTCGGCGGGTGCCTATGGCTTCGTCATGAGCTCCAACTACAACACCCGCGGCCGCGCCGCCGAGGTGCTGGTGGATGGTGAGCAGGCTTACGAAGTGCGTCGTCGCGAGACCGTCCAAGAGCTCTATGCCGGCGAAAGCCTGCTGCCGGCCTGAGGGCGACGTCATGCTATTGCGCTTTACCAAGATGCACGGCCTGGGCAATGACTTCATGGTCCTCGACCTGATCAGTCAGCATGCCCACGTGCAGCCCAAACATGCCAAGCAATGGGGCGACCGCCACGTCGGTGTCGGCTTCGACCAACTGCTGATCGTCGAACCGCCGAGCCACCCGGACGTCGACTTCCGCTACCGCATCTTCAACTCCGACGGCTCGGAAGTGGAGCAGTGCGGCAACGGCGCGCGCTGCTTCGCCCGCTTCGTGCTGGACAAGCGCCTGACCACCAAGAAGGTCATTCGCGTCGAGACCAAAAGCGGCATCATCGAACTGCGCGTACAGAACGACGGCCAGGTCTGCGTCAACATGGGCGCACCGCGCTTGCAGCCGGAACAGGTGCCGTTCCAGGCAGAGCAGGCTGCTCTGACCTATCGCGTCGACGTCGAGGGCCAGAGCGTCGAGCTCGCCGCGCTGTCGATGGGCAACCCGCATGCAGTTTTACGCGTCGACAATGTCGACAGCGCACCGGTGCACACGCTCGGGCCGAAGCTGGAACACCATCCGCGCTTCCCGCAGCGGGTCAATGTCGGCTTCCTGCAGGTGCTCGACCGCAAGCATGCACGCCTGCGCGTATGGGAGCGCGGCGCCGGGGAAACCCTGGCCTGCGGTACCGGCGCCTGCGCCGCTGCGGTCGCGGCGATTCGCCAGGGCTGGATGGATTCGCCCGTGCAACTGGAACTGCCGGGCGGCAAACTGTCCATCGAATGGGCAGGCGAAGGTCAGCCGGTTATGATGACCGGGCCCGCTGCCCGCGTATACGAAGGACAGGTTCGCCTATGACCGACCAGCAGGATTCGCCCAAACCGCTAGACTCGGAAACGGTCGCCGCCTATCTGCGCCTGCACCCGGAGTTCTTCATCGACCATGAAGAACTGATCCCCGAACTGCGCATCCCGCACCAGCCCGGCAATGCCGTGTCGCTGGTCGAACGCCAGGTCAAGCTGCTGCGTGAGCGCAACATCGAGATGCGCCATCGTCTCGGCCAACTGATGGACGTGGCGCGCGACAATGATCGCCTGTTCGACAAGACGCGGCGCCTGGTACTCGACCTGCTCGATGCCGGCAGCCTGGAAGAAGTGGTCGGCGTGGTCGAAGACAGCCTGCGCCACGAGTTCCAGGTGCCCTTCGTCGGCCTGATCCTGTTCAGCGATAACAAGCTGCCGGTCGGTCGCTCGGTCAGCTCGGCCGAAGCGCATCAACAGGTCGGCGGCCTGCTCAGCGGCGGCAAGACCATCTGCGGCGTATTGCGCCCGCACGAGCTGGAGTTTCTCTTCGGCAAGGAAGACGCAGCGCAGGTTGGCTCGGCCGCCGTGGTCAGCCTCACCCACCAGGGCCTGCATGGCGTGCTGGCCATCGGCAGCGCCGACCCACAGCACTACAAAAGCTCGCTCGGCACCTTGTTCCTCGGCTATATCGCCGAAGTATTGGCACGTGTCGTGCCCGGTTTCTCCACACCGCTGCGTTCGGTACGCTAGCAGGCCGTTGAAAAACGTAGGCGAGGCAGCCAGTGCAAGGCAAAAACTGCCGAAAAAGCGCAGTTTACGTGTTGTAAATGAGCATTTTGAGGCTGTTTTTAACGCAGCAATGGCAACGTAGGTAGTTTTTCAACGGCCTGCTAGGTCGTGTAGGGTGGATGACGAAGCTCATCCACCATTGGCCCGTTCGGAAGCCGGCACGTGACACTTGAAGCTCACCTCGACGCGTACATCGAACACCTGCGCCGCGAGCGCCAGGTGTCGGCGCATACCCTCGACGGCTATCGGCGCGACCTCAACAAGGTGCGGACATTCTGCGAAGCCGAAGGCCTGAGCGACTGGGCCGGGCTGGACACACGCAACCTGCGCCGCCTGATCGCCCGCCTGCATCAACAGGGTTTGTCCAGCCGTAGCCTGGCGCGCCTGCTCTCGGCCACCCGCGGCCTCTATCAGTACCTGCTGCGTGAAGGCCTGTGTCGTCACGATCCAGCCACCGGCCTCAGCCCGCCAAAACGCGAGCGCCGCCTGCCCCGCACCCTGGACGCCGACCGCAGCGCGCAACTGCTCGACGGCGCAGTCGAGGACGACTTCATCGCCCGCCGCGACCAGGCCATGCTCGAGCTGTTCTATTCCTCCGGTTTGCGCCTGTCCGAGCTGGTCGGGCTCGACCTTGACGGCCTCGACCTGCCTGCCGGCCTGGTGCGCGTACGCGGCAAGGGCAACAAGGTGCGCGAACTGCCGGTCGGCAGCCTGGCGCGTCAGGCGCTGGAACATTGGCTGCCGTTGCGCAAGCTGGCCAACCCCGGCGACGGCGCGGTCTTCATCAGCCAGCAGGGCCGCCGCCTCGGGCCACGCGCAGTGCAACTGCGGGTGCGCCAGGCCGGTGTGCGCGAGCTGGGCCAGCACCTGCATCCGCACATGCTGCGGCACAGCTTCGCCAGTCATATGCTGGAGTCCTCGCAGGATCTGCGCGCTGTGCAGGAGCTGCTCGGCCACGCCGATATCGCCACTACGCAGATCTACACCCACCTGGATTTCCAGCACCTGGCCAGTGTCTATGACCAGGCCCATCCACGCGCCAAGCGCAAAGGCGGTTCCGAATGAGCATTGAACTGATCACCTTCGACCTCGACGACACCCTGTGGGACGTCACCCCGGTGATGCAGGATGCCGAAGCCGCCCTGCGCAATTGGCTGGCACTGCATGCACCACGCCTTGGCGCGGTGCCGGTAGAGCATTTGTGGGAGGTACGCAGCCGTCTGCTCGACGCCGAGCCGATGCTCAAGCATCGCCTCAGCGAGCTGCGCCGACGCATTCTGTTTCACGCCCTGGAGGACGCCGGCTACCCACACGGCGAAGCGCAGACGCTGGCCGAAGCGGGATTCCAGGTGTTTCTCAGCGCCCGCCATCAGGTCGAGCTGTTCACCGAGGTACATCCGACGCTGGAGGCCCTGGCCGAGCGCTTCATGCTCGGGGTGATCACCAATGGCAATGCCGACGTGCGTCGCCTGGGCCTGTCGGACTACTTCCAGTTCGCCCTGTGCGCCGAAGAGCTGGGCATCGGCAAACCTGACCCGAAACCCTTCCGCGAAGCGCTCAGCCGCGCAGGTGGCGTAGCGGCCGAACGCGCCGTGCATATTGGTGATCATCCCAGCGATGACATTGCCGGCGCTCAGGCAGCCGGCATGCGCGCGATCTGGTTCAACCCGCAAGGCCGAGCCTGGGAAGGTGAGACTACACCAGATGCGCAGATCAGCAGCCTGGCCGAGTTGCCAGCGCTACTTTCCAACTGGACGCGCTAAACCCCGTAGGGTGCGCTGCGCGCACCGCCTGATACACGACAAGCTCGGTGCGCGGCGCACCCTACTTGCCACCGCACCATCCCTAACGTCGCGCAACGGCGGCCCAAAGGGGAAACCCGGGATGACAGGCACAAAAAACCCGCCACGAGGGGCGGGTTCTTGCAGCACGCCGTCCTCAGATGGGACGGCTGCCGTATTTGCTGTCGGGCTTCTTGGGTGGGTCGGCGACCACGTTGGGCTCCACCTCCTGCACCTTGCCGCCCTGGGAAAGAAACTCTTCCATGGCCTTGGCCAGGGCATCTCGCTCCTTCTGCTTGGCTTCGATGCTGGGCATCTCATCGACTTCAACGGCTTTGGCCTTGCTCTTCTTGCCGCTGGCTACGACTTCGCCGCCGCCGTCATCGTCGCCACTGTCACCATCATCGGCAGCAGCCAGGCCCTCGCCATCGTCCTCGTCAGCCCCGTCCAGATCGTCTTGTTCCAGGTCTTCGTCGCTCATGTTCAACCTCATGACTTGCGAAAAGCAGGTTAGTTATAGCCCAGTCGCGCGATGTGCACCGCTCGACCGGAAAAAATTCAAATAGCCTCGCCATGCAAGGTCGCCACCATTCGCCGAGCACCGCCATGATCGCGATGCTCACCGAGGTAGATCCCTTGCCAGGTCCCAAGCGCCAGCCGTCCCTGCTGTATCGGCAGCTGTAGCTGAAAGCCCAGCAAACTGCCCTTGAAGTGCGCCGGCAGATCATCCGGCCCTTCGTAATCGTGCTCGTAGCCCGTCTCACCCTGCGGCACCAGACGGTTGAAGAAACGCTCGAAATCGCGGCGTACCGCAGGATCGGCGTTCTCGTTGACCGTCAGCGATGCCGAGGTGTGCTGCAGCCACAGATGCAACAGACCAACACGCACCTGCGCCAGTTCCGGCAATGCTGCCAGCACTTCTTCGGTCACCAGATGAAAACCGCGCTCGCGCGGACGCAGGCTGATGATGCGTTGCTGCCACATGCCGCTCTCACTCTCGATGGCTCCAGCGCGCGCATTCTAGCGTGCTGTCAGAAAAAACAAAGGGCGCCCGAAGGCGCCCCTGTCATTCCCAGCGAAGCTTATTTCTTGCCGGTGAACTCCGGGTAGGCTTCCATGCCGCATTCGGCGATGTCCACACCCTCGTATTCCTCTTCTTCGCTGACGCGCAGACCGATCACCGCCTTGATGATGCTCCACACGATCAGGCTGGCGATGAAGACCCAGGCGAAGATGCTGACGATACCCAGCAGCTGAGCACCCAGCGAAGCTTCGTCGTTGGTCAGGCAGACAGCCAGGATGCCCCAGATGCCAACCACACCGTGTACGGAAATGGCACCGACCGGGTCGTCGATCTTCACTTTATCCAGACCCAGGATCGAGAAGACCACCAGCGCACCACCTACACCACCGATCAGGGTGGCCTGCAGAGCACTCGGAGTTAGCGGCTCCGCGGTGATGGCGACCAGGCCAGCCAGGGCACCGTTCAGGGCCATGGTCAGGTCAGCCTTGCCGAACAGGATACGGGCAATGATCAGCGCAACGATCAGACCACCGGCAGCAGCCATGTTGGTGTTGGTGAACACCTGAGCGACGGCGTTGGCGTCTTCGATGGTGCTCATCTTGAGCTGCGAGCCGCCGTTGAAACCGAACCAGCCCATCCACAGGATGAAGGTACCGAGGGTAGCCAGCGGCAGGTTAGCGCCCGGAATCGCGTTGACCTGACCGTTCGGACCGTATTTACCCTTACGAGCGCCGAGCAGGATCACACCCGCCAGAGCGGCCGAAGCACCGGCCATGTGCACGATACCGGAGCCGGCGTAGTCGAGGTAACCGGCTGCATCCAGGAAACCACCGCCCCACTTCCAGAAACCCTGGATCGGGTAGATGAAGCCAGTCATGACCACGGCGAAGGCCAGGAAGGCCCACAGCTTCATGCGTTCAGCGACAGCGCCGGAAACGATCGACATGCAGGTCGCGGCAAACACGATCTGGAAGAAGAAGTCCGAACGGGCCGAGTAGTAGGGTGCATCCTCGCCACCAGCCAGAACGGCCTCGGCGGTGTTCTCGTCACCGATCAGGAAACCCAGGCTAGGGAAGATGCCGCCTTCCGGGCTGGAGTACATGATGTAGTAACCGACCAGCAGGTACATCACGCTGGCGGTGGCATACAGCGCCACGTTCTTGGTCAGGATCTCGGTGGTGTTCTTGGCACGCACCAGGCCGGATTCGAGCATGGCAAAGCCAGCTGCCATCCACATTACCAGGGCACCACAGATCAGAAAGTAGAAGGTATCGAAGCCGTACTGCAATGCAGTCAATGCTGTGTTATCCATTTTTCACCTCTTGCCGGCGCTTTTGTTGTGCGCTGTTCGGTAGAAACGTCCAGGTTGGCGCCGGACGCGTTCCGCATGCTTTACAGGTCGTTGCCACGCTCGTTCTGGATCACCGGAACCCCTGCACCGTGAGGCGACCAGGCATTCCCATCACTAGGCCAAGCGCGAGACCTGAAGAGGGTCTGGCACAGCAGAGCGGCGAGGGTATCGCCAGCTCCGGCATTCGCCCTCGAAAACAGCGCAAGGCCATAATTCGAGGACAAAAGGGCTCCTAGCCCTGCGAAAGTTCGCAGAGTCATGGGTTTACTCCTGGGGCGTGGGGTTCGGAGGCTTGTTAAATCGCGTCGGTATCGGTTTCGCCGGTACGGATACGAATCGCCTGTTCCAGGTTGACTACGAAAATTTTGCCGTCGCCGATCTTGCCGGTGTTGGCAGCCTTGGTGATGGCCTCGATCACGCGATCCAGCTGATCGTCAGCGATGGCCACGTCGATCTTCACCTTGGGCAGGAAGTCGACCACGTACTCGGCACCGCGATACAACTCGGTATGGCCTTTCTGACGGCCGAAGCCCTTGACCTCGGTGACGGTAATGCCCTGCACGCCGATCTCAGACAGCGACTCGCGCACGTCGTCGAGCTTGAACGGCTTGATGATGGCAGTGACTAGCTTCATGAAACTTTCTCCCGTTTAAGGTGGACTTGCCCCAGGAATTGCGAACCCGGCTCAAGTCTAAGCGCAGTGTCTGGCTTTTGTAATGCACCGACCGCTCCAGCCTGGCGTGGCCGATACCCACCAACCGCTCCCGACGAAACACTCCCCCGCTTCGCCTGCCGCACCGGAACTGCATCGGTGCAAGCGTCGATGGGGTCTAAGCAGAAAGCTTGCCAGCTCACGTAAAAGCGCCATCTTTCAGGCCTTTACCTGCTTCGAGCACTGATGAGCGGTCATTCGCACCGAATGCATCGCACCAATCCAGTGCATCGACACATTCCGCAATGCTCAAAAATCGTGCAACCCGTGCTCGACCGCCGCGCCTGCGGCTGCGTGCTACACTGCCGCCGTCTGTATCTGGAACCTGCCCATGCTGCCGCCCAAAGCTTTGCTCGACACCCTCAGTAGCCATGCCTCGCGCTTGCTCAGTGGCGACAGCCCACTGCCGCGCGCCGAACTGGAGGCGCAGTTCAAGGCCCTGCTGCAGAGCGGCTTCAGCAAGCTCGATCTGGTCAGCCGGGAAGAGTTCGACAGCCAGATGGTGGTTCTCGCCCGCACCCGCGCTCGCCTCGAAGCGTTGGAAGCCAAGGTCGCGGAACTGGAAGCCAAGCTCACCGCCGTAGACTGAGGTTATGTTGTAGGAGTGGCTTTAGCCGCGACAGGCTTCGCGACCGCAGCCGCTCCTACAGGTACTGCACCCCACTTGATCAAGGAGCGATCATGTCCCTGGCCATCGTTCACAGCCGTGCCCAGGTCGGTGTAGAAGCACCGGCCGTCACCGTCGAGGCGCACCTGGCCAACGGCCTGCCCTCTCTGACCCTGGTGGGTCTGCCGGAAACCGCAGTCAAGGAGAGCAAGGATCGCGTACGCAGCGCCATCCTCAATGCTGCCTTCGAGTTCCCCAGCAAACGCATCACCTTGAATCTTGCGCCTGCAGATCTGCCAAAAGACGGTGGTCGCTTCGACCTCGCCATCGCCCTAGGAATTCTCGCGGCCAGCGGTCAGGTACCGGCTCAATCGCTGGATGAATACGAATGCCTGGGCGAGCTGGCACTGTCCGGCGCGGTGCGCCCTGTGCAAGGCGTATTGCCGGCCGCCCTGGCCGCACGCGCAGCCGGACGCACCCTCTTGGTGCCGCAGGCCAATGCCGAAGAGGCGAGCCTGGCCTCGGGGCTGAAGGTAATCGCCGTCGAGCACTTGCTGCAGATCGCCGCGCACCTCAACGGCAGCTCCCCTCTCGAACCTTACGCAGCCCAGGGCCTGCTCAGGCAAAGCCTACCCTATCCGGACCTGGCCGAAGTGCAGGGCCAGTTGGCCGCCAAACGGGCGTTGCTGGTCGCGGCCGCCGGCTCGCCCAACCTGCTGCTCAGCGGCCCCCCCGGCACTGGCAAAACCCTGCTGGCCAGCCGCCTGCCAGGCCTGCTACCTGCGCTGGACGAAAACGCGGCGCTGCAGGTCGCCGCGATCCATTCGGTGGCCAGCCATACGCCGCTGCAGCACTGGCCGCAGCGACCCTTTCGCACCCCGCACCACAGCGCCTCCGGACCGGCATTGGTGGGTGGCGGCAGTCGCCCGCAGCCTGGCGAGATAACGTTGGCCCATATGGGCATCCTGTTCCTCGATGAGCTACCGGAATTCGACAGGAAAGTGCTGGAAGTGCTGCGCGAACCGCTGGAAAGTGGCCACATCGTCATTGCCCGAGCACGCGACAAGGTGCGCTTTCCCGCTCGTTTTCAGCTCGTTGCCGCCATGAATCCCTGCCCTTGCGGCTACCTCGGCGACCCGAGCAACCGCTGTCGCTGTACCCCGGAGCAGATCCAGCGCTACCGCGCCAAGTTGTCTGGCCCGCTCCTTGATCGCATCGACCTGCACCTGACGGTCGCCCGCGAAACCACAGCCCTGAATGCCCCGCCGCAGGATGGCGAAAGCACTGCACAGGCAGCAGCCAAGGTGGCGCAGGCACGTGAGCGCCAACTGCAACGCCAGGGCGTGGCCAACGCCTTTCTCGACCTACCCGGTCTGCGCCAACACTGCGCATTGAGCGACGCGGATCGCCAGTGGCTGGAAAACGCCTGCGAACGTCTCGGGCTGTCCCTGCGCGCGGCCCATCGCGTACTCAAGGTCGCGCGCACTCTGGCCGACCTGGCGAGCGAGCAGCAGATCAGCCGCGCCCACCTGGCTGAAGCGCTGCAGTACCGCCCGGCAGCGGGGTAACTCAGCGAAAGCGCTCGACCTCCTGACGCAGCTGAGCGGCCAGGCGATCCAGCTCGCGCGCGGTATCGGCCAGGTTGGCCACCACTTCACGCTGCTCACCGTTGGCCTGGGCGATACTCTGCAGATTGGAGCTAAGCACGGTCGCGGTGCTGCTCTGCTCGCTGGTGGCGGTGGTGATGGCAGCGAACTGCTCGCCCGCCGCCTCGCTCTGCTCGCTGATCTGTGCCAGCGCTGAAGCCACCTTGGCGTTGCGCTCAAGACCGTCCTGCATCAGTTGCCGGCCCTGCTCCATGGTGGCGATGGCGCTGCTGGTCTCGCTCTGGATGCTGCCAATCATGGTGGAAATCTCGTTGGTCGCCTCGCGGGTACGCCCGGCCAGGTTGCGCACCTCGTCGGCGACCACGGCAAAACCACGACCCTGCTCGCCGGCACGTGCAGCCTCGATGGCGGCGTTGAGCGCCAGCAGGTTGGTCTGGTCGGCAATTGCGGTGATCACGCTGACGATGCCGCCAATTTCCTGCGAGCGCTGGCCAAGACCATTGATCACTGTGGAGGTCTGCTCCAGCGCCTCGGCAATCTGCACCAGTGCCTCGGAGGCCTGATCCATCGAGGTACGACCGATACGGGTCTGTTGGGCGTTGGCACTGGCCAGACGCTCGGTACTGCGCATATTGTCGGCGATGTTCTGCGAAGTGGCGCTGAACTCCTCCACCGCGCCGGCCATGCTGCTGATCTCGCCCGACTGCTGATCGATCCCCTGGTAGGCATCGCGCGACAGCGCCGACATAGACTGCGAGCGCGCACTGACATCCTGAGCCGCACTGCGAATGCCCGCGACCATGTTCGCCAGCGCCTCGCCCATGCGGTTGAAGCTGCGCGCCAGCTCACCAATCTCATCATCACTGGACTGCGCCATGCGCGCGCCGAGATCACCAGCACCGAGCGCCTGCGCCTGTTGCACCAGATCGCCCAGCGGCCGCAGCTTGCGTCGCAGCAACCAGACCACGGCGATCACCGCCAGCAACAGGGTCAGCGCACTGCCGATAGCCAGCTGGGTGCCGACGCGCCAGGTGACCGCCTGGATTTCCTCGCGCGGCATGCTCGCCAGCACCGTCCAGGGGCCGCCGGCAAACGGCATGGCCACGCTGTAGAACTCGTCATGACCATCACTCCAGAAACCGCCCTTGCCGGGGCTGGCGATCAACTCGGTAAGCGCCGCAGGCAGGCTGCTCATAGTGGCGGCACCGGCCGGAGCCACCAGCCACTTGCCCTGCTCGTCGAGCAGCGCAAGCGAACCAGTGCTGCCGATGCGGAAATCGGAGAGGTTGCGCATTTGCAGGTTCTGCGCGTCGGTGTAGTCGAAGCCAACGAACAGCACCGCGATCACCCGCCCACCGGTATCGCGCACCGGGGTGTACTGGGTCATGTAGAAGCGGTCGAACAGCAGCGCGCGGCCAACATAACCCTGGCCTGCCAGGAGTTTCTGATAAGCCGGATGCTGGTGGTCCAGCACGGTACCCAGCGCACGAGTACCGTCCTGCTTGGTCAGCGAGGTGGTGATGCGCACAAACTCTTCACCGTCGCGCACGAACACCGTGGCAACGCCAGCGGTCATGCGAGTAAAGTCGTCGACCTCACTGAAGTCGTTGTTCAGCCGGGTCGCACCCAGATAGAGGGCCGGGGTCTGCAGGCTACCAACCGCGACACGCTCGTCGCTGCGCACCTGCAAACCGCTGCTGAAGCGCTGCTCGAAGAGGCCGGCCAGGCGCTGCGTGCTGTCGCGCAGACTGCCATGGAAGGTCTCGAGCTGGTCGGCCAGCAGGCCAGCTTCGCTACCCAGATGCTTCTCGCGGGTAGCCAGGTTGGCTTCGTTGAGCGAGCGCAAGGCGAACAGAGTGCTGAAGCTGATCAGCAGCACTAGCACCAGTGCCAGGATGGCGGCCAGTTGCAGAGCGATACGGGAACGAGGAGGGGTCATTCAGGCCTCTCAAGGCCCGACTCAGTAGTGGCAGGCCGAACGGAACAGGGATTGACTGACCCGAGTGGTCATACGACCTCGAGCCAGGGCGCGGCAGGATACCTGAGCAGTATGGTTGGTCAATCAGCGTTCTGCCGAATGGCAATCATTTGCTCTCAAAACCCTGTATCGGCGGCTAAAGCACTCTCTCCACTGTAGGAAGTTGCATGGCCGCTACTTCGGCCAACAGGTAGTCGCGCAGCCGCTGCAAACGCGCCTGCGCACGATGCCCCCGCGGCCATACCAGATAGTAGCTATCGCCACTGAATACTGCCGTTGGCCAGGGCAACCCGAGACGGCCTGCGCCCACGTCCTCGGCCACCATCAGCAGATCACCGATGGACACGCCATAGCCGCGTGCGGCGGCAACGATGCCCAGTTCGAGCATGTCGAACAGCTGACCGGTCTTCAGCGGCACCTGCTCATCCAGCCCCGTGGCCTGCAACCAGCGCCGCCAATCGCGGCGATCCGGCGTCGGGTGCAGCTGCTCCGCCGCCTGCAGCCGCGCCAGCGACCAGGGGCCTGAGTCAGAATCACCGGCAGCGCACACCGGAATCAGCCACTCCTCGAACAACAACACGCTTTCCCACTCATCCGGGAACTGGCCATCGGACAACAGCACCGCACAGTCGAATGGCTCGTGGCGGAAGTCGACCTTATCCACATCCATCCAGGCGCTGGTGAGCTGCACCTCGCTGTCCGGATTGGCCAGGCGAAAGTGCGACAGGCGCGCCAATAGCCAGCGCATGGTCAGAGTCGACGGCGCCTTCAGACGCAGCACCTCATCATCGGCACGCAGCGCAGCGCTGGCGCGCTCCAGTGCATCGAAGCCGTCGCTCAGCCCCGGCAACAGAGCACGGGCGGGATCGGTCAGGTGCAGGCTGCGGCCACGACGCTCGAACAGACGACAAGCGAAGTACTCCTCCAGCGTGCGGATGTGCCGGCTTACCGCGCTCTGGGTGATAGCCAGTTCTTCAGCAGCACGGGTAAAGGAGGCATGCCGTGCGGCGGCCTCGAAGGCGCGCAGGGCGTAAAGCGGTGGAAGACGACGCGTCACCGTATTGAACCATGAGTTTTGATCATGCCAGGCATGGCTATTTTCCTTTTGTGGGCATTCGCTACAAACCAGAGAATAGCTGTCATTGCTCATCCTCCGACAGTCTGGGGATGCTTACCCTGCCGAAGTTTTACTCATCATGAAGAATTCCCTTGGCCACGAGTTGGGCGCGCTGCTGCGCCTGGCCGGCCCGCTGATCTCCGCCCAACTGGCCCACGCGCTGATGATTTTCACCGACACGCTGATGATGGCCATGCTCGGCCCGCAGCAACTGGCCGGTGGCGCGCTGGGCGCCACCTGCTATTTCATTTTCTCGATTTTCTGCACCGGGGTGATCGCAGCGGTGGGCAGCCTGATTGCCATTCGCCATGGCGCGGGCGACCCGTCCGGCATTACGCGCCTGATCCGCAACGGTCTGTGGCTGGCCATGCTGCTGGGCGCTGTCAGCGCGTTGTGCCTCAATGGCCTGGGCCCGCTGCTGCCGCATCTTGGCCAGGACCCTGACGCAGCCAGCCAGGCCATGGCATTCCTGCGCCCGTTGTCGCTGGCACTGCCCGGCTACCTGTGTTTCATGGCGCTGCGCGGCTTCACCAGTGCCATTGGCCATCCCGGCCCGGTCATGGCCATCAGCATCGCCGGTACCGCCGCCAATTTCGTCATCAACTACGCGCTGATCAAGGGTTGGTTCGGCCTGCCCAGCCTGGGCCTGAGCGGCATCGGCATGACCACAGCGCTGGTCAGCAGCGCCATGGCGCTGGCATTGGCGCTGTACATCCTGCTCTCGCCAACCTATCACCGCTACCAGCTGCGGCGCGGCATGGGTCGCCCACAGCGAGCGGAAATGCGCGCCTTGCTGCGCCTGGGCCTGCCTATCGGCGGCACCTACGCCGCCGAACAGGGGCTGTTCACCTTTGCCACGCTATGCATGGGCGCGCTGGGCAGCGTGCAGCTGGCGGCGCATCAGATCGCCATGCAAACGGTGGCGCTGGCGTTCATCGTGCCGCAAGGGTTGTCCTATGCCGTGACCTTCCGCGTCGGCCTGCACTACGGCGCCGATCGTCTGCACCTGTCACGGCTGGCGGGGCATCTCGGCATGGCCGTGGGCGCCGCCCTGATGCTGCTGTTCGCCCTGCTGTTCTGGCTGCTGCCAGAGTGGATCATCGGTCTGTTCCTCGACCGTCACGACCCGGCTTTCGCCGATATCGTCACCCTCGCGGTCAGCCTATTGGCGATTGCCGCCTGGTTCGAGTTGTTCGATGGCTTGCAGAGCATCGCCATGGGCGCGATCCGCGGGCTGAACGACGGCCGCACCACTCTGCTTATCGGTCTGACGGGTTACTGGTGCGTGGGCGCACCGCTGGTCTGGCTGTTCGCCTTCGCCCTCGGCTGGGGTGCAGAGGGCGTCTGGTGGGGCCTGGCTGCCGGCCTGGCAGTCACGGCGAGCGGGCTGGTGCTGGGCTTCCAGTGGAAGACGGCGCGCCTACAGCGGCCGAGTGCACTGGCGAGCGAGGCCTGCCTGCCGTAATCCGGTTACACGCGCGCCTCGGATTGCATCCGGGCTAAGGAACTGCGGCGCCTCAAGCCGAAGGCGGAGCACCGCTCAGCAGCGGCTGGCGCAAGCCAAACACCAGAAAACGTGCCAGCTCCGCCAGAGGTATCGCCTTACTGATCAGGTAACCCTGCACCTGATCGCAGCCAAACTGGCGCAACATGTCGAGCTGTTCGATGTTTTCCACCCCTTCGGCCACCACCTCGAGATTGAGGTTGTGCGCCAGGTTGATCATCGCCCGCACCAGTTGGCGGTTCTCGGCACGCTCGCCCATGCCGCCGACGAAGCTCCTGTCGATCTTCAGCAGGGTGATGGGCAGGCTGTTGAGGTGGACGAAGGAGGAAAACCCGGTGCCGAAGTCGTCCAGCGAGAAACGCACGCCGAACCGTCCCAGCGCCAGCATGGTCTGCTGCACCTGGTCGCTGCGGCGCATCACTGCGGTTTCGGTCAGCTCGAACTCCAGCCACTGCGCATCGACCCCACGTTCTTCGATCAAACGGCTGAGGGTCGGCAGCAACTGGCTGTCCTGAAACTGGCGGAATGACAGGTTGACCGCCATGTGCAGCGCCGGCAGGCCGCGTCCACGCAGCCACTGCATGTCGCGCAGGGCACGGGAGATAACCCAGTAACCGAGCGGTACGATCAGCCCGGTTTCTTCGGCCAGCGGCACGAATTCGTTGGGCGAGAGCAGCCCACGCTCGCTGTGCTGCCAGCGCACCAGCGCCTCCAGGCCGACGATGCGCCCGCTCTTCAGGCACAGGCGCGGCTGGTAATGCAGCTCCAGTTCGTCGCGGCGCAGCGCGCGGCGCAGCTCACCTTCCAGATCGGCCTGACTGCGTGCGCTGCGGTTGCGGCGTTCGTCATAGACATGAAACACGCAGCCTTGCTGATTCTTGGCCTGCTGCATGGCGATATGCGCATGCCACAGCAGCGGGTCGGCGCCCTCTCCAGGCTGGGCGTGAGCGAGCCCCAGACTACAGCCGATCAACAGACTCTCGCCGTCTACCCAGTAAGGCTCACCCAATACCTCGGTGACACGCTCGGCGAGGCGCTCCACGCGCTGCGGATCGCGGCGTGCATCGAGCAACAGAGCGAATTCGTCGCTACCCAGACGCGCAATCTGATCGCAGGGCTGCAGCAGACTCTTGAGCCGCGCCACCACCTGCAGGATCAGGCGATCCCCAGCCTGGTAGCCGAGGGCATCGTTGGCGTGGCGGAAGTTATCCAGATCGAGATGACCGAGTACAAGACCACGGCCACCACACTCGGCCAGGCGCGCGGCGAGCAGGGTCTGGAAACCCTGGCGATTGGCGATACCGGTCAAGGGGTCCTGTTCGGCCAGGCGTTGCAGGGTGTGCTTGAGATTGCCCTGTTCACGCGCGTAGCGCAGGCAGCGACGCAACACATCGAGACTGAGGCTGCCGCGCACCAACCAATCGCTGACACCGGTCGGCTCTTCGACTGGCTCTTCGTCGAGTAGCAAGACGATGGGCAAGGGGCACTGATGCGGCTCGGGAAGGCGATCCGGGGTACTCAACAGCAGACCGCTGGCGTGATCATCGAACAGGTTGCTGGCCGCCTCCCATGACGGCGCGGTAATCAGCGGGGATGGGCTGCCCAGGGCGCTCAACTGCTCGCGCAACAATTCGGCCCAGTCCGGCGTTTCCGCCAGCAGGACCAACCGCAAGGGTTCGACGAGCGTGGACAAGCAACCTCCCCAATGACCACAAGAATGATGGCGAATCGCGTCGCCTGAACGCGCCGTAATCGGCGTCTAATCAATCACATCCGTGCGAAAGGTAGTGCAGATCCTGAGGTATAGCCAGTAAACCTACAAGTGGAACCAGAGTACTGGAATAAAGTGGTTAACCAAGTGCGTGGCTATGCAATTTCGTGCGCTAGGCCACAGTTCCAGACGGTCGCGGCAGAAGTCATCAGGCCTGTTAAAATGCGCGGCCCTTTTTCTGCGAACGATCTCATGTCCCGACTGAACCCCCGGCAACAAGAGGCCGTGAACTACGTCGGCGGCCCACTTCTGGTGCTCGCCGGTGCCGGTTCCGGCAAGACCAGCGTGATCACGCGCAAGATCGCCCACCTGGTGCAGAACTGCGGCATCCGGGCCCAGCACATCGTCGCCATGACCTTCACCAACAAGGCCGCGCGCGAGATGAAGGAACGCGTTGGCACCCTGCTCAAGGGCAGCGAGGCGCGCGGCCTGACCGTGTCCACCTTCCACAACCTGGGCATGAACATCATCCGCAAGGAATACGCACGCCTGGGCTACAAGCCCGGCTTCTCGATTTTCGACGACGGCGACATCAAGGCGCTGCTCAGCGACATCATGCAGAAGGAGTATTCCGGCGACGACGGTGCCGACGAGGTGAAAAACCTCATCGACAGCTGGAAGAACGACCTGATCCTGCCAGATGAAGCCCTGGCCAAGGCGCGCAATCCCAAGGAACAGACCGCCGCCATCGTCTACCTGCACTACCAGCGCACGCTCAAGGCGTACAACGCGGTGGATTTCAACGACCTGATCCTGCTGCCGGTCAAGCTTTTCCAGGAACACAGCGACATTCTGGAAAAGTGGCAGAACCGCATCCGCTATCTGCTGGTCGACGAATACCAGGACACCAACTCCAGCCAGTACCTGCTGGTGAAGCTGCTGGTGGGCATGCGCAACCAGATCACCGTTGTCGGCGACGACGACCAGTCGATCTACGCCTGGCGCGGCGCACGGCCGGAAAACCTGATGCTGCTCAAAGAGGACTATCCCTCACTGAAAGTGGTGATGCTGGAGCAGAACTACCGCTCCACCAGCCGCATCCTCAAATGCGCCAACACCCTGATCGCCAACAACCCCCACGCCTTCGAGAAGCAGCTGTGGTCGGAGATGGGCATGGGCGACGAGATCCGCGTGATCCGCACTCGCAACGAAGACGCCGAGTGCGAACGGGTGGCCCTGGAGATTCTCACCGAGCACCTGCGCACCCAACGCCCATACAGCGATTTCGCCATCCTTTATCGCGGAAACTACCAGGCCAAGTTGATGGAGCTGAAACTGCAGCACCACCAGATTCCCTATCGCCTGTCCGGCGGCACCAGCTTCTTCGCCCGCCAGGAGGTGAAGGACCTGATGAGTTACTTCCGCCTGCTGATAAACCCGGACGACGACAACGCCTTCCTGCGGGTGATCAACGTGCCGCGCCGCGAGATCGGCTCCGCCACCCTGGAAAAGCTCGGCAACTACGCCAACGAGCGCAAGATCAGCATGTACGCCGCAGCCGGTGAGATGGGCCTCGGCGAGCATCTCGATGCGCGCTTCACCGAACGTCTGCAGCGCTTCACCAAGTGGATGGATCGGGTGCGCCAGGAGTGCGCGCAGAACGACCCGATCGCCGCCATCCGCAGCATGGTCATGGACATCGACTACGAGAACTGGCTGCGGCAGAACGCCTCCAGCGACAAGGTAGCCGACGCGCGCATGGGCAACGTGTGGTTCCTCGTGGACGCACTGAAGAGCACCCTGGAGCGCGACGAAGAGGGCGACATGTCCATCGAAGACGCCATCGGCAAACTGGTGCTACGCGACATGCTCGAGCGCCAGCAGGAAGAGGAAGAAGGCGCCGAGGGCGTGCAGATGATGACCATGCACGCCTCCAAGGGCCTGGAGTTTCCGTCGGTGTACATCATCGGTTTCGAGGAAGAGATTCTCCCGCACCGCTCCAGCATCGAGGCTGACACCATCGAGGAAGAGCGGCGCCTGGCCTACGTCGGCATCACCCGCGCCAAACGCAACCTGGCGCTGACCTTCGCCGCCAAGCGCAAGCAGTACGGCGAGGTGATCGACTGCTCGCCGAGCCGCTTCCTCGACGAGCTACCGCCGGAAGACCTGGTGTGGGAAGGGCTGGAAGAGGCGCCCGTGGAGGTCAAGGCCGCACGCGGCAACGACGCCCTGGCCAATATGCGGGCGATGCTCAAGCGCTGAGGCCATGGCTGACTGGTGTATGGTCGGTTTATTCGGTGGGCTGGCACCCTCGCCATATTTGCCAGTCAGAAAGAAGATACCGTTCAGACACAGGGGGTTGGCACCATGCGTACATTCACTCTCGACCTCGACACGCTGACTCAGTTGATCAACGGCCGCGAGCAGCAGGAAAACTGGCTGGACCTGGAAAGCGGTAGTGTCCTGAGCCTGTCGCCCGAAGATCAGCACAGCGAGCAGCGTCAGCACGTAGAACTGCATCCGGATCGCTACACCCAGATACCCAACCTCGACATTCCCCAGCGCGTGGCCATGCGCGAGTCTTTTCTGTTCACCCTCGACGATCTGCACGCCCACCCACTGCTCAGCGCCGCGTTGACCGGCCGCAAACCACTGCGCGCGTTCGACTACGAGATCGAATCCTTTCCGGCGATTCGTCAGCAGTGGCAGGCGTACGAACTCAAGCAACTGCGCGAGTACACGCTCAACTGGCTCTACGAACTGGGCCTGGAGCCTGCGCCGGACAAGCTGCCGCTGGACACGCGCGGCATTCCCAAGGACATCCTGCGCCGCCTGACCAAGAGCGCCTGAGCGGAGCAGCCCGCGGATTGCACCCGGACTCCAGACACTGGCTAACAACCTGTCTAACCGGTCAATTGGCCACGACTGTCGGGCAGGCTTCGGTTTCACTACACATTGCAGGGCATTTTGAGCGAAAATCCGCAGCTTTTCTGCTCAACCAGAGGATCGACCGTGGAGTCGTTGAAACAGAAGATTCGCAGCGAAGGCATCGTGTTGTCCGAGCATGTACTCAAGGTGGACGCCTTTCTCAACCACCAGATCGATCCGCGCCTGATGCAGGAGATCGGCCACGAGTTCGCCCAGCGTTTCGCCGGCCAGGGCATCACCAAGATCGTCACCATCGAGGCCTCCGGTATCGCCCCGGCAGTGATGGCTGGCCTGGAACTGGGCATTCCGGTGATCTTCGCGCGCAAGTTTCAGTCGCTGACGCTCAAGGACGACCTGCTGATCTCCAAGGTGTTCTCCTTCACCAAGCAGACCGAAAGCACCATCGCCATTTCCGCGCGTCACCTGACGGCTGCCGACAAGGTGCTGGTAATCGACGACTTCCTCGCCAACGGCCACGCCGCCAAGGCGCTGATCGACCTGATCCAGCAAGCCGGTGCGCAGATTGCCGGTATCGGCATCGTCATCGAGAAGTCCTTCCAAGACGGCCGTAACCTGCTGAAAAGTGAAGGCTACCGCGTCGAGTCGCTGGCCCGTGTTGCCGCGCTGGAGAACGGCCAGGTGCGCTTCCTCGACTAAAACTGTGCGCGCCCTCGCGCGCGTCAGGCCCCGGCAGTGGCCTGCAAGCCCGCCAGCAGCAAGCGCTGATAGAGGGCTTCACGCACCCCATCCGGCGCCTCCAGACTCATGCGTCGCAAGTGTTCGGGATAGGCGCCTGGCTCTGGCGCATCGAGCGTGGCCTTGCCCAGCGCCAGTACTTCGGTCAGACGCAGCTTGCTCTTGAGCCAGCTCAGCGCCCGCACCAGGTCCTGCTCCACCGCGCTGAAATCGCTGCCTAGCGGGTATTCGGCGAACAGCTGCGAATGTTCTGCACGCAGAGCCTCCAGCCGCTCGGGCAGGTTGTTGCAGAAGCGCTCATCGAGCCGGAAATCCGCCGGCAGCTTGCCGACCTGCTGCGCCTGCTCGATCAGTTCGCTCTGAAAGCGCGAATCGCTGACCTTGAGCAGCGCCTCGATCACCTGGGCGTCGGTCTTGCCGCGCAGATCGGCGATGCCGTACTCGGTTACCACGATGTCGCGCAGGTGCCGCGGGATGGTGGCGTGGCCATACTCCCAGACGATGTTCGAATTCACCTCGCCGCCCGACTCGCGCCAGCTGCGCAGCAGCAGGATCGAGCGCGCGTCCTCCAGCGCATGGGCCTGGGCGACGAAGTTGTACTGGCCGCCTACGCCGCTGAGTACGCGGCCGTCTTCCAGTTGATCAGCCACCCCCGCGCCGAGCAGGGTCATGGTGAAAGCCGTATTGATGAAGCGTGCGTCACGGCGCTGCAGACGCTTGAGCTCCTCTTCGCCGTACAGCTCGTTGATATAGCGAATGCCGGTCATGGCAAAGCGCTGCCGTTCAGCACCATCCAGCTCGCGCAAACGTCGGTAGAAGCTTTCCGGGCCGAGAAAGAAACCGCCATGCAGCACCACGCCGCCCTGCGCGCAGCCGAGACAGGACTGCAGGCGAGCCTGCGTCTGGGGATCACTGAGATCCGCGGCGACGCGACTACCGTCAAGCAACTGCAGCTCGCCCGCCTGCAGTCGTATATCACCGCGCAGCAGGCCGCTATCGAGCAGCCAGGCCAGATCGCTCGACTGCAAGGTCGCTGGCAGCCCTGCGTCGACCAGCGCCTGAACGCTGTGTGGCCGATCCTGTTCATCCAGCGCACCACCACAGGCCAGACGCTGCAGGCGCAGATCCGGGTAAACCCGGCGCCGTAGCAGGCCGGCCTCGGCCAATGCCAGCAAGCCGTTGACGAACATTTCACTGCAGCCATACAGCCCGTGAGCGAGCGGTTCGAGACCGCCACAGGCGGCAATCTCATCCACCCAATCATCAACGCGTAACGCCTGCAACAGCGCGCGGTAGTGAACATTGTCGGCCTGCCTGGCCATCAGTGCCGCCGCCAGGGCATCACCCATCGCGCCGATGCCGATCTGCAGGGTGCCGCCGTCACGCACCAGGGTGCTGGCGAACAGGCCGATGCAATGATCCTGCAAGGTCACGGGCATGTTCGGCGTGGAGAACAGCGTGGTGCGCTCGTCCTCGCCAATATGGATATCGAAGGTATCGCGCGACACCTGGGCATCACCGGCCATGTAGGGCAGGTCACTGTGGATCTGGGCGACGCTGAGCACGGTTTCGCCAGCCTCGCGGCGCTTGTCCAGCAGCGGCAGCAGATCAAGGGTGATGTCCGGGTTGCAGCTCAGGCTGAAATGCTCGGGGTGCGCTGGGTCAACGGCCACCAGCTGGGCGACCAGATTCAGGCCCTTGGCATTGAGGTCACGGGCGACATGGCTGTAGTTGCTACTGATGTAGTCCTGCTGCGCCGGCTCGCATTCGAGCAGGCTGCCCGGCTGAAAGAAGAATTGCTCGACGCGCACGTTGGCCGGCAGGTTGCCGGCGTGCAGATCGGCGAGAAAGTCCAGCTCGGGATAATCGCCGTAGACCCGGTCAACGAAGGGTTCGAGAAAGCGTCGCTGCAAGTCCTGGCCGGCACGCGGGCGCGCCAGGCACAGCGCGGTGTAGATGGTCAGTTGCCGCTCGGGCAGATTGCGCACGCGTTCATAGAGCGCGTTTACCCAGCGATTGGGTTTGCCCAGACCGAGGGGCAGGCCCAGATGAATCGGCCCGTCGATCTCGCTCAGCACGTGGTCGACGGCTTGTTCGAGGGTACAGGTGTGCGGCATCTGGCGCTCCTCGCGACATCCATGACGAATGCTGCTTGGACTACTGAGCCAGCGGCATGGTTGCATGCCACCGCCAGAAACGAAAAAACCGCCCAGAGGGCGGTTTTTTCAGGGAAGCGGCGAGTCTTACAGACCGGACATCTTCTTGATCGCTTCGCGCAGTTCGTCATCCGAGCAATCAGCGCAGGTGCCTTTCGGCGGCATGGCGTTGATACCGGAGATCGCAGCGGCGAGGATGCCGTCGAGGCCGCCCTGGTGATCGGCACGATCTTTCCAGGCAGCGGTGTCACCGATCTTCGGTGCACCCAATACACCAGAGCCATGGCAGGCATTGCAGTGCTTGGCGATGATGTCGTCAGCGGTACGTGCACCACCACCGGCGGATGCAGCGACGGTTTCGACGCCCTTGCACTCTTCGCCCATGATGCACACGTCGCCTACAGGCTTGAGGCGCTCGGCGATAGCTTCATCGGTCGTGGCCTGAGCAGTCACTGCCCACAGGGCCAATACGGCAGCCGGTACTGCCAGCATTTTCTTCATCAGATTCACGGTACACCCTCTTCGTGGCTAGTCACGCCCGCGGCCACGGTTTCGCGAGCGGGCGTCAGTATAACGGCAAGCGCGGCCCACCGAAACAACCCATATTGTCGCAGGGTTATTGATCAGAAGTTCGCGGGCGTCGTGGCACTGATCAAGCGCGCCGGCACATCGAACGGGTTGCGGAAGCGATGCGGTTTGCTGCTCTCGAAGTAGTAACTGTCGCCCGGCTCGAGGATGAACACCTCGTTGCCCACGGTCAGTTCCAGTTTGCCTTCGACCAGCATGCCGGCTTCCTCGCCCTCATGGGCGTACATTTCGTCACCGGTATCGGCGCCAGCCGGATAGGTTTCGTCGAGGAAGGAAATGGCGCGGCTCGGATGAGCCTTGCCGATCAGCTTCATGGTGATGGCGCCACTGCAGATATCGGTCAGCTCGGAGGCCCGGTAGACCACCTGAACCTGGTTCTCCTGCTCCATGTCGAGGGAGAAGAACTCCACCAGCGACATGGGAATGCCGCCGAGCACCTTTTTCAGCGAGCTGATCGAGGGGCTCACGCTGTTCTTCTCGATCATGGAAATGGTGCTGTTGGTGACGCCCGCCCGCTTGGCGAGTTCACGTTGGGATAGGCCTTTGAGCTTACGAATCGATTGCAGTCGAACGCCGACGTCCAATGCTGGAATCCCCCTTGGGATATGAGACGGAAAAGTGTCCGTATCATGGCATAGCGTTCGGAATTTACAACACTTGCGTTCACCCTTCGCCTACACGGCCCACATGCTCTTTCGAAAATCCTCGAGCTAGAGCCGTTCGAGTCAGCAATTGGCGCGCCGTGGAGTGCACAGCGCAAGTGGCCTTCCGATCCGGGCTCAGTTGCCGAGATAGAGCAGCGGCACCCGTCGCAGGTTGCAGAAAATCTGGTAGGGGATGCTGCCCGCGGCCATGGCCACGTCGCTGGCCAACACCTGCTTGCCCCACAACTCGACACGACTGCCGAGACCGGCTTGCGGCAGATCGGTCAGGTCGACGGTGAGCATGTCCATCGACACCCGGCCGATCAGGCGGGTCAGCTGACCGTCCACCAGCACTGGCGTACCGGTCGGCGCGTGACGCGGATAACCGTCGGCATAGCCCATGGCGACGACACCGACGCGGGTCGGCCGCTCGGACACGAAACGCGCGCCATACCCTACTGGCTCGCCGGCCGGTAGCTCACGCACGCTGATGACCTTCGACTCCAGGGTCATCACCGGGCGCAAACGCGCGGCCTGCTCCTGAGCCTGCTCGAACGGAGTGGCCCCGTAGAGCATGATGCCGGGGCGCACCCAGTCACTGGGCACCTGCGGCCAGCCAAGCACGGCCGGCGAGTTGCGCAAGCTGACCTCGGCGCTGAGGCCTTCGCGCGCCTGCTGGAACACCGCCAGTTGCTCACTCGTCCGCTCGCACTCGGGCTCGTCGGCGCGAGCGAAGTGGCTCATCAGCACGATCTTGCTGACCTTGCCGCTGGCCAGCAGACGCCGATAGGCGGCCTGGTACTCGGCCGGATGCAGGCCGACGCGATGCATGCCGCTGTCCAGCTTGAGCCAGACGGTCAGCGGCTTGCTCAGCTGGGCCTGTTCGATGGCCTCGATCTGCCACTGCGAGTGGGCGACGCACCACAGGTCATGCTGGTCGATCAGCGCCAGCTCATCAGCCTCGAAGAAGCCCTCGAGCAGCAGGATCGGCGCCCTGATGCCGGCCTCGCGTAACGCCAGCGCTTCTTCGATGCAGGCCACGGCAAAACCATCGGCCTCGGCTTCGAGTGCCTGCGCGCAACGCACCGCTCCGTGCCCATAGGCATCGGCCTTGACCACGGCCAAAGCACGAGCGCCGCTCATTTCGCGGGCCAAACGGTAGTTATGACGCAGGGCGTCGAGGTCGATCAGGGCACGGGCGGGGCGCATGGTTCGTTTCTCTCAATCATTCGCTGAGGCGACGATTTTTCGTAGCCCGGTGACATCCGGGCTTATGCCGACAAATCGCCATTCAAAAAAACCCCGGCGGGGGAGCCGGGTGAAAAGCCAACACAAAAAAATTCCGGGAGAATTTTTTGACGTCGCTTGCGACGGCCCGGAGGGTTGCCGCCATGGATGGCAGACAACAAAAAGCTGTGGCCGCCTCAGACAGCAGCCACCACACACATTTCCACCAGCACTTCGGGCTTGTACATCTTCGCCTCGACGCAGGCACGCGCAGGCGCGTTGCCGTCAGCGACCCAGGCGTCGTACTCGGCGTTGAGGCCGTCGTAGTCGGCCATGTCCTTGATGAAGATGGTCAGCGACAGGATCTTGCTCTTGTCGCTGCCACCCTCGGCCAGCATCTTGTCGATGTTGGTCAGGGTCTGGCGGGTCTGCTCGCGGATGTCACCGTCGAAGTCATCAGCCAACTGGCCGGCGAGGTAGATCGTGCCGTTGTGGATCACCACTTCGCTGTAGCGTTTGGCCACATGCAGGCGCTGGATCGACATAGGGGTAAAGCTCCTTGGATTGCGAAAGCGCGAAGGCTATCAGGTGCGCAGCGGCTGCGGTGCTGCTTGCACTTCACGCGCCTTGCGCGAGTAACGCGAGATATCCAGGCCATCGGCGCTGATCTGCGGGCGCTTGTTGGCCATCAGGTCGGCGAGCAGGCGACCGGAGCCGCAGGCCATGGTCCAGCCCAGGGTACCGTGACCGGTGTTGAGGAACAGGTTGCGGAAGGCGCTGCCCCCCACGATCGGCGTGCCATCAGGCGTGGCCGGACGCAGACCGGTCCAGAAGTCGGCGCGTTGCAGATCGCCGCCTTCGGGGTAGAGGTCGGAGGTGATCATCTCCAGGGTTTCGCGACGACGCGGATTGAGCGACAGGTCGAAACCGGCGATCTCGGCCATGCCACCGACGCGGATGCGGCCATCGAAACGGGTGATCGCAACCTTGTAGGTCTCGTCGAGAATGGTCGAGTTCGGTGCCATGTCCGGGTTGGTGATCGGCACGGTCAGCGAGTAGCCCTTGAGCGGGTAAACCGGAGCACGAATGCCCAGCGGCTTGAGCAGTTGCGGGCTGTAGCTGCCGAGGGCAAGTACGTAGCGGTCGGCAGTTTCCAGCTTGCCGTCGATCCACACGCCATTGATGCGATCACCGACGGCGTCCAGGCGTTGGATGTTCTGGCCGAAACGGAACTCGACGCCGAGCGCCTTGGCCATGTCAGCCAGTTTGGTGGTGAACATCTGGCAGTCACCGGTCTGGTCGTTGGGCAGGCGCAGGGCACCGGCCAGCTTGTGCTTGACGCCGGCCAGGGCCGGTTCGACGCGGGCGATGCCGTCGCGGTCGAGCAGCTCGAACGGCACACCGGAAGCTTCCAGTACGGCGATGTCCTTGGCGGCAGCGTCGACCTGGGCCTGGGTGCGGAAAAGTTGGGTGGTGCCGAGCTGGCGGCCTTCGTAGGCGATGCCGGTCTCGGCACGCAGCTCGTCGAGGCAGTCGCGGCTGTACTCGGACAGACGCACCATGCGCTCCTTGTTGATCGCATAGCGGCTGGCGGTGCAGTTGCGCAGCATCTGCGCCATCCACAGGTACTGGTCGACATCGCCGGTGGCCTTGATCGCCAGCGGGGCGTGTTTCTGCAACAGCCACTTGATGGCTTTCAACGGCACGCCCGGCGCAGCCCATGGCGAAGCGTAGCCCGGAGAAACCTGGCCGGCGTTGGCGAAGCTGGTTTCCAGCGCCGGGCCGTTCTGACGGTCGACCACCACCACCTCGAAGCCCTGACGGGCGAGGTAGTAAGCACTGGCGGTACCAATCACACCGCTGCCGAGAACCAGAACACGCATGTTTTTCTCCCCGCCGCGCCCAAGGCGCGTGCGTTACAGGCCATTGTTGTCGATGGGCGCAGTATAGGAAGAGCCGTGCAGTGCTTTTCACCATATACACAGCTATATTTGGCGAGAATTCTTGGCAAAAAGCCGTTTTACAGAGGCGGATTCCCCATGAGAACCCAGCATCAGAGTCGTCGTGAACTGGACAAGATCGACCGCAACATCCTCCGTATCCTGCAGGAGGATGGGCGCATCAGCTTCACCGAACTGGGCGAGCGCGTGGGGCTGTCGACCACGCCCTGTACCGAGCGCGTACGCCGCCTGGAGCGCGAAGGCATCATCATGGGCTACCACGCCCGCCTCAATCCGCAGAACCTCAAGGCCAACCTGCTGGTGTTCGTCGAGATCAGCCTGGACTACAAGTCCGGCGACACCTTCGAGGAGTTCCGCCGCGCCGTGCTCAAGCTGCCGCACGTGCTGGAGTGCCACCTGGTGTCCGGTGACTTCGACTACCTGGTGAAGGCACGCATCAACGAGATGGCCAGCTACCGCAAGCTGCTCGGCGACATCCTGCTCAAGCTGCCGCACGTGCGCGAGTCGAAGAGCTATATCGTCATGGAAGAGGTGAAGGAAAGCCTGGCGCTGCCGGTGCCGGAGTGAATCTGTAGGAGCGAGCTCTGCTCGCGAAGCTTTTACGTGGCATGGTTCGCGAGCAGAGCTCGCTCCTACGGGATGGTTGATCGTTCCCACACCCTGCCGGACGTTTTGCGCCAGCCTGCTGCATGCGGCAAGTTATGGCGCGAAGCGCCACTGCAGGGGCTACCCACAGAGCATGGGAGCCATGAGCCTAGACGAGTCGCTGGCGAGTGGTGGCGATCAGCCGGTGCACTTGACGCTCCACCGCCGGTTCGATCGGCAGCTCCGGCCCACGCCCATGCGGGCAAGGCAGGCGCGGTGTCGTGCCGAACAGGCGGCAGATCAGCGGCCGCTGGTCGTACACCTCGCAACCGTTCGGTCCCAGGTGCACGCAGTTGTACTCGGCCAGTGCTGCATCATGTTCGGCATCGCTTTTGACCGGCAGGCGCGCCAGCTCCTCAGACGAAGCCGTGACCGGCCCGCAGCAATCGTGACAGCCGGGCACACAGTCGAAGCGCGGAATCTGTCGACGCAGGTGATCGATCTTGCGGTCTGTGCAGCTCATACGCGGGCGCCTGGCAACGAAGGCGACAGTTTACCGCGCCATGCTGGCGCCTGCCCGCAGGCTGACGGCCAGTCCCCTCAAAGACGCATTGGCTATACGCCGATCCGCGAGCGGAGCACGCCACATCCTGCTGTCCCGCGTGTTTTTTCCGACTGACACTTGGCGCCGGACGGATCACGCGCTTATGCTGCGTTGAATTTTCCACACAACAAAATCAGGATTTCGCACATGAACGCCCGCGTTCAACAGCCCGTCCACAGCCCTCAGCACGCTGCCTCCTACTACGCCGCCAGCGTCAATCGTCAGCAGGCCTACCCGCCCCTGGGCGGTGAGCTGCAGGTGGACGTGTGCATCGTCGGTGGCGGTTTCAGCGGCCTGAACACCGCTATCGAGCTGGCTCAGAAAGGCCTGTCGGTGGCGCTGCTGGAAGCGCGCAAGATCGGCTGGGGTGCCAGCGGGCGCAACGGCGGGCAGCTGATTCGTGGCGTCGGCCATGATGTCGAACAGTTCGAATCGGTGGTCGGCAAGGAAGGCGTGCGTCAGTTCAAGCTGATGGGGCTGGAGGCGGTAGAGATCGTGCGCAACCGGGTCGAGCAGTTTCAGATCGATTGCGACCTGACCTGGGGTTATTGCGACCTGGCCAACAAACCGGCGCACATGGACGGCTTCGCCGAAGACAAGGCCGAGCTGGAAAGCCTCGGCTATCGCCACGAAATGCGCCTGGTACCGAAGGAGCGCATCCGTGAAGTGGTCGGCTCCGACAACTATCACGGCGCCATGATCGACATGGGCTCGGGCCACCTGCACCCGCTCAACCTGGCGCTCGGCGAAGCCGCCGCCGTCCAATCGCTGGGCGTGCAACTGTTCGAAGAGTCGCCGGTGACGCGCATCGACTATGGCAGCGAGGTGCGCGTGCACACGGCCAACGGCCAGGTACGCGCCAAATACCTGGTGCTGGCCTGTAATGCCTATATCAACGACCTCAATCCGACACTCAGCGGCAAGGTGCTACCGGCCGGCAGCTACATCATCGCCACCGAGCAACTCTCCGAAGATCAGGCCCGCCAGCTGATCCCGCAGAACATGGCGCTGTGCGACCAGCGTGTGACCGTGGACTACTACCGCCTTTCAGCCGACCGCCGCCTGCTATTCGGTGGTGCCTGCCACTATTCCGGGCGTGATCCGGCCGATATTGCCGGTTACATGAAACCGAAGATGCTCAAGGTGTTCCCACAGCTGGCCGACGTGCGCATCGACTACCAGTGGGGCGGAATGATCGGCATCGGTGCCAACCGCATGCCGCAGATCGGCCGACTCAAGGATCAGCCCAACGTCTTCCACGCCCAGGCTTATGCGGGCCACGGCGTCAACGCCACGCACCTGGCCGGCAAGCTGCTCGCCGAGGCCATCGCTGGTCAGGAAAGTCGCGGCTTCGACCTGTTCGCCCAGGTGCCGCACATGACCTTCCCCGGTGGTAAGCATCTGCGCTCGCCATTGCTGGCACTGGGGATGGCCTGGCATCGCTTGAAAGAATTGCTCTAGGCGTAGACAACAATCGCGGCTGAAGCCGCTCCTACCCATAGTCCGCACCGTTGTAGACCCGGACTGCATCCGGGCTACAGCTTCCAGAACGGCAGGCTCGCCTCGCGCTCGGCCTGGGCGCGGCTGAGGCCGATGTCGCGCAGTTGCTGGTCGTTGAGCTTGAGCAGCACGCGACGAGTGTTCAGGCGCCGCCAGAAGGCCGGCCAGTCGCGGCCGAAGTAGCGAACCTCGCCCTTGTGCCTCGTAATCCGCACGGCCTCACCCACCGCTACGAAATCTGTATTGCTGAACCCAGTCATGGTTGTTCTCCCGTTGTCTTCTGTCATGGGAGATCAGAATGCCGTCAGAAGAAAAGCCATGACAGATTCAAAAAACTCTTATTAACTCCATACAGATTCCGCACATTTTCCCCTGAATGGGAATTTTCGCACTGATCTGTACTGGTCTCAGTTAATACACCCTGGACGAACCGGACGACTGTCATGACGCTCTATCTGAACCTGGCTGAGTTGCTTGGCACCCGCATCGAGCAGGGGCTGTACCGCCCCGGCGACCGTCTGCCGTCAGTACGCAGTCTGAGCCAGGAGCATGGCGTCAGCCTCAGCACGGTGCAGCAGGCCTACCGCCACTTGGAAGACATGGGCCTGGCCTCGCCGCGGCCGAAATCCGGCTACTTCGTGCCATTGGGACGACAGATGCCCGCGCTGCCGCAGATCAGCCGCGCGGCGCAGAGGCCGGTGGAAGTTTCGCAGTGGGATCATGTGCTGGAGCTGATCAGCAGCTCACCGCAGCACGACATGCTGCAGTTGGGCCGTGGCCGCCCGGATATCAGCGGCCCGACGCTGAAACCGCTGCTGCGCAACCTGTCGCGCCAGGCGCGTCGGCAGGACCCGGACGTGCTGACCTATGGCGGTATTCGCGGCGACATCCGCCTGCGCGAACAGATCGCCCGGCTGATGCTCGACTCCGGTTGCCAGCTGGCCGCCGAAGACCTGGTGGTCACCACTGGTTGCCACGAAGCACTGTCAGCGGCTGTGCGCGCCATCTGCCAGCCCGGCGATATCGTTGCTGTCGACTCGCCGAGCTTCCACGGTGTGATGCAGGCACTAAAGGGCTTCGGCATGAAGGCGCTGGAACTGCCCACCGACCCGCTCACCGGGATCAACCTCGACGCTCTGGAAATGGCCCTGGAGCAGTGGCCGATCAAGGCCATCCAGCTCACGCCGAACTGCAACAACCCGCTCGGCTACATCATGCCCGACGCCAACAAGCGCGCCCTGGTCGCCCTGGCGCAGCGCTTCGACGTGGCCATCATCGAGGACGACGTCTACGCCGACCTCGCCTACAGCTACCCACGGCCGCGCAGCATCAAGTCGTTCGATGAGGACGGCCGTGTACTGTTCTGCAGCTCCTTCTCCAAGACCCTGGCGCCGGGCCTGCGAGTAGGCTGGATCGCACCGGGGCGCTACCTGGAACAGGTGGTGCACATGAAGTACCTGGGCACCGGCAGCACCGCACAGCTGCCGCAGCTGGCCTTGGCCGAGTTCCTCAAGGACGGGCACTACGAACCGCACCTGCGGCGCATGCGCGCGCAGTACCTGCGCAGCCGCGACCTGATGGTGGATTGGGTCAGCCGCTATTTCCCGGCCGGCACTCGGGTCAGCCGCCCGCAGGGCAGCTTCATGCTCTGGGTGGAGATGCCGCAGGGCTTCGACAGCCAGAAGCTCAATCGCGCGCTGCTGCCGCACAAGATCCAGATCGCGCCGGGCAGTATCTTCTCGGCAGCCGGCAAGTACCGTAACTGCATCCGCCTGAACTACGCCGAACCGCCGAGCGACATGATCGAGGCGGCGGTGAAACAAATCGGTGCGACCATCGCCGAGTTGATCGAAGAAGCCGACCTGCAGCACACGCAGGATCTCGGGCAGTGGCGCTGAGCGGATTCAGGAGCGCGCCGCTTCCATCTCGCTGAAGGCCCCGCGCTTGCTCGCCAGGATGATGAACACGAACGCGCCAGTAGCCATCATAAGTGGCAGCGCATGGCCGCTTAGCCACTGGCTGACGGCGCCTGTGGTGAGTGGCCCGATCAGGCAGCCCAGCCCCCACAACTGGGCGACGTGAGCATTGGCACGCACCAGTTCGTCATCACGATAACGCTCGCCGATCATGATCAGCGACAAGGTGAACAGGCCACCGGCACTGGCGCCAAAGGCCACCAGCACTGGCCAGATCACCGGCGTGTGCAACAACGGTGGAATGGCCAGGCTGGATACCAACAGCACGCAGCCGCATGCGCGGAACAGCATTTGCCGCGACATGCGGTCGGCCAGCCAGCCGATGGGAAGCTGCAGCACCGCATCGCCGACCACAACCACACTGACCATGAACAGCGCCACTTCCTGAGTGAAGCCCTGGCGCAGGCCGTAGATCGGCAACAGGGTCAGCATCATCGCCTCGAAGGCGGCGAACAGCATCACCGCCCAGGCAATCGCCGGCAACTTGCGGCAGAACACCAGCAGGCCACACCCAGAAGCGCTGTGCGCATCCACCTTGGGGGGGCGGGGGCGGGGGCGCGGGGGGGGCCCGCCCCCGCGCCCCAGGCCCCCCCCCCGCCCGCCACCCGGCGCGGATGAACAACTGAAGATGGCCCCCGGACAACCAGTGTGGGGAGGGGGGG
>NZ_RHQP01000014.1:109229-121476 GCF_003935465.1 Pseudomonas sp. o96-267
CCCCCCCGCCCCCCCCGGCCGCGGGCGGGGGGTCGCGTATTTTTCAACACCCCCCCCCCCCCCCCCCCCGCGCCCCCCCCGCCCCCCCCCCCCCCCCCCCGAGCAGGATCAGCGAGCCGCCGATCAGCAGGCACACGCCCGTCCAGAAACCGGCATCGGTGGCGGTACCGAGCGCCGTCAGCAACAGTGGGCCGCTGAGCTGGCTGAGGGCGTAGCCGGTGCCGTACAAGGCCACCAGACGACCGCGCCATTTCTCCACAGCCAGTTGGTTGATCCAGCTTTCGCCGAGGATGAACACCACGGTCAGCGCCACGCCGATGAGAAGGCGCAGGCCGACCCAGACCGCGTAATTCTGCACCAGCGCCAGCCCGGCCACCGATATCGCACCCAGCAACAGGCAAAGCTGCATCAGCACGGTTGTGCCGAAACGCGCCGCCAGACGCCCGGCCAACAAGGCACCGAGCAGCACGCCGACAGCCGGAGTCGCCGCCATCACGCCTATGGCGAAGGAGTCGTAGCCCCAGCTTTCCAGGCGCAGCGAAACCAGCGGCATGGTAACGCCCAGTGCGAGGCCGATGCTGATGACCGCCGAGCATACGGCGAAATAGGTGCCCCAACGCATTGCCGAGTTCCTTGGTTAACGAGTGGCTGCAAAGACAACGGCCGGACTCCTCTTCAGGGAGCCCGGCCGCAAGTTGGGCGTTTTAAAACAGATCTTCGCCCGGAACCAACTTCGATAAAGATCTCCTGGGCTAAGGCCAGACAAGGCGCCCCGGAGCTTTCAAGCGCAGCGTACGGCAGTACGTGAGCATTGAAAGCGAGGACGCAACGCCGTATGGCCGACGACCAGAAGATCGCCCCGCTATCGTTACAGTTTGATCCAGGTGGACTTCAGCTCGGTGTACTTGTCAAACGCGTGCAGCGACTTGTCGCGGCCGTTGCCGGACTGCTTGAAGCCACCGAACGGCGCCGTCATGTCGCCGCCGTCGTACTGGTTGATCCACACGCTGCCGGCGCGCAGTGCCTTGCCGACCAGATGGGCGCGCGACAGGTTGCTGGTCCATACCGCTGCAGCCAGGCCATAGATGGTGTCGTTGGCGATGGCGATGGCCTCGTCCTGATCGTCGAAGCCAATCACCGACAGCACCGGGCCGAAAATCTCTTCCTTGGCGATGCGCATGGCGTTGTTCACGCCGTCGAAGATGGTCGGCTCGACATAGGTGCCGCCAGTCTCTTCCATCACCCGCTTGCCGCCAGCCACCAGTTTGGCGCCGTCGTCGTGGCCGGCCTGGATGTAGCTCAGCACGTTGTTCATCTGCGTGGTGTCGACCAGCGCACCGACGTTGGTCGCCGGGTCCAGCGGGTTGCCCGGTTTCCAGGCCTTGATCGCCTCGACCACCATGGGCACGAACTTGTCCTTGATGGAATTCTCCACCAGCAGGCGCGAACCGGCGGTGCACACCTCGCCCTGGTTGAAGGCAATGGCGCTGGCGGCAGACTCGGCAGCGGCCTGCAGGTCCGGCGCGTCAGCGAAGACGATGTTCGGGCTCTTGCCGCCGGCCTCCAGCCAGACGCGCTTCATGTTCGACTCGCCAGCGTAGATCATCAGTTGCTTGGCGATCTTGGTCGAGCCGGTGAACACCAGGGTGTCGACGTCCATGTGCAGGGCCAGGGCCTTGCCCACGGTATGGCCGAGGCCAGGCAGCACGTTGAATACGCCCTCCGGAATACCGGCCTCGATGGCCAGCTGGGCGATGCGGATGCCGGTCAGCGGCGACTTCTCGGATGGTTTGAGGATGATCGAGTTACCGGTGGCCAGCGCCGGGCCGAGCTTCCAGCAGGTCATCAGCAGCGGGAAGTTCCACGGCACGATGGCAGCGACCACACCAACCGGCTCGCGGGTGACCAGGCCCAGCTCATCGTGGGCGGTGGCGGCGACTTCGTCGTAGATCTTGTCGATGGCCTCGCCGCTCCAGCGGATGGCGTTGGCGGCGCTGCCGACGTCGATGCTCAGCGAGTCACTGATCGGCTTGCCCATGTCGAGGGTTTCCAGCAGGGCCAGCTCCTGGCCATGCTCTTCGATCAGTTCGGCGAAACGGATCATCACCTTCTTGCGCTTGGCCGGGGCCAGGCGCGACCACACACCGGATTCGAAGGTGGCGCGGGCATCCTTGACCGCCACCTCGGCGTCGGCCTGGTCACAGCTGGCCACCAGGCCGAGCAGGCGACCGTCGACCGGGCTGATGCATTCGAAGGTGGCACCAGACTCGGCAGCCCGGTACTCACCATGGACGAACGCACGGGTTTCGATGGTCAGGGTCTTGGCACGCTGTTCCCAGTCGGCACGAGTCAGGCTAGTCATTCCGGCATCCTCTCAATGGGTGGAAGCGACGCGCATCAGGGCGCGCGCCGTCAATAATTCTGCAAGGCCAGATCGCTGGCCAAATCCTGTTCGCCACACTAAACCAGAGGGCTGTGGCTTTTCAATATTTTTGACATAGGCCGGCAAAAGCCCTTGTCATGTTCGTTTTTTTAAACATAGACTGCTGCCACGACTTTCCCGCGACAGACCCGCTGGTCGCGCGGTTGCCGCCACCGACACCACGGAACAGCCAGATGAACATCGAGCAGATCGTCGACTTCGCCCAGGCCGGCACGGCCGCTGAACACTATCGCCCAGCGCCGGAAAAAGTGCTCAAGGGCGACCCAGAGCAAAGCGTGCGCAACCACTACAGCAGCCCGTGCGGCCAGTTCAGCACCGGTATCTGGGAAGGCGCAGTCGGTCAGTGGACGGTGAGCTACACCGAGCACGAGTACTGCGAGATTCTCCAGGGCGTGTCCGTGCTGCGTGATGCCGACGGCAACGCCAAGACCGTGCGCGCTGGCGACCGCTTCGTGATTCCCGCAGGCTTTTCCGGTACCTGGGAAGTGCTCGAAGCCTGCCGCAAGGTCTACGTGATCTTCGAACCCAAGTAAGCACTTGACTGGAACCTGCCAGGCAGGTTCCCGCCGCCCCGAATCCTGTTGTTGCTTGTCACCCTTTGGCCCGCTAATGCGGGCCTTTTTCTGTGCAGCCGATAGGGCTCGAACGCACAGTTTCGGCGACGGCCGAGCGCATCGCCCCGGCAGCCAGTGCCAACAACGCGAACAGGCAAACAGCGTGATCCATGCTCAGCCTGCTCATCAGCAAACCGAAGACCGGCGCCCCGAGCGTCTGACCGATGGCGATGCTGAGAAAAGCGACGGTGAGCCCGGTCGCAGGCCGCTCGGGAAGCGCCGACACACCCCAGACCAGATAGATGCCACTCAGGGTGATATAGGCCGCGCCAAACAACGCACCGCCGAGCAGTGCCGAAGCGGGCATGTTGCCCATGCCGACCAGTACGATGGCGACCGCCAATGCGCCAAGGCACAGGCGATTCGCCCAGTCCACGCCTAGCCGAGCGATCAGGCTGCCGGCACCTGCGCCAGCGATGCCCGCAGCGCCGATCACCACCCAGAGCAGACCAGAGCCCGCGCTCTCCCAACTCAGGCGCTGCGCGACGATCTGACTGCCGAACGACCACAGCGCCGTGCTGGCCGCGCCCATCAGTAACGAAGCGACGACGAGGCGCTTCAGCGTGATGCTGAACCGCAGCCCGCCCCTGGTGACTGGCGCCCACGAGCGCGGGGTATCGGGCACGCAGAAGTACGCAAACAGCGCCATGGCGAGAGCCGAGCAGGCGAACACGGCATAGGCCAGGCGCCACTCAGCACCGAGCAGCAGCGCGACAGGGCCGCAGAGGATGACCCCGGCACTGGTACCGGCATTGATCAGGGTATTGGTGGCGTCCTGTCGTCGCGGCTCTACCACTGCCGCCACCGCTGCGGCCATGGGTGGGGAAGCCAAGCCGGTACTCATCCCCGCTAGCAACACTGCACCGGCCAGCCAAGCAGCTGTGGGTGCCAGCGCTATACCCAGCATGCCCAAGGCGGCAACCAGCGCCGCGCACAGCGCGACAGCACGAGCGCCAATACGCTCGGTCAATTGTGCGGCCAGGACGATAGCCAGGCAGTAGCCGAGAAAGGAGCCACCGGCGACCAGGCCGCCAACGGCATCCGGCAACACGAGGTCAGCCTCGATCTGTGGCAGGAACAGGCCGAACGCGAAACGCGCAAAACCATAGCAAATGGCGATCAGTCCAAAGCCGGTGGCACCGAGAGAAAAGCCGCGGGTCATTGCCGCGCTCGCTCGACCAGCAGGCTCGCGGCCTTGCGTGCGCTGGCGACGGCATCCAGGCCACGATAGCTGGCTGCAGCCGTCGCCCCCTCGATGAGGATGACGATCTGCTCAACCAGCTCGGCATTGGCGTTCGCTCCGAGCTGACGCGTGAGAATCTGCGCAACCGTCTCAGCGAATCGAGCCTTGTAGGCGAGCACCGCCTCGGTGACTTCCGATACCGCGCTGCCGAGCTCGCCCTGGGCTCGCAGGAACAGGCAGCCGCGCGCGCCCTCTTCGCTCATCCAGCCGGCCAAGGCATCGAACAACGCCTCGACACTGTCGACCTCAAGACGCTGCAAGAAACGCTGCCCACGGGTCATCAGCACCGCGGCAATCAGCTCGTTCTTGCTGCCGGCGTGCTTGTACAACGTCCGGCTGGACATCCCTGCGGCCTGGGCCAGTCGATCCATGCCGGTTGCGCTGAAGCCGTGATAGTCGAACAGATCTTCGGCGGCTGAGATGAGTTTGGTATCTATATTCATGGAGGCCAAGGTAAAACGATCACTTTACCTCGTCAACCATATAGAAAATCCAAGGCAAAAAAAGACCCGCACAAGGCGGGTCTTTTGATGAGCACGCAGGCGCGTGCTCAGCTTACGGCTCAGGCCAGTTCGTCGAAGCACTCGGCAACGATGGCGATGCCTTTCTCCAGTTGCGCGTCAGGGATGGTGACGGGCATCAGGAAGCGGATGACGTTGTAGTAGGTGCCGCACGACAGCAGGATCAGGCCCTTGTCGCGCGCACGGGCGACGATCTTGCCGACCAGTTCGGCAGCCGGCTTGCTGTGGTCACCGCCTTCGAACAGCTCGATGGCGACCATCGAACCCAGGCCGCGCACGTCGCCAATCACCTTGTGCTTCTCGGCAATGGTCTTGAGGCCCGCCTTGAGCTTCTCGCCGACGGCGTTGGAGCGCGCCAGCAGATTCTCTTCGTCGAACACCTTGAGCACGGCCAGGGCCGCGGCGCAGGCGATCGGGCTGCCGGCGTAGGTACCGCCCAGGCCACCGGGGGCGATCTTGTCCATGATCTCGGCCTTGCCGCACACGCCGGAGATCGGAAAGCCGCCGCCAACGGACTTGGCGAAGGTGGTCAGATCCGGCACCACGCCCAGTTGTTCGGTGGCGAAGAAGGTGCCGGTACGGCCTGCGCCGGTCTGCACTTCGTCAGCGATCAGCAGAATGCCGTGCTGGTCGCACAGGGCACGCAGGCGCTGCATGAAGGCTGGGGAGTTGACGTAGAAACCACCCTCGCCCTGCACCGGTTCGATGATGATCGCGGCAATGTCCTGCGGCTGTGCGTCGTTCTTGAACACGCGCTCGATGCTGGCGATGGACTCGTCCTCGCTCACGCCATGCAGCGGGCACGGCGCCTGGGCGCGGTACACGCCAGCCGGCATCAGGCCCATGCCGGCGGAGTACGGCACGACCTTGCCGGTCAGCGACAGGGTCATCATGGTGCGGCCGTGGTAGGCGCCGGTGAAGGCGATCACGCCGGCACGGCCGGTGGCGGCGCGGGCGATCTTCACCGCGTTCTCGACCGCTTCGGAGCCGGAGGTGACCAGCAGGGTTTTCTTGGCGAAGTCGCCCGGTACGCGCTTGGCGATCTCCTCACAGAGCTCGATGTAGGGCTCGTAGGCCAGCACCTGGAAGCAGGTGTGGGTCAGCTTGGTCAGTTGCTCCTGAACGGCAGCGATCACCTTCGGATGCAGGTGGCCGGTGTTCAGCACAGCGATACCGCCGGCGAAGTCGATGTACTCGCGGCCTTCGACGTCCCACACGGTGGCGTTCTCGGCGCGCTCGGCGACGATCGGGTGGATCTGGCCGACGCCGCGCGGTACGGCGGCCTGACGGCGTTGCAGCAGGGATTCGTTGGTCTTGCTCATGGTGTCCTCATGCTCGCCCCCAGCGGGAGGTCGGTTCAGCATGCGATGATCGACTGAACCGAGCCCGCGAGGGACTCAATAGGGTTACGACTTACAACCGGGGCGCCGCACGCTCTTTCGCACCTTGCCCCGTCTTGGAAATCAGCGGATTTCCGAATCAGATTCCACCGAGGCACATGTACTTGATCTCGAGGTAATCCTCGATCCCGTACTTGGAGCCTTCACGGCCCAGGCCGGACGCCTTCACCCCGCCGAACGGCGCGACTTCGTTGGAGATCAGGCCGGTGTTGATACCCACCATGCCGTACTCAAGCGCTTCGGCAACGCGGAACACGCGACCCAGGTCGCGGGCATAGAAGTAGGAAGCCAGGCCGAACTCGGTATCGTTGGCCATGGCGACCACTTCGGCCTCGTCCTTGAAGCGGAACAGCGGCGCCAGCGGGCCGAAGGTCTCTTCTTTAGCAACGGCGGCGGTTTTCGGTACGTCGAGCAGAATGGTCGGTTCGAAGAAGGTGCCACCCAGGGCGTGCGGCTTGCCGCCCAGGGCCAGCTTGGCGCCTTTGCCCACGGCGTCCTCAATGTGCTCCTGAACCTTGGCCACGGCCTTCTCGTCGATCAGCGGACCGGTGGTGGTGCCATCTTCCAGACCGTTGCCGATCTTCAGCTTGCCCACTGCCGCGATCAGCTTCTCGGCAAAGGCATCGTAGACGGCGTCCTGCACGTAGATACGGTTGGCGCAGACGCAGGTCTGGCCGTTGTTGCGGTACTTGGAGATCAGCGCGCCCTCGACGGCAGCGTCCAGGTCGGCGTCATCGAAGACGATGAACGGCGCGTTGCCGCCCAGCTCCAGCGACACCTTCTTGATGTCCTGGGCGCATTCGGCCATCAGCTGGCGGCCGATTTCGGTCGAGCCAGTGAAGGACAGCTTGCGCACGATCGGGTTGCTGGTCAGCTCGCCACCCACTTCACCGGCGCTGCCGGTGACCACGCTCAGCACGCCTTTCGGAATGCCGGCGCGCTCGGCCAGCTCGACCAGAGCCAGGGCGGAGAACGGGGTTTGCGAAGCCGGCTTGATCACCATGGTGCAACCAGCGGCCAGCGCTGGGCCTGCCTTGCGGGTGATCATCGCGGCAGGGAAGTTCCACGGGGTGATGGCCGCAGTGACGCCGATCGGCTGCTTGATCACGATCAGGCGCTTGTCCGGCTGATGACCAGGGATCACATCGCCGTATACGCGCTTGGCCTCTTCGGCGAACCACTCGATGAAGGAAGCGGCGTAGGCGATCTCGCCCTTGGCTTCGGCCAGCGGCTTGCCCTGCTCCAGGGTCATCAGACGGCCCAGGTCATCCTGGTTTTCCATCAGCAGCTCGAACCAGCGACGCAGCTTGTTCGCACGCTCCTTGGCAGTCAGCGCACGCCAGGCCGGCAGAGCCTTCTCGGCGGCCTCGATGGCGCGGCGGGTTTCAGCGCGGCCCATCTTCGGAACATGGCCGATGATCTCGCCAGTGGCCGGGTTGTTCACGGCAATGGTCTGACCGCTGTCGGCGTCCAACCACTGGCCATCGATATAAGCCTGTTGGCGCAGCAGCTGGGGGTCTTTCAGTTGCATGGCAGTCTCCTTCAGTTCCGGCGCCCGGGCGTCGGCGTAAGTCGTTGGAGTCACGGGCAGAGCCCGCAAGGCAGAAAAGGGAGCCGTGCGGGGCCTGGTAATGGATTCAGAGCCGTTGAACGCGCGAGGGTTCAGAATGACCGAACACGCCGTTTGAAATCTCAAACGAATCCTAGGATCGGCAGGGGTAAAGGGCAATAGGCGACCAAGCAAAATCCATAAAATAATGGCAAAAACTTCTGAAACTAAGGTTCAGACGGCTCAAAAGTGTAAAGTCCGTTCTGAATAATGCACACTCATGCAGAATGGACGCTAACCGCCGAGATGCGTATGATTGCGCCCCGCAACGCACTCGTAGCTCAGCTGGATAGAGTACTGCCCTCCGAAGGCAGGGGTCGTGGGTTCGAATCCCGCCGGGTGCGCCATATAAATCAAGCACTTACAGAAATATCACTCATGGATTCCACAAGCCGTGGGTGCATGGTGGGTGCAGCAAGAATAGAAATGCCCCGGACTGAATTGCTCAGGCGGGGCTTTTTTGTGCTTAGACGCTGGCGAGGTTGCTTGAAGGCAGGCGCTCGTAGCGCGAACGAGTGGCAGCAAAACCAGCGAAAGGCCCCGTATCAATCTCTTGATACGGGGCCTTTGTCGTAATAGAGGAGCGGGCCATGCATAGCTGCGAGCTTTGTTCCCAACTCCCTTGGTATCTGCTTCGCCACCCCGCTCAAGATGACGCCTGCATCCATCTACCCTATCTCAGCCATATTGCACATATATTAATGTGCTTGTAGAATATAAAAATGTGCCTAGAGGGCTTTCGACTGTATCTTTCCTGGCCATGACCTATGAAGAGTTTCAACGCCAGCTGGGGAAGGCAGGCATCAGCGTTAAGGAGTTTGCCGGGTTGCTAGAGATGAATCGCAACTCGATTACAAACTGCTCTGTACGCGGTGAAGTCCCATCCCACATTGCAGTCATCGCAGCCTTGATGGCTGAAATGGCGGATCACCAACTCGACTTCAAAAAAGCGCTGTCTCGTATTGATATTGCGCCGAAGAAGCCACGGGGCGCGGGGGTAAGAGGTACGTTTGGCGGAAGCCATCAAACCCCTCTCACTCTCAGCCTGGATTAGCGAGGACTCGTAATGAGTAGCATCGAATTATTTGCAGGGGCTGGCGGGCTCGCCATGGGCATGACCCGTGCGGGGTTCCAGCACTCTGCCGTTATTGAGTGGAATGGCGATGCCTGCCAAACGATTCGTGATAACCACGCTCATTACGTTGAGGCGGGCCAAGAGTTCCTTCTTTTTGAAGGCGATGCGCGGGCTTTCGATTTCGCGCCATATGCCGGTGATGTCGAAGTAATTTCTGGCGGCCCTCCCTGTCAGCCTTTCTCCCTCGGGGGGAAACACGCAGGCAACCTTGACGATAGGGACATGTTTCCTACGGCAGTCCAAGCAGTCCGTGAAACGATGCCCCGCGCATTCATCTTTGAGAATGTAAAAGGCCTCTTGCGTCAGAGCTTCGCTAGCTACTTTGAGTATGTTTACCTACAGCTCAGCTACCCAGACATCCCTAGAAGGCAGGACGAAAGCTGGACTCAACATCTTGCGCGTCTGGAAGGACTGCATACGTCGGGAAGGGTGACACCCACCTACCACGTGGTATTTCGTCTATTGAATGCGGCTGACTACGGTGTCCCGCAGAAGCGCGAGAGGGTGTTCCTTGTTGGGTTTAGGGCAGATCTAGGAGTCCGGTGGTCTTTTCCTGAACCTACCCACTCAGAAGATGAGCTGCTTATCTCTAAATGGGTCACAGGCACATATTGGGACGAGCATGGGATCAGGGCGCGCTCCCGACCTCGCCCCCCAGAAAAACTGACTAAACGCATCTCTCAGCTAGCCGCCTCATTAGAGACTAGGCAGCGGCTGCAGCGTTGGATGACGGTTAGAGACGCCATTGCAGGTCTTCCCGACCCAGAGCAACCAGCTCTGCAGCACGTGCCCAACCACACATTCAACCCTGGCGCTCGATCTTATCCGGGGCATACCGGCAGCCCATTAGATGAGCCGGCCAAGACCCTGAAAGCGGGTAATCATGGCGTCCCGGGCGGGGAGAACATGCTAGTCCGTCCTGACGGCACCGTGCGTTACTTCACTGTCCGGGAGGCGGCGAGAATCCAAACCTTCCCAGACGACTATGTTTTCCACGGGTCTTGGTCTGACACGATGAAGCAGCTTGGAAACGCTGTGCCCGTTCGTTTAGCCGAGGTTGTTGCCTCATCTGTGGCCGCAGCATTAGCAGGGCAGCGTTAGCTTCCCCTTCTCTCATTCGAAGATATCGGCATAATCTCTCAAAAGGAGAGATTATGCCGACTCGTCAATGCTTTGAAGAACTGGAATTCGACCTGCCATCGGCGCTCCTCAGCCAGCTAGTGTCGCTTTTTGATGAGATGCCCGAAGGCCCCTTAGAAGCAGCAGCCGTCCAGGCCATTGATGATGCTCAAGGCGTTTATCAGCTCTTTTTCAATGGCACGCTCGTGTACATCGGAAAGACTGATGCTGAAGCAGGGCTTCGCGCGCGGTTGTTGCGCCACTCTACGAAGATCCGCTCACGTCGCAATCTGGCTCATGACACCATTGGATTCAAGGCCGTGCGGGTCTTTGTATTCACGGCAATGGATCTTGAAGAACTGCTCATCAAGCACTACAAGGCTAGCCATACCCCTCCAACATGGAACCTGAGTGGATTCGGCTCTAACGACCCAGGCCGAAACCGTGATCACACAATCCTTAAACCGGATCATTTCGATAAAAAATATCCAATCGATCTGGATTTGGTGGTTGAGCTGGCCACAACAGATGGCAGGGCCTCAGCAGCAGACCTATTGACGCAGCTCAAAGGACAGCTGGCTTACAACATCAGATTTGAGGGCAAAACAAGCAAGTCGAAACACCCGCACCCTGACCTAGAAGCGGCAAAAGTTTGGCTACCGACCAGCACAGATACAGTCATGAACATTCTGCGCAGAATCAAGGCGGCGCTTGGATCTGAATGGCAAATCACGGCCCTCCCTGGCTATGTGATCGCCTACCGCGAAAATACGACTTACAAGGAAGGGCTCACGATTGAGCCGATATAGTTAGATTTGCGCTATGTCGCATTCCAGAGGCGTTTAACCGTGCTCAAGCTGATCTCAAGCTCGGCAGCCACTTGAGATTGCGACATGTTGCGCTCCTTTAGCGCTTGTACCTGTTCAGATGATGCTTTTGCAGGGCGCCCCAGAGCCTTCCCCTCTGCCTTTGCACGCTCAAGACCTGCCTGAGTGCGCTCAATTAGCAGATCCCTCTCGAATTGAGCTACTGCCGCGAGAACGGTCATTGTCATCTTGCCTGCTGGGCTAGTCAGGTCAACGCCGCCAAGAGCCAGGCAGTGAACCTTTATACCCATACCCTCTAGCCGCTGCACGGTACTTTGCACATCGATCGCATTTCGCCCAAGCCTGTCCAGCTTGGTCACCACAAGTACATCGCCAGACTCCATGCGGTCTAGCAGCGTGTTGAAGCCTTTACGCTCACTACTACCGGTACTGCCAGAAATAGTCTCCTCAATGCAGCGCTGGGGCTGAATATCGAAACCTGCACATTTGATCTCTTGAACTTGATTCTCTGTGGTTTGGCCTACGGTAGAAACTCGGCAGTAGGCAAAGGTCCGGGACATGGCTGAGCCCTGTATGGGTGTCAAAAACGTAGGCTCATTATCAGGTCGGTATCATAATTAGTCAACCCTATTATTTGACACCTTTCTGAGATTCAATTCCAGCGGTGCCAAAAACGGTCGTATATGACCCCTTGTGCTTAGCGATTGAATCATATCGAATGATTGCCACTACCTGCCCCCTGAAAAGCCTAAGCTATGGCCAGGGTGTATATCAGTTCCTACGAAAGATTGCGCCATAGCTTGTTTTAGTTAATTGATATTGAATATTTATTAAGGATTATCACTATGTCAAAAAGGATGCTGGTTTTTCTAGCTTTCACGGGCGCAAGTAATGCATATTCCAGCACCGCAGTAGAGTATTCTAAAGATAATGCGGTTATTTCAGTTAAAGCAACTGGTAACTCAGTTGCATTTAATATCAATTCGTCAGTTGATATGCATGCGTGCGAGATTAATGAAGTCGCAACCATGATTGACGATAGCAGGGCTGCGTACACCTCAAGCGACCCGGAGGATCAATGTACGGTGCTGCTAACGCTTACTGATGATGCGCTGAAGGTAACTACCCAGTCCTGCGAAAGCTATTGCGGGATGGGTGCCATTGGCTCAATGGATGGCTTGTACAAAAGTTCAGCCTCTCAGGCTATGCCAGTAAATATAGCTTCCGGAGGCGGGAGGGGCAGCAACCTGCCTATGGCAGGCGGCGGCAAAAACTGAGTGCAACACCTGACCTTTCCGGTACGGTGCTGCCCCTATGTCTTATACCGAACTCAGCG
>NZ_RHQP01000015.1:0-3793 GCF_003935465.1 Pseudomonas sp. o96-267
TATACGAAACCCCAGATCGCGAAAGCTGTCTGGGGTTTCTTCTTTGCAGTGTGGAAAACACTCTCAGGCCATCGCGTTGGGGGCGCTGCGCGCACCGGAAAAGGCCGGTGGCCGTGGTGCGCATGGCGCACCCTACGTAGCTTCGCGAGCAGAGCTCGCTCCTACGGGGCATCAGCGCTCACCTCGGATTTGGGTTGCGGGAAACGCGCTCATGTAATCGCGTAGGGTGCGCTGCGCGCGCCGACATGGTGGGGTTATTGTGGTGCGCGGGGCGCATCCTACGGGGTAGTGCGTTATCGGCATCAAGAAAAAGGCCACCTGAAGGTGGCCTTTGCTGTTTATAGGTCCAGAGGGTGTGGTCCTGTGCGTGGGTCAGGATCTTTCCTTTATATAGCTTTCTTATGCTTCCCGTTTTCTATGCAAGCCGGAGCCTCATCGTTATCATGCCAGCCTTGTTCGTGGCGGGGCCTGGCATGCTGGAATTGTTGAAACTTCTGCAGGATGGTCGATTCCATTCCGGTGAAGCCCTGGGGGCGAAGCTTGGGATAAGTCGCAGTGCCATCTGGAAGCAACTGCAAGGCCTGGAGGCCGAGCTGGGGATCGAGGTGTTCAAGGTTCCTGGTCGGGGCTATCGGCTGTCTTCACCCATGGCTTTGCTCGATGCCGGAGATATCTCTCGTGGCGCTGATGGCTTGGATTGGCCGATCTCTGTTGAGTCCAGCGTGGATTCGACGAATGCCGAGATCTTTCGTCGCCTCGATGCTGGAGTGAGTGCGCCTTTAGTGCTGCTTGCCGAGCGTCAGACCGCTGGCCGTGGTCGGCGGGGGCGTGTCTGGGCCAGCCCTTTTGCCGAGAACCTTTATTGCAGTGTCGTTCTGCGTGTAGAAGGTGGGATGAGTCAGGTGGAGGCCTTGAGTCTGACTGTAGGCCTTGCTGTCGCTAAAGCACTGCAATCCTGTGGCGTCGATGGCGCGCGACTCAAATGGCCGAATGATGTGCTGGTTGAAGGGCGCAAGATATCCGGGATTCTCCTGGAGCTCGCCGGAGATCCGGCCGATGTCTGTCATGTGGTGATTGGTATCGGTATCAACGTCAACATGGCAGTCGATGCGCCCGCTGTTATTGATCAGCCTTGGACCTCGGTGCGCCAATGCCTTGGGCGGATGCTCGATCGTAATGAATTGGCTGCTGAGCTGTTGTTGCAGCTTCGGAGCAGTCTGTCCACTCATTGGCAGCACGGCTTTGCTGGTTTGCGCGAGGAGTGGGAAGCCTTGCATGCATGGCGTGGGCGTTCTGTGGCGTTGACGGCAGGAAGCAATGCGACGCTGGGTGTCGTGCTTGGAGTTGATGAGCGAGGCGCTATTAGGCTGAGCGTGGATGGCGTTGATCGCTCCTTCAGTGGTGGCGAGTTGAGCCTGAGGTTGCAACATGATTCTTGAGCTCGACTGCGGTAATAGCTTTATCAAGTGGCGGGTCATCTCCGTGGATGGAGCGCAGCGCCTTCTTGCCGGCGTGGTTGACTCCGATGCCGCGCTTTTCGAGTCTTTGGCTGCTGCGTCTGAGTTGCGGGTGAGTCGCTGTCGCCTGGTCAGTGTGCGTAGCGATGCTGAGACCGAGCAGTTGGTTGCGCGTATCCGTGATTCCTTAGGGGTGGATGCGGTCTGCGCTCAATCTGCTAGTCAGGTCGGGGTGGTGCAGAACGGTTATGAAGACTTCCGGCGCCTTGGTCTGGACCGTTGGCTGGCTGTGCTGGGTGCCTATCATCTGGGTCAGCGCGCTTGTCTGGTAGTGGATCTCGGAACTGCGGTGACCGCTGACTTCGTATCGGCCGATGGTAGGCATCAGGGTGGCTTCATCTGCCCTGGGTTGCCGCTGATGCGTGATCAGTTGAGCACGCACACTCGGCGTATTCGATACGATCGTCAGGTGGCGCTTGCTGCGTTGCAGGAATTGGAGCCTGGGCGCTCCACTGCGGAGGCTGTCGAGCGAGGTTGCGTATTGATGTTGCGTGGTTTTGTTGCCGAACAGTTGCTGCAAGCTCAGGCTCGTTTTCCTGAGGGCTTCGAGGTCTTCCTGACTGGCGGCGATGCGGGCCTGGTGCGAGACGTGGTTCCGGGGGCGCAGGTTGTTCCTGATCTGGTATTTGTCGGACTGGCTATCGCCTGTCCCTTGAGCTGAGGCGAGGCATGCGCTGGATTCTGCTATTGCTCCTGCTACTTAACGCTTTCTATTACGTCTGGCATCAGCAGCAGGGCCCCTTGCGCGCCAAGGAGGTGGCTCCAGCCGGTGCTTATCAGTCGGCGCGTAAAGATATTCGTCTGTTGAGTGAGGCGGATGCGCCGCGCGTGCGCGCAGAATCTTCGGCGCCGGCTGATGCCGTTGCTCCTGAGGCTGCAGTCTGCCTCTATCTGGGGAGTTTCGAAGAGGAGTCGAGAGCCAGGGTTGTGGAGCAGCGGCTTTTGAGCTTGGACATCCAGGCTGAAGTGCGCAGCGTCGATGCTGCAGCCGGTGTCGAGTATTGGGTTTATCTGCCACCTCTGGCTTCGCGTCAGGCCTCGCTGAGGCAGTTGCGTGAACTGCAGGCCCGGCGTATCGATAGCTACATCATTACTCAGGGTGAGCTGGCGAACGGCATATCGCTGGGGATATTCCCTCGCAATGACTCGGCCAATAGCGTTATGCAGCGTTTGCGTGATGTGGGATACGAGCCGCAGATTCGCGAACTCTCACGTGCGCATCGCAGTTTTTGGGTGCGCGTGGCTCCGGAAAGTCGGCGCTTGGCTGACGAGTTTTTGCTTGGACGACTTGCCGGAGACTTCGCCGGTTTGCAGCATCAATTAATGCCTTGTGAAGGCGTTGCATTGCTCCAGTAGTTTGCATAGAATGGCGCCCGCTTCGCAGGGTGGTCAAAGTTGGTTCCCGGCGAAGATGTTGTCGAAGTAGCTAACCTCAAGATTTTAATGAGAAAAAGCTTGACAGCAGGGTGGCAGATCTAGAAAATGCCGCCTCACTTTGGAGGGGTTCCCGAGCGGCCAAAGGGATCAGACTGTAAATCTGACGTCATCGACTTCGAAGGTTCGAATCCTTCCCCCTCCACCAGATTCAGCGTGAGCTGCAAGCTCCGCGGGTATAGTTCAGTGGTAGAACCTCAGCCTTCCAAGCTGATGATGCGGGTTCGATTCCCGCTACCCGCTCCAGTTTGTGGTTGGCGCAACAGAGTTTGGCTCATGTAGCTCAGTTGGTAGAGCACACCCTTGGTAAGGGTGAGGTCAGCGGTTCAAATCCGCTCATGAGCTCCATCTAATGAAGGCAGATATGAAAGTATCTGCCTTTGTTTTAATGGCGGCATGGCTTGCTCAATTCTTCGCTAGGAGACGGTCAAGATGGCTAAAGAGAAATTCGAACGTAACAAACCGCACGTCAACGTTGGCACCATCGGTCACGTTGACCACGGTAAAACCACTCTGACCGCTGCTCTGACCCGCGTCTGCTCCGAGGTTTTCGGTTCGGCCAAGGTCGACTTCGACAAGATCGATAGCGCTCCAGAAGAGAAGGCTCGTGGTATCACCATCAACACCGCGCACGTAGAGTACGATTCGTCCGTACGTCACTACGCGCACGTTGACTGCCCGGGTCACGCTGACTACGTGAAGAACATGATCACCGGTGCTGCCCAGATGGACGGCGCGATCCTAGTCTGCTCGGCTGCCGACGGCCCGATGCCGCAAACCCGTGAGCACATCCTGCTGTCCCGTCAGGTTGGCGTACCGTACATCGTTGTCTTCCTGAACAA
>NZ_RHQP01000015.1:3893-107794 GCF_003935465.1 Pseudomonas sp. o96-267
CCGATGCCGCAAACCCGTGAGCACATCCTGCTGTCCCGTCAGGTTGGCGTACCGTACATCGTTGTCTTCCTGAACAAGGCTGACATGGTTGACGACGCTGAGCTGCTGGAACTGGTCGAGATGGAAGTTCGCGACCTGCTGAGCACCTACGATTTCCCGGGTGACGACACTCCGATCATCATCGGCTCCGCGCTGATGGCTCTGAACGGCCAGGATGACAACGGCATGGGTACCACTGCGGTGAAAACCCTGGTGGAAACTCTGGATACCTACATCCCTGAGCCGGTTCGTGCCATCGACCGTCCGTTCCTGATGCCGATCGAAGACGTATTCTCGATCTCCGGCCGCGGTACTGTAGTTACCGGTCGTGTAGAGCGCGGTATCGTCCGTATCCAGGAAGAGATCGAAATCGTTGGTCTGCGTCCGACCACCAAGACCACCTGCACCGGCGTTGAGATGTTCCGCAAGCTGCTGGACGAGGGTCGTGCTGGTGAGAACTGCGGCGTGCTGCTGCGCGGCACCAAGCGTGATGAAGTCGAGCGTGGTCAGGTTCTGGCCAAGCCGGGCACCATCAAGCCGCACACCAAGTTCGAAGCTGAAGTGTACGTTCTGTCCAAAGAAGAAGGTGGTCGTCACACCCCGTTCTTCAAAGGCTACCGTCCTCAGTTCTACTTCCGTACCACTGACGTGACCGGTTCGTGCGAACTGCCGGAAGGCGTTGAGATGGTAATGCCGGGCGACAACATCAAAATGGTTGTCACCCTGATCAAGCCGATCGCCATGGAAGACGGCCTGCGCTTCGCAATTCGCGAAGGTGGCCGTACCGTTGGTGCTGGCGTGGTTGCCAAGATCGTCGAGTAATCGGTTGATCTGTTCCTCTCAGGCCGGCATAATGGTCGGCCTGATTTTGCTTTAGGTCAGTAGCTCAATTGGCAGAGCGGCGGTCTCCAAAACCGCAGGTTGGGGGTTCGATTCCCTCCTGACCTGCCATTTTCTAACGAATCTGGCGTGTCTTTCACAGGATCCTCTCGAATGAATGTTAAGGCTGAAGCCAAAGACTCTCGCTTTGATCTGGTCAAGTGGCTGGTTGTCGCTGCCCTGGTTGCTGTGGGTGTTGTCGGTAATCAGTACTTCTCTGCTGAGCCGGTTCTGTATCGTGTTCTGGGCTTGGTTGCGTTGGCTGCTGTTGCTGCTTTTGTGGCGTTTCAGACTGCTCGTGGTCAAGCGTTCGCGGTGCTGCTGAAAGAAGCGCGCGTCGAGATTCGTAAGGTTGTATGGCCGACCCGCCAGGAAACCACGCAGACCACCCTGATCGTGGTTGCCGTGGTTCTGGTGATGGCGCTGCTGTTGTGGGGTCTTGATTCCCTGCTCGGTTGGCTTATTTCCCTGATTGTTGGTTAAGGGTGTCTCGTGGCTAAGCGTTGGTACGTCGTGCATGCTTACTCGGGTTACGAGAAGCATGTCATGCGCTCGCTCATCGAGCGCGTGAAACTGGCTGGTATGGAAGATGACTTTGGCGAGATTCTCGTTCCCACTGAAGAAGTGGTCGAGATGCGCAATGGTCAGAAGCGCAAGAGTGAGCGCAAGTTCTTTCCTGGCTATGTTCTGGTGCAGATGGAGATGAACGAGGCGACTTGGCACTTGATCAAGGACACGCCGCGCGTCATGGGCTTCATTGGTGGTACTGCCGACAAGCCGGCACCGATCACCGAAAAAGAAGCTGAAGCCATTCTGCGTCGTGTTGCCGACAGTGGCGACAAGCCCAAGCCCAAGACTCTGTTCGAGCCGGGCGAAATGGTACGAGTTGTCGATGGCCCGTTTGCCGACTTCGGTGGCGTGGTCGAAGAAGTGAATTACGAAAAGAGCCGCATCCAGGTTGCTGTGACCATCTTCGGTCGCTCCACCCCGGTCGAGCTGGAGTTCAGTCAGGTCGAGAAGGCATAACTGACATAGGCATCCCTCACCCCGCAGCCTTAGGCTGCGGGGTTTTGTCGTCACTGGGATAAATGCGTAAGTAACCTCGGGGAGCCGTCAGGCGTTCGAACCCGAAATTGGAGTAGCTAATGGCTAAGAAGATTCAGGCTTATATCAAGCTGCAGGTTAAAGCCGGTCAGGCAAACCCGTCGCCACCCGTCGGCCCCGCTCTGGGTCAGCACGGCGTGAACATCATGGAATTCTGCAAGGCATTCAACGCCAAGACTCAGGGCATGGAACCTGGTCTGCCGACTCCTGTGATCATCACTGTTTACAGCGATCGCAGCTTCACCTTTGAAACCAAGAGCACCCCGGCATCGGTACTGCTGAAGAAGGCTGCAGGCCTGACCAGCGGCTCCGCTCGTCCGAACACCGTTAAAGTAGGCACCGTTACCCGTGCTCAGCTGGAAGAGATCGCCAAGACCAAACAGGCTGATCTGACTGCCGCTGACCTGGATGCGGCCGTGCGCACCATCGCCGGCTCCGCTCGTAGCATGGGCCTGAACGTGGAGGGTGTGTAATGGCTAAGTTGACCAAGCGCCAAAAGGCCATCGCCGAGAAAGTCGAAGCGGGCAAAGCCTACAGCTTCGAAGAAGCGGCAACTCTGCTGGCTTCGTTGCCTGCTGCCAAGTTCGTCGAATCTTTCGACGTCGCTGTGAATCTGGGCGTTGATCCGCGTAAATCCGACCAGGTTGTACGTGGCGCCACCGTTCTGCCGAACGGCACTGGCAAGACTGTACGCGTTGCCGTGTTCACCCAGGGTCCGGGCGCTGAAGCTGCCCTGGCTGCCGGTGCTGACAAAGTCGGTATGGACGATCTGGCTGCCGAAATGAAAGCCGGCGACCTGAACTATGACGTGGTCATTGCTTCTCCGGACGCCATGCGTGTTGTTGGCCAGCTGGGCCAGGTACTGGGCCCGCGCGGCCTGATGCCGAACCCGAAAGTCGGCACCGTTACTCCGGACGTCGCTACCGCTGTCAAGAACGCCAAGGCTGGTCAGGTGCGTTTCCGTACCGACAAGAACGGCATCATCCACACTTCTGTTGGCAAGATCGGCTTCGAAGCCGCTGCGCTGAAGCAGAACGTGGAAGCCCTGCTGTCCGACCTGAAGCGTCTGAAGCCGTCGACCTCGAAAGGCATCTACGTCAAGCGTGTGACCCTGAGCACCACCATGGGTCCGGGTCTGATCATCGATCAGGCTTCGCTCGACGCGTAAGTGATTGGGCCGGTAGCGTGCGCGCTACCGGCTTTGAAAAATTGGGGTCCCTGCCTGGCGGGGGCTATCCAAGACCGTAGGTAACTCGCGTTTTAAATGTCAGGTTCGCCTGATGACCTACGCAGATGGTGCTCCCGATTCGTTACCGAATCAGACACCAAAACGCCGCTGAACTTCGGTTTGGCGATACGGTAAAAACCAGGAGTAAACCCGTGGCAATTAAACTCGAAGACAAGAAGGCCATCGTCGCTGAAGTCAACGAGGCTGCCAAAGCCGGTCTGTCCGCTGTCGTGGCTGATGCCCGTGGCGTGACCGTCGGCGCAATGACCGGACTCCGTAAAGAGGCCCGCGAAGCTGGTGTGTACGTGAAAGTCGTGCGTAACACCCTGCTCAAGCGCGCCGTTGAAGGCACTCAGTTCGACGTGCTCAACGACGTGTTCAAAGGCCCGACCCTGATCGCATTCTCCAACGAACACCCGGGCGCTGCTGCTCGTCTGTTCAAGGATTTTGCCAAGGGTCAGGACAAGTTCGAGATCAAGGCAGCTGCGTTCGAGGGCAAGTACCTCGCAGCAAACCAGATCGACGTACTGGCAAGTCTGCCGACCCGCGACGAGGGCATCGCCCAGCTGATGAGCGTTATTCAAGGCGCCACCAGCAAACTCGCTCGCACTCTGGCAGCCATTCGCGACCAGAAAGAAGCTGCCGCTGCCTAAGGCTGCGTGAGCTCTTTCGAAATCAAACGTTTAATTTGATGGTCGCGTAGGCCGTCACCCCAATACAGGAATTGATAGTCATGTCTCTGACTAACGAGCAAATCATCGAAGCTATCGGCCAGAAATCCGTTATGGAAATCGTTGAGCTGATCAAAGCGATGGAAGAAACCTTCGGCGTTACCGCTGCTGCTGCTGTTGCCGCTGGCCCGGCTGCTGCCGCTGCCGCTGTTGAAGAGCAAACCGAGTTCAACGTTGTTCTGACTGAAGCTGGCGAGAAGAAAGTTAACGTGATCAAGGCAGTTCGCGAGCTGACCGGTCTGGGCCTGAAAGAAGCCAAGGAGAAGGTTGACACCGCTCCTCAGGTCGTCGCTGAAGGTCTGACCAAAGAAGCTGCTGAAGACGCCAAGAAGAAGCTGGAAGAAGCTGGCGCCAAGGTCGAGCTCAAGTAAGTTCGTACCTTGCGTCTACAGCCCGAGCGATTCGCATAAGGCTGATGGCTGGTGGCTTTTGCCACCGGCCTTTTTCCGTTCTAGGTTGGCTGTTCAGCAGCCGGCCTGGAGCCGAAAAGATCCCGCCCGAGAGGCGGTTGCAAACCGAGGGTTTGCACGATTTTCTGGTCATCGCCGCCGGCGCTGGCCAAACAAGCAGGTGACCAAGCTGGGGAACGCTGATGGCTTACTCATACACTGAGAAAAAACGTATCCGCAAGGACTTTAGCAAGTTGCCGGATGTCATGGATGTGCCTTACCTCCTGGCCATCCAGCTGGATTCGTACCGCGAATTCCTGCAGCAAGGGGTGAGCAAGGAACAGTTCCGCGACATCGGCCTGCATGCGGCCTTCAAATCGGTATTCCCGATCATCAGCTACTCCGGCAACGCCGCCCTGGAGTACGTCGGCTATCGCCTGGGCGAGCCGGCGTTCGACGTCAAGGAGTGCGTGCTGCGTGGCGTGACCTTCGCCGTGCCGCTGCGCGTGAAAGTGCGCTTGATCATTTTCGACAAAGAATCGTCGAACAAAGCGATCAAGGACATCAAAGAGCAAGAAGTGTACATGGGCGAGATTCCGCTCATGACCGAGAACGGTACCTTCGTCATCAACGGTACCGAGCGTGTCATCGTGTCCCAGCTGCACCGTTCGCCGGGGGTATTCTTCGACCACGACCGTGGCAAGACCCACAGCTCGGGCAAGCTGCTGTACTCCGCTCGCATCATTCCTTACCGCGGTTCGTGGTTGGACTTCGAGTTCGACCCGAAGGACGCGGTATTCGTACGTATCGACCGTCGCCGCAAACTGCCGGCTTCCGTCCTGCTGCGTGCACTGGGCTACAGCACTGAAGAAGTGCTGGATGCCTTCTATGACACCAACGTCTACCACGTGAAGGGCGAGAGCCTGAACCTGGAGCTGGTTCCGCAGCGTCTGCGCGGCGAAGTCGCCGTTCTCGACATCAAGGACGGCAGCGGCAAGGTGATCGTGGAACAGGGTCGTCGTATCACGGCTCGCCACATCAACCAGCTGGACAAGGCTGGCATCAAAGAGCTGGAAGTTCCGCTCGACTACGTGATTGGCCGTACCACTGCCAAGGCGATCGTGCACCCGGCTACCGGCGAAATCATCACCGAGTGCAACACTGAGCTGACCGCCGACCTGCTGGTCAAGATGGCCAAGGCGCAGGTGGTTCGCTTCGAGACCCTGTACACCAACGACATCGATTGTGGCCCGTTCATCAGCGACACGCTGAAGATCGACAGCACCACCAATCAGTTGGAAGCGCTGGTCGAGATCTACCGCATGATGCGTCCTGGCGAGCCGCCAACCAAGGATGCTGCCGAGACCCTGTTCAACAACCTGTTCTTCAGCGCCGAGCGTTACGACCTGTCCGCCGTGGGCCGCATGAAGTTCAACCGTCGTATCGGTCGCACCGAGATCGAAGGTTCGGGCGTGCTGAGCAAGGAAGACATCGTTGCCGTACTGAAGACCCTGGTCGATATCCGTAACGGCAAGGGCATCGTCGACGACATCGACCACCTGGGTAACCGCCGCGTACGTTGCGTCGGCGAGATGGCCGAGAACCAGTTCCGCGTTGGCCTGGTGCGTGTAGAGCGTGCGGTCAAAGAGCGTCTGTCGATGGCTGAAAGCGAAGGTCTGATGCCGCAAGACCTGATCAACGCCAAGCCGGTTGCGGCGGCGGTGAAAGAGTTCTTCGGTTCCAGCCAGCTCTCGCAGTTCATGGACCAGAACAACCCGCTCTCCGAGATCACTCACAAGCGCCGTGTTTCTGCACTCGGCCCAGGTGGTCTGACTCGTGAGCGCGCTGGCTTCGAAGTCCGCGACGTACACCCGACCCACTACGGCCGCGTATGCCCGATCGAAACGCCGGAAGGTCCGAACATCGGTCTGATCAACTCGCTGGCGGCCTATGCCCGCACCAACCAGTACGGCTTCCTGGAAAGCCCGTACCGCGTGGTCAAGGAAGGTCAGGTCACCGACGAGATCGTGTTCCTGTCCGCCATCGAAGAAGCCGATCACGTGATCGCTCAGGCATCCGCTACCCTGAACGACAAGGGGCAGCTGGTGGACGAGCTGGTAGCTGTTCGTCACCTGAACGAGTTCACCGTCAAGGCGCCGGAAGACGTCACCCTGATGGACGTTTCGCCGAAGCAGGTTGTTTCCGTTGCTGCCTCGCTGATTCCGTTCCTCGAGCACGACGACGCCAACCGTGCACTCATGGGTTCGAACATGCAGCGTCAGGCTGTACCGACTCTGCGTGCCGACAAGCCGTTGGTAGGTACCGGCATGGAGCGCAACGTCGCCCGTGACTCCGGCGTCTGCGTCGTGGCCCGTCGCGGCGGTGTGATCGACTCGGTCGACGCCAGCCGTATCGTGGTTCGTGTCAACGATGACGAAGTTGAAACTGGCGAAGCCGGTGTCGACATCTACAACCTGACCAAGTACACCCGCTCCAACCAGAACACCTGCATCAACCAGCGCCCGCTGGTTAGCAAAGGTGACAAGGTTGCGCGTAGCGACATCATGGCTGACGGTCCGTCCACCGACATGGGTGAACTGGCGCTGGGTCAGAACATGCGCGTTGCGTTCATGCCGTGGAACGGCTTCAACTTCGAAGACTCCATCTGCCTGTCCGAGCGCGTGGTTCAGGAAGATCGCTTCACCACGATCCACATCCAGGAGCTGACCTGTGTGGCGCGTGACACCAAGCTCGGCCCAGAGGAAATCTCCTCTGACATCCCGAACGTTGGCGAAGCGGCGCTGAACAAGCTGGACGAAGCCGGTATCGTCTACGTCGGTGCCGAAGTTGGCCCGGGCGACATCCTGGTTGGTAAGGTCACCCCGAAAGGTGAGACCCAGCTGACTCCGGAAGAGAAGCTGCTGCGTGCGATCTTCGGTGAGAAGGCGTCCGACGTTAAGGACACCTCCCTGCGTGTGCCGACTGGCACCAAAGGTACCGTCATCGACGTACAGGTCTTCACCCGTGACGGCGTGGAGCGCGACTCGCGTGCCCTGTCCATCGAGAAGATGCAGCTGGACGAGATCCGCAAAGACCTCAACGAAGAGTTCCGCATCGTCGAAGGCGCAACCTTCGAGCGTCTGCGTTCCGCTCTGGTTGGCGCGACTGCCGAAGGCGGCGCTGGTCTGAAGAAAGGCACTGCGATCACCGACGAGTTCCTCGACGGTCTCGAGCGTGGCCAGTGGTTCAAACTGCGCATGGCTGAAGACGCTCTGAACGAGCAGCTGGAGAAGGCTCAGGCCTACATCTCCGACCGCCGTCAGATGCTCGATGACAAGTTCGAAGACAAGAAGCGCAAGCTGCAGCAGGGCGATGACCTGGCTCCGGGCGTACTGAAGATCGTCAAGGTCTACCTGGCCATCCGCCGTCGCATCCAGCCGGGTGACAAGATGGCCGGTCGTCACGGTAACAAGGGTGTTGTCTCGGTGATCATGCCGGTTGAAGACATGCCGCACGACGCCAACGGTACTCCGGTCGACATCGTGTTGAACCCGCTGGGCGTTCCGTCGCGTATGAACGTCGGTCAGATTCTCGAAACCCACCTGGGCCTCGCGGCCAAGGGCCTGGGCGAGAAGATCAATCGCATGCTCGAAGAGCAGCGCAAGATCGCCGAACTGCGCAAGTTCCTCGCCGAGATCTACAACGAGATCGGTGGTCGTCAGGAAAACCTCGACGAGTTCTCCGATACCGAGATCCTCGAGCTGGCGAAGAACCTCAAGGGCGGTGTACCGATGGCGACTGCCGTGTTCGACGGCGCCAAGGAAACCGAGATCAAAGCCATGCTGAAGCTGGCTGATCTGCCGGAGAGCGGCCAGATGCGCCTGTTCGACGGTCGTACCGGTAACCAGTTCGAGCGTCCGACCACCGTCGGCTACATGTACATGCTCAAACTGAACCACCTGGTGGACGACAAGATGCACGCCCGTTCCACTGGTTCCTACAGCCTGGTTACCCAGCAGCCGCTGGGTGGTAAGGCGCAGTTCGGTGGTCAGCGTTTCGGGGAGATGGAGGTCTGGGCACTGGAAGCCTATGGCGCCGCCTACACCCTGCAGGAAATGCTGACCGTGAAGTCGGACGACGTGAACGGCCGTACCAAGATGTACAAGAACATCGTGGATGGCGATCACCGTATGGAGCCGGGCATGCCCGAGTCCTTCAACGTACTGATCAAAGAGATCCGTTCGCTCGGCATCGATATCGATCTGGAAACCGAATAACACGACGTGAATCGGCAGCGGGGCTAGTCCAGCTCGCTGCCCGCTCCGCCAGGAGGAAAGGCCTTGAAAGACCTACTGAATTTGCTGAAAAACCAGGGTCAGATCGAAGAGTTCGACGCCATCCGTATCGGATTGGCCTCGCCTGAGATGATCCGTTCGTGGTCGTTCGGTGAAGTTAAAAAGCCGGAAACCATCAACTACCGTACCTTCAAGCCAGAGCGCGACGGCCTGTTCTGCGCCAAGATCTTTGGCCCGGTAAAGGACTACGAGTGCCTGTGCGGTAAGTACAAGCGCCTCAAGCACCGCGGTGTGATCTGCGAGAAGTGCGGCGTTGAAGTGGCCCTGGCCAAGGTTCGTCGTGAGCGCATGGCGCACATCGAACTGGCCTCGCCGGTTGCCCACATCTGGTTCCTCAAGTCGCTGCCGTCCCGTATCGGCCTGCTGATGGACATGACCCTGCGTGACATCGAGCGCGTGCTCTATTTCGAGAGCTACGTCGTGATCGACCCGGGCATGACCACCCTCGAGAAGGGTCAGTTGCTGAACGACGAGCAGTACTTCGAAGCCCTCGAAGAGTTTGGTGACGACTTCGACGCGCGCATGGGCGCCGAGGCCGTTCGCGAGCTGCTGCACGCCATCGACCTGGATCACGAGATCGGCCGCCTGCGTGAAGAGATTCCGCAGACCAACTCCGAGACCAAGATCAAGAAGCTGTCCAAGCGCTTGAAGCTGATGGAAGCCTTCAAGGACTCCGGCAACCTGCCGGAGTGGATGGTGCTGACCGTTCTGCCGGTGCTGCCGCCGGATCTGCGCCCGCTCGTTCCGCTCGATGGTGGCCGTTTCGCCACGTCCGACCTGAACGATCTGTACCGCCGCGTGATCAACCGTAACAACCGTCTGAAGCGCCTGCTCGATCTGTCGGCGCCGGACATCATCGTGCGCAACGAAAAGCGCATGCTGCAGGAAGCGGTCGACGCGCTGCTCGACAACGGCCGTCGCGGTCGCGCCATCACTGGCTCGAACAAGCGTCCGCTGAAGTCGCTGGCTGACATGATCAAAGGTAAGCAAGGTCGCTTCCGTCAGAACCTGCTCGGTAAGCGCGTGGACTACTCCGGTCGTTCCGTAATTACCGTAGGCCCGACCCTGCGCCTGCACCAGTGCGGTCTGCCGAAGAAGATGGCCCTCGAGCTGTTCAAGCCGTTCATTTTCGGCAAGCTGGAAATGCGTGGTCTGGCGACCACCATCAAGGCCGCCAAGAAGATGGTCGAGCGCGAGCTGCCGGAGGTTTGGGACGTTCTCGCTGAAGTGATCCGCGAACACCCCGTCCTGCTCAACCGTGCTCCGACCCTGCACCGTCTGGGTATCCAGGCGTTCGAGCCGGTACTGATCGAAGGTAAAGCGATCCAACTGCACCCGCTGGTCTGCGCCGCGTACAACGCCGACTTCGACGGTGACCAGATGGCCGTTCACGTGCCGCTGACGCTGGAAGCCCAGCTCGAAGCGCGCGCGCTGATGATGTCGACCAACAACATCCTGTCGCCCGCCAACGGTGAGCCAATCATCGTGCCGTCGCAGGACGTGGTACTGGGTCTGTACTACATGACCCGTGAAGCGGTGAACGCCAAAGGCGAAGGTCGCGTATTCGCCGACCTGCAGGAAGTCGACCGCGTATTCCGCGCCGGCGAAGCGTCCCTGCACGCCCGTGTGAAAGTGCGTATCAACGAAACCATCAAAGAGAAAGATGGTTCGATCACCAAGAACACCCGCATCGTCGACACCACTGTCGGCCGTGCGCTGCTGTTCCAGATCGTACCGGCTGGCCTGTCCTACGACGTGGTCAACCAGTCGATGAAGAAGAAGGCGATCTCCAAGCTGATCAATCAGTGCTACCGCACCGTGGGTCTGAAGGACACCGTGATCTTCGCCGACCAGCTGATGTACACCGGTTTCGCCTACTCGACCATCTCCGGTGTGTCGATCGGCGTGAACGACTTCGTCATCCCGGACGAGAAGGCGCGCATCATCGACGCCGCCACCGAGGAAGTGAAGGAGATCGAATCGCAGTACGCCTCCGGCCTGGTAACCCAGGGCGAGAAGTACAACAAGGTGATCGACCTGTGGTCGAAGGCCAACGATGAAGTCTCCAAGGCGATGATGGCCAACCTCTCGAAAGAGCCGGTTGTCGATCGCGAAGGCAAGACCGTCGAGCAGGAGTCCTTCAACTCCATGTACATGATGGCGGACTCCGGTGCGCGTGGTAGCGCCGCCCAGATCCGTCAGCTGGCCGGTATGCGTGGTCTGATGGCCAAGCCGGACGGCTCCATCATCGAGACGCCGATCACCGCGAACTTCCGCGAAGGTCTGTCGGTTCTGCAGTACTTCATCTCCACCCACGGTGCTCGTAAAGGTCTGGCGGATACCGCACTGAAGACCGCGAACTCCGGTTACCTGACTCGTCGTCTGGTCGACGTGGCGCAGGACCTGGTGGTGACCGAAATCGATTGCGGTACCGAGCACGGTCTGCTGATGACGCCGCACATCGAAGGCGGCGACGTGGTCGAGCCGCTGGGTGAGCGCGTACTGGGTCGAGTGATCGCCAAGGACGTGTTCAAGCCTGGCACCGAGGACGTAATCGTTCCGGCCGGCACCCTGATCGACGAGCAGTGGGTCGAGTTCATCGAGCTGAACAGCGTCGACGAAGTGGTCGTGCGTTCGCCGATCACCTGCGAAACCCGCTTCGGCATCTGCGCCAAGTGCTACGGCCGCGATCTGGCTCGTGGTCACCAGGTCAACATCGGTGAAGCTGTTGGCGTTATCGCTGCGCAGTCCATCGGTGAGCCGGGTACCCAGCTGACCATGCGTACGTTCCACATCGGTGGTGCTGCAAGCCGTACTTCGGCTGCCGACAGCGTCCAGGTGAAGAACGGTGGTGCGATCCGTCTGCACAACCTCAAGCACGTCGAGCGCGTGGACGGCAATCTGGTAGCGGTTTCCCGCTCCGGCGAGCTGGCTGTGGCTGACGAGTTCGGTCGTGAGCGTGAGCGCTACAAGCTGCCGTACGGTGCCGTGATTTCCGTGAAGGAAGGCGACAAGGTCGACGCTGGCGCCATCGTCGCCAAGTGGGACCCGCACACCCACCCGATCGTGACCGAAATGAAGGGTACCGTGACCTTCGTCGGCATGGAGGAGGGCATCACCATCAAGCGCCAGACCGACGAACTGACCGGTCTGACCAACATTGAGGTTCTCGATCCGAAGGATCGTCCGGCTGCTGGCAAGGACATTCGTCCGGCCATCAAGATGGTCGACGCCAACGGCAAGGAACTGCTGCTGCCGGGTACCGACGTTCCCGCCCAGTACTTCCTGCCAGCCAACGCCCTGGTCGGCGTGGCTGACGGTGCGCAGATCGCGGTCGGTGACGTCATCGCCCGTATCCCGCAAGAGACCTCGAAAACTCGCGACATCACCGGTGGTCTGCCGCGCGTTGCCGACCTGTTCGAAGCCCGTCGTCCGAAGGAAGCTTCGATCCTGGCGGAAATCAGCGGCACCATTTCGTTCGGTAAAGAGACCAAGGGCAAGCGCCGTCTGGTCATCACCCCGACCGACGGCAGCGATCCGTACGAGGAGCTGATTCCGAAGTGGCGCCACCTGAACGTCTTCGAAGGCGAACAAGTGAACCGCGGCGAAGTTATCTCCGACGGCCCGAGCGATCCGCACGACATCCTGCGTCTGCTGGGTGTGAGCGCGCTGGCCAAGTACATCGTCAACGAGATCCAGGACGTTTACCGTCTGCAGGGCGTGAAGATCAACGACAAGCACATCGAGACCATCCTGCGTCAGATGCTGCGTAAGGTAGAAGTCAGCGAGTCCGGCGATTCGTCCTTCATCAAGGGCGATCAAATGGAGCTCACCCAGGTTCTGGGCGAGAACGAGCGTCTGGCTGAAGAGGACAAGTTCGTCGCCAAGTACACCCGCGTACTGCTGGGTATCACCAAGGCGTCGCTGTCCACCGAGTCGTTCATCTCGGCTGCGTCCTTCCAGGAAACCACTCGCGTCCTCACCGAGGCAGCGGTTACTGGCAAGCGCGACTACCTGCGTGGTCTGAAAGAGAACGTCGTCGTGGGTCGCCTGATCCCGGCTGGTACCGGTCTGGCCTATCACAGCGAGCGCAAGCGCAAGCGTGATGCCGACAAGCCGGTACGTGTCAGCGCCAGTGAGGTGGAAGCCGCACTGACCGAAGCGCTGAACTCCAGCGGAAATTGAGTCGAAGCCTCGCTAGTTCGCTAGCGGGGCTTTGCCTTGACTGGGGGCGCGAGTCTCTTTAGACTCATGCACCCCTAAATTTGGCAGGGCGTTGTGCTCTGCCATCTTTATTTGTGAGCGTCGAAAGACAACAGTGGAGCTAGTAGATGGCAACTATCAACCAGCTGGTACGTCAGCCGCGTAAGCGTATCGTCGAGAAATCCGACGTACCTGCGCTGCAGAACTGCCCGCAACGTCGTGGCGTGTGCACTCGCGTGTACACCACTACGCCGAAAAAACCTAACTCGGCACTGCGTAAAGTATGCCGCGTGCGTCTGACCAACGGTTTCGAGGTTTCCTCGTACATCGGTGGTGAAGGCCACAACCTGCAAGAGCACAGCGTCGTGCTGATCCGTGGCGGTCGTGTAAAAGACCTTCCGGGTGTGCGCTACCACACCGTGCGTGGTTCGCTGGATACCTCCGGCGTCAAAGACCGTAAGCAAGGTCGTTCCAAGTACGGTACCAAGCGTCCGAAATAAGGCCGCTTGAATCTTTATATTTAGTTGAGTCGATAAGAGTAAGGTCGGGCGCGGCTTTTGCCGAAAGTCCCGGGCTAACCTGAAGACCGTTTGAGGGCTTATCATGCCAAGACGTCGTGTAGCAGCAAAACGTGAGATTCTCGACGATCCGAAGTACGGATCGCAGATTCTCGCCAAGTTCATGAACCACGTGATGGAAAGCGGCAAGAAGGCCGTGGCCGAGCGCATCGTTTACGGTGCTCTGGACACAGTCAAAGCACGCAAGAACAGCGATCCCCTGGAGATCTTCGAGAAAGCTCTCGACGCCATCGCTCCGCTGGTCGAAGTCAAGTCCCGCCGTGTAGGCGGTGCTACCTACCAGGTTCCGGTCGAAGTTCGTCCGTCGCGTCGTAACGCTCTGGCAATGCGCTGGCTCGTAGACTACGCCCGCAAGCGCGGCGAGAAGTCCATGGCTCTGCGTCTGGCTGGTGAGCTGCTGGATGCTGCTGAAGGCAAAGGCGCTGCTGTCAAGAAGCGTGAAGACGTGCACCGCATGGCTGAAGCCAACAAGGCTTTCTCGCACTACCGCTTCTAATTCCGGCTCCACTAACCTTGCGAGGGCTTTATGGCTCGTAATACAGCAATTAACCGCTACCGTAATATTGGTATCTGTGCCCACGTTGACGCGGGCAAGACCACCACTACCGAGCGGATCCTGTTCTACACAGGCCTGAGCCACAAGATGGGCGAGGTGCATGATGGCGCCGCGACCACCGACTGGATGGTTCAGGAGCAGGAGCGTGGTATTACCATTACTTCTGCTGCCATCACCACCTTCTGGAAAGGTTCGGTTGGTCAGTACGACAACTACCGCGTAAACGTCATCGATACCCCCGGTCACGTTGACTTCACCATTGAAGTAGAGCGCTCGCTGCGCGTACTCGACGGTGCTGTCGTTGTGTTCTGTGGTACTTCGGGCGTTGAGCCGCAGTCGGAAACCGTATGGCGTCAGGCCAACAAGTACGGTGTTCCGCGTGTTGTCTACGTGAACAAGATGGACCGTGCTGGTGCTAACTTCCTGCGTGTCGTCGGTCAGATCAAGAACCGTCTGGGTCACACCCCGGTACCGATTCAGATCGCCATCGGCGCCGAAGATAACTTCGAAGGTCAGGTCGACCTGATCAAGATGAAGGCTATCTACTGGAACGAAGACGACAAGGGTACTACCTATCGCGAGGAAGAGATTCCTGCTGAGCTGGTAGACCTGGCCAACGAGTGGCGCTCGAACATGGTCGAGGCTGCTGCCGAAGCCAACGAAGAGCTGATGAACAAGTACCTTGAAGAAGGTGACCTGTCCGTCGAAGAGATCAAGGCTGGTCTGCGCGCCCGTACTCTGGCGAGCGAGATCGTCCCGGCTGTCTGTGGCTCCTCGTTCAAGAACAAGGGTGTTCCCCTGGTTCTCGACGCCGTTATCGACTTCCTGCCTGCTCCGACCGAGATCCCTGCGATCAAGGGTATTCACCCGGATCTGGCCGACAAGCCGAAAGAAGAGATCGCCGAAGCCGATTACGACGAGCGTCATGCGGACGACAACGAGCCGTTCTCGGCTCTGGCGTTCAAGATCGCTACCGACCCGTTCGTCGGTACGCTGACCTTCGTTCGTGTCTACTCGGGCGTTCTGGAGTCTGGTCAATCGGTCATCAACTCCGTGAAAGGCAAGAAAGAGCGCGTTGGTCGTATGGTGCAGATGCACGCCAACCAGCGTGAAGAGATCAAAGAAGTACGCGCTGGTGACATCGCTGCTCTGATCGGCATGAAGGACGTCACCACTGGTGAAACCCTGTGCGATCCGGATAAGCAGATCATCCTCGAGCGTATGGACTTCCCGGAGCCGGTTATTTCGGTGGCTGTAGAGCCGAAAACCAAGGCTGACCAGGAGAAGATGGGTATCGCACTGGGCAAGCTGGCTCAGGAAGACCCGTCGTTCCGCGTCAAGACTGACGAGGAAACCGGTCAGACCATCATCTCCGGTATGGGTGAACTGCACCTGGACATCCTCGTTGACCGTATGAAGCGCGAGTTCAACGTCGAGGCCAACATCGGTAAGCCGCAGGTTTCCTACCGTGAAACCATCACCAAGGACGCTGTTGAGATCGAAGGTAAGTTCGTTCGTCAGTCCGGTGGTCGCGGTCAGTTCGGTCACTGCTGGATTCGTTTCTCGACTCCGGACGTGGACGACAAGGGCAACATCACCGAAGGTCTGGTGTTTACCAACGAAGTCGTAGGTGGTGTGGTTCCGAAGGAATACATCCCGGCGATCCAGAAAGGTATCGAAGAGCAGATGAAGAACGGCGTCGTTGCCGGCTATCCGCTGATCGGCCTGAAGGCTACCGTGTTCGATGGTTCCTACCACGACGTCGACTCCAACGAGATGGCGTTCAAGATCGCTGCTTCCATGGCGACCAAGCAACTGGCCCAGAAGGGTGGTGGTAAGGTGCTTGAGCCGATCATGAAGGTAGAAGTGGTAACTCCTGAGGACTACATGGGTGACGTGATGGGTGACCTGAACCGTCGTCGTGGTCTGATCCAGGGTATGGAAGATTCGGTGTCCGGTAAGGTTATCCGTGCCGAAGTTCCGCTGGGCGAGATGTTTGGTTACGCTACCGACGTCCGTTCCATGTCCCAGGGTCGCGCCAGCTACTCCATGGAATTCTCCAAGTACGCAGAGGCTCCGGCGAACATCGTCGAAGCGCTGGTTAAAAAACAAGGCTAATCCCGCCCTTTAAGTAAGAGGTTTACTGTCGTGGCTAAGGAAAAATTCGAACGTAACAAACCGCACGTCAACGTTGGCACCATCGGTCACGTTGACCACGGTAAAACTACTCTGACCGCTGCTCTGACCCGTGTCTGCTCCGAAGTTTTCGGTTCGGCCAAGGTTGACTTCGATAAGATCGACAGCGCGCCGGAAGAGAAGGCTCGTGGTATTACCATCAACACTGCGCACGTAGAGTACGACTCCAACATTCGTCACTACGCGCACGTTGACTGCCCGGGTCACGCCGACTACGTGAAGAACATGATCACTGGTGCTGCCCAGATGGACGGCGCGATCCTGGTCTGCTCGGCTGCCGATGGTCCGATGCCGCAAACCCGTGAGCACATCCTGCTGTCCCGTCAGGTTGGCGTGCCGTACATCGTTGTCTTCCTGAACAAGGCTGACATGGTTGACGACGCTGAGCTGCTGGAACTGGTCGAGATGGAAGTTCGTGACCTGCTGAGCACCTACGATTTCCCGGGTGACGACACTCCGATCATCATCGGCTCCGCGCTGATGGCGCTGAACGGCGAGGATGACAACGGCATGGGTACCACTGCGGTGAAAACCCTGGTCGAAACTCTGGACAGCTACATTCCTGAGCCGGTTCGTGCCATCGATCGTCCGTTCCTGATGCCAATCGAAGACGTATTCTCGATCTCCGGCCGCGGTACTGTAGTTACCGGTCGTGTAGAGCGCGGTATCGTCAAGATCCAGGAAGAAATCGAAATCGTTGGTCTGCGTCCGACCACCAAGACTACCTGCACCGGCGTTGAGATGTTCCGCAAGCTGCTGGACGAAGGTCGTGCTGGTGAGAACTGCGGCGTGCTGCTGCGCGGCACCAAGCGTGATGAAGTCGAGCGTGGTCAGGTACTGGCCAAGCCGGGCACCATCAAGCCGCACACCAAGTTCGAAGCTGAAGTGTACGTTCTGTCCAAAGAAGAAGGTGGTCGTCACACCCCGTTCTTCAAAGGCTACCGTCCTCAGTTCTACTTCCGTACCACTGACGTGACCGGTTCGTGCGAACTGCCGGAAGGCGTTGAGATGGTAATGCCGGGCGACAACATCAAAATGGTTGTCACCCTGATCAAGCCGATCGCCATGGAAGACGGCCTGCGCTTCGCAATTCGCGAAGGTGGTCGTACCGTTGGTGCTGGCGTGGTTGCCAAGATCGTCGAGTAATCAACGATCCGCGGTATAGAAAAGGGCCCTTCGGGGCCCTTTTCTTTTGGATTGGTTAAAAGTTGACACCCCCAGGGGGCATCCGTACAATTGCGCCTCCCTTGAACGGGCGTAGTCCGTCTGTGGGGATTAGCAGCTTGGAATCTGAGGTCAAAATGCAAAACCAACAAATCCGTATTCGGTTGAAGGCTTTTGACCATCGCCTGATCGATCAATCTACCCAGGAAATCGTGGAAACCGCGAAACGTACTGGTGCTCAGGTGCGTGGTCCGATTCCTCTGCCTACTCGTAAGGAGCGGTATACCGTTCTGGTCTCCCCGCACGTCAACAAAGACGCGCGCGATCAGTACGAAATCCGCACTCATAAGCGTGTTCTGGACATCGTCCAGCCGACGGATAAAACCGTTGATGCGCTGATGAAGCTCGACCTTGCGGCAGGCGTGGAAGTGCAGATCAGCCTCGGCTAAAACCTGGCGGTTTTAGTCGTGTAACGCTCTGAAATGGGCGGCCATAGCGGGTGAAAGCCCCGTACACTCATGAGGTTTACAACATGACTATTGGTGTAGTCGGTCGTAAAGCGGGTATGACCCGTATTTTCACCGAAGAAGGTGTCTCCATTCCGGTTACGGTCATTGAGATCGAGCCGAATCGCGTCACCCAGTTTAAAACCGAAGAATCCGATGGCTATCGCGCAGTGCAAGTCACTGTTGGCGAGCGTCGTGCTTCGCGTGTCACAGCAGCTCAAGCTGGCCACTTCGCCAAGGCGAACGTCGCGGCAGGTCGTACCGTTCTGGAGTTCCGTCTTGAAGAAGGCGACTACCAGGCCGGCGATCTGATCAACGCTGAAATTTTCCAAGCTGGTCAACTGGTCGATGTGACCGGTCAGTCCAAAGGTAAAGGCTTCGCCGGTACCATCAAGCGTTGGAACTTCCGCGGCCAGGACAACACTCACGGCAACTCCGTGTCCCACCGTGTTCCGGGTTCCATTGGCCAGTGCCAGACCCCGGGTCGCGTATTCAAGGGCAAGAAGATGTCCGGCCACATGGGTGCTGAGCGCGTTACCGTGCAGTCCCTGGAAGTCGTGCGCGTAGACGCCGAGCGTAATCTGTTGCTGGTCAAGGGTGCCGTTCCTGGCGCTACTGGCGGCGACGTTATCGTTCGTCCGGCTGCCAAGGCGTAAGGGGAGAATCTGAGATGCAATTGAATGTAAATGGCGCTCAGGCGATCGAAGTGTCCGAAGCGACCTTCGGTGGCGAGTTCAACGAGACTCTGGTTCACCAAGCTGTCGTCGCCTACATGGCTGGCGGCCGTCAGGGCACCAAAGGTCAGAAGTCCCGTTCCGACGTTTCCGGTGGCGGTAAGCGCCCATGGCGTCAGAAGGGCACTGGTCGTGCTCGTGCTGGTACCACTCGTGGTCCGATCTGGCGTGGCGGTGGTGTGACCTTCGCAGCGTCCACCCGTAACCATGATCAAAAGCTGAACAAGAAGATGTACCGCGCAGCTCTGCGCTCCATCCTTGCTGAGCTGGTTCGTACCGACCGTCTGGTCGTAGTCGAAGACTTCGCCGTTGATGCGCCGAAGACCAAGACTCTGCTGGCCAAACTCAATGGCCTGGGCCTGACCGACGTGCTGATCGTATCCGACGCTGTCGATGAGAACCTGTACCTGGCTGCCCGCAACCTGCCGCACGTTGATGTACGTGACGTTCAGGGTTCCGATCCGGTCAGCCTGATCGCGTACGAGAAGGTGCTGGTCACCGTTTCGGCCGTGAAGAAATTCGAGGAGCTGCTGGGATGAACCAGGAACGCGTATTCAAAGTGCTGCTTGGCCCGCACATCTCCGAGAAGGCCACGGTTCTGGCTGACAAACAAGGTCAGTTCGTTTTCAAAGTCGCTACCGATGCGACCAAGCTGGAAATCAAGAAGGCTGTCGAAGGCCTGTTCGGCGTGAAGGTTGAGCGCGTTACTACTCAGAACGTCCTGGGTAAGAGCAAGCGCACCGCTCGCGGTCTGGGCAAGCGTAACGACTGGAAGAAGGCAGTTATCTCCCTTCAGCCGGGCCAAGAACTCGATTTCACCAGCAGTGCTGAGTAAGGAAGGGGTGCATCATGGCAATCGTTAAATGCAAACCGACTTCCGCTGGCCGCCGTTTTGTGGTCAAGGTGGTCAATCAGGAGCTGCACAAAGGCGCTCCGTACGCTCCGCTGCTCGAGAAAAAGTCGAAGTCCGGTGGTCGTAACAACAATGGCCGTATTACCACCCGTCATATCGGTGGTGGTCATAAGCAGCATTACCGTCTGGTCGACTTCCGTCGCAACGACAAGGATGGCATTCCTGCCACCGTCGAGCGCGTGGAATACGATCCGAACCGTACTGCTCACATCGCTCTGCTGAAATACGCTGACGGCGAACGTCGCTACATCATCGCGCCGAAGGGCGTGGTAGCTGGCGATCAGCTGGTAGCCGGCATCATGGCTCCGATCAAGCCGGGCAACAGCCTGCAGCTGCGCAACATTCCGGTAGGTTCGACCGTTCACGGTATCGAGCTGAAACCGGGTAAAGGTGCTCAGATCGCTCGTTCCGCTGGTGCTTCCGCTCAGCTGATCGCTCGTGAAGGTGCCTATGTGACTCTGCGTCTGCGCTCCGGCGAAATGCGCAAAGTCCTGTCCGAGTGCCGTGCGACCCTGGGCGAAGTCTCGAACTCCGAGCACAGCCTGCGTTCGCTGGGTAAGGCCGGTGCCAAGCGCTGGCGCGGTGTTCGTCCGACCGTTCGTGGTGTTGCCATGAACCCGGTTGATCACCCGCACGGTGGTGGTGAGGGTCGTACCTCCGGTGGTCGTCATCCGGTGTCGCCATGGGGCTTCCCGACCAAGGGCGCGAAAACCCGTGCTAACAAGCGCACCGACAACATGATCGTCCGTCGTCGCAAGTAAATAGAGGGATACGACAGTGCCACGTTCTCTGAAAAAAGGTCCTTTTATCGATCTTCACCTACTGAAGAAGGTCGAAGCGGCGGTGGAAAAGGGCGAGCGTAAACCAGTCAAAACCTGGTCGCGTCGCTCCATGATCCTGCCGCAGATGGTCGGTCTGACCATCGCTGTGCATAACGGTCGTCAACATGTCCCGGTCCTCGTGAACGAAGACATGGTCGGCCACAAACTGGGCGAATTTGCCGGCACGCGTACCTATCGTGGTCACGTTGCCGACAAGAAAGGCAAGCGTTAAGGGGTTTGGAAATGGAAGTAGCCGCTAAGTTGTCGGGCGCTCGCATCTCCGCCCAGAAAGCTCGCCTGGTCGCCGACCAGATCCGCGGGAAGAAGGTGGGCGAAGCGCTCAACCTGCTGGCTTTCAGCAGCAAGAAAGCCGCCGAGATCATGAAGAAAGTGCTGGAGTCGGCCGTTGCCAACGCCGAGCACAACGAAGGCGCAGACGTTGATGACCTGAAGGTCAGCACCGTTTTCGTCAACGAAGGGCGTTCGCTTAAGCGCATCATGCCGCGTGCCAAAGGCCGTGCTGATCGCATCGTCAAGCGGTCTTGCCATATCACTGTCAAGGTTGCGGACAAGTAACGGAGTCGATCAGATGGGTCAGAAAGTACATCCCGTTGGCATCCGCCTGGGAATCGTCAAGGATCACACTTCGGTTTGGTATGCAGATGGTCGCACTTACGCCGACTACCTGAATGCCGACCTGAAGGTTCGTGCATACCTGCAAGACAAACTAAAAAGCGCGTCCGTTAGCCGTATCGACATCGCTCGCCCGGCTCAAACCGCACGCATCACCATCCACACCGCTCGTCCTGGCATCGTGATCGGCAAGAAAGGTGAAGATGTTGAGAAGCTGCGTCAGGACCTGACCAAGCAAATGGGTGTGCCGGTGCACATCAACATCGAAGAGATCCGCAAGCCGGAGCTCGACGGTATGCTGGTTGCACAGAGCGTAGCTCAGCAGCTGGAGCGCCGCGTAATGTTCCGTCGCGCCATGAAGCGCGCCGTACAGAACGCCATGCGTATTGGTGCCAAGGGCATCAAGATCCAGGTGAGTGGTCGTCTTGGTGGCGCTGAAATCGCCCGTACCGAGTGGTATCGCGAAGGTCGTGTGCCCCTGCACACCCTGCGTGCAGATATCGATTACGCCACCTACGAAGCGCACACCACTTACGGTGTGATCGGCGTCAAGGTTTGGATCTTCAAGGGTGAGGTCATTGGTGGCCGCACTGAAGAGCTGAAGCCGCAAGCGCCCGCTCCTCGTAAAGCTGCTAAGAAATAAGGAGTACGCATCATGTTGCAACCAAAGCGTACGAAGTTCCGCAAGCAGATGACCGGCCACAACCGTGGTCTGGCTCAGCGCGGTAGCAAGGTCAGCTTCGGCGAGTTCGCGCTGAAGTCTGTAGCCCGCGGTCGTCTCACCGCCCGTCAGATCGAGTCCGCTCGTCGTGCTCTGACTCGTCACGTAAAACGTGGCGGCAAGATCTGGATTCGCGTATTCCCGGACAAGCCGGTTACCAAGAAGCCTCTCGAAGTGCGGATGGGTAAAGGTAAGGGTGGCGTCGAATATTGGGTAGCCCAGATCCAGCCAGGCAAAGTCCTGTACGAGATCGAAGGCGTTTCCGAAGAGCTGGCGCGTGAGGCTTTCGCCCTGGCTGCTGCAAAGCTGCCGCTCGCCACCACCTTTGTTAAGCGGACGGTGATGTGATGAAAGCGACCGAACTTCGTGAAAAAACCGCACAGCAACTGAACGAGCAACTGCTCGGTCTGCTGCGCGACCAGTTCAATCTGCGTATGCAGAAAGCAACTGGCCAGTTGGGGCAGTCTCACCTGCTCTCGCAAGTTAAGCGCGACATCGCTCGTGTGAAAACTGTGCTCAACCAGCAGGCAGGTAAGTGATCATGGCTGAAGCCGAAAAAACAGTCCGTACGCTGACCGGCCGTGTTGTCAGCGACAAGATGGACAAGACCATCACCGTTCTGATCGAGCGCCGCGTTAAGCACCCGATCTACGGTAAATACGTCAAGCGTTCGACCAAACTGCACGCTCACGACGAAACCAACCAGTGCAAGATCGGCGACAAGGTTTCCATTCGCGAAACCCGTCCGCAGTCCAAGACCAAGTCCTGGGCTCTGGTTGAAGTCGTCGAACGCGCAGTTGACGTCTAAGGGCTAGGGGTCGGAGAAATTTTATGATTCAGACTCAATCCATGCTCGATGTTGCTGACAACAGCGGTGCACGTCGCGTTATGTGCATCAAGGTGCTGGGCGGCTCTCATCGTCGCTACGCCGGCATCGGCGACATCATCAAGGTCACCGTCAAGGAAGCAATTCCGCGCGGCAAAGTGAAGAAAGGTCAGGTCATGACCGCAGTGGTTGTTCGTACCCGTCACGGCGTTCGTCGTGCCGACGGTTCGATCATCCGCTTCGACGGCAACGCTGCTGTTCTGCTGAACAACAAGCAAGAGCCGATTGGTACCCGTATCTTCGGGCCAGTGACCCGTGAACTGCGTTCCGAGAAGTTCATGAAGATCGTCTCGCTCGCCCCTGAAGTGCTTTAAGGAGATCCGACATGCAAAAGATTCGTCGTGACGACGAGATCATCGTGATCGCCGGTAAAGACAAAGGTAAGCGCGGTAAGGTGCTCAAGGTTCTCGCTGACGACCGTCTGGTCGTCGGTGGCATCAACCTGGTGAAGCGTCATACCAAGCCGAACCCGATGTCGGGCGTTCAAGGCGGTATCGTCGAGAAAGAAGCGCCTCTGCACGCTTCCAACGTTGCCATCTTCAACTCTGAAACCAACAAGGCTGACCGCGTTGGCTTCAAGACCGAAGATGGCAAGAAAATTCGTGTCTTCAAGTCCACCCAGAAGCCGGTTGGCGCTTGAGAATCCGTAGGTAAATACCATGGCACGACTGAAAGAGATTTACCGGAAGGAAATCGCGCCCAAGCTGAAGGAAGAACTGAAGCTGGCGAACGTGATGGAAGTTCCGCGCATCACCAAGATCACCCTGAACATGGGCCTGGGCGAAGCGATCGGTGACAAGAAGATCATCGAAAACGCTGTAGCCGACCTCGAGAAGATCACCGGTCAGAAAGTCGTTGTGACTCATGCCCGTAAGTCGATCGCAGGTTTCAAGGTTCGTGAAGGTTGGCCGATTGGCGTCAAGGTCACTCTGCGTCGCGAGCGTATGTACGAGTTCCTGGATCGTCTGCTGTCCATCTCCCTGCCGCGCGTGCGTGACTTCCGCGGCCTGAATGCCAAGTCCTTCGATGGCCGTGGCAACTACAGCATGGGCGTGAAAGAGCAGATCATCTTCCCGGAAATCGATTACGACAAAATCGATGCGCTGCGTGGTCTGGACATCACCCTGACTACCACTGCCCGTAACGATGATGAAGGCCGCGCTCTGCTGCGTGCTTTCAACTTCCCGTTCCGCAACTGATCGGAGTCCTGGACAATGGCCAAGACAAGCATGAAGAACCGCGAGCTGAAGCGTCAGCAAACGGTTGCCAAGTACGCCAAGAAGCGTGCCGAGCTGAAAGCTACCATCGCTAATCCGAACACCAGTCCGGAAGCGCGTTGGGAAGCCCAGGTCGCTCTGCAGAAGCAACCACGTGACGCCAGCGCCTCGCGCCTGCGTAACCGTTGCCGCATCACCGGCCGTCCGCACGGCGTTTATCGCAAGTTCGGTCTGTCGCGTAACAAGCTGCGCGAAGCCGCCATGCGCGGTGACGTACCAGGCCTGGTGAAAGCCAGCTGGTAAGGCGTAGTAAAAAGCGAAGCCGGCCTAGTGCCGGCTTTGTCTTTTGGTGGTCTGCTGCGCGTCGGCCATGCTGCGTTGCGAGTGGGTTCGGATTGCTCATTTACTACAGTAAACTCCGCATCCTCACCTCCTTGCGCCTTACCTGGCTCTAGCTCGCAAGACTACCAGCAGAATAATGAATCAAGCCCCTTTTGGGGCTTGCTTCATTTTTGATCGGTCTCTAGAATGTCCGGCTCTCCTGAGCCTGGCATTTCCATGCCGAGCTTTTGGATGATCCCACAGCCCTCGGGCTGTTCTTTTTGTATCAGGAGCGTCTAGCCCATGAGTATGCAGGACCCGTTAGCGGACATGCTAACTCGTATCCGTAATGCCCAGATGGCTGAAAAGTCCGTCGTAAGCATGCCTTCTTCCACTCTGAAGGTAGCCGTAGCCAAAGTTCTCAAAGACGAAGGTTACATTGCGGGTTATGAAGTCAATGGTGAAGCCAAGCCACAACTGTCCATCGAGCTGAAGTACTTCGAAGGCCGTCCGGTCATCGAGGAAGTCAAGCGCGTGAGCCGTCCTGGCCTTCGTCAGTACAAATCCGTCGATGACCTGCCGAAGGTTCGCGGCGGTCTCGGTGTTTCCATCGTCTCCACCAACAAAGGTGTGATGACGGATCGCGCTGCGCGCGCTGCCGGTGTCGGCGGCGAAGTGCTCTGCACCGTGTTCTAAGGGGGGATAAGCATGTCTCGCGTTGCTAAGAACCCCGTAGTGCTGCCAACTGGTGTCGAGATCAAACTCGCCGGTCAGCAGCTCTCGGTCAAGGGTGCCAAGGGCGCTCTGGAACTGAATGTTCACTCGTCCGTTGAAGTGATCCAGGAAGGTAGCGAACTGCGTTTCGCCGCTCGTAATGGCGACCAGCAGAACCGCGCTATGGCCGGTACTACTCGTGCCCTGGTGAACAACATGGTCATCGGTGTCAGCCAAGGCTTCGAGCGTAAGCTGCAGCTGGTCGGCGTGGGCTACAAAGCTCAAGCCAAAGGCCAGGTGCTGAACCTCGCACTGGGCTTCTCCCACCCGATCGACTACGAACTGCCGGAAGGCGTCGTGGCTGAAACCCCGAACCAGACCGAAATCCTGATCAAGGGTATCGACAAGCAACTGGTGGGTCAGGTGGCTGCGGAAATCCGTGACTTCCGTCGTCCTGAGCCCTACAAGGGCAAAGGCGTTCGTTACGCGGATGAAGTTGTCCGTCGTAAAGAAGCCAAGAAGAAGTAAGGGGCTGAAAAATGACCGACAAAAAAGTTACTCGTCTGCGTCGCGCTCGCAAAGCACGTCTGAAAATGCACGAGCTCGAAGCCGTGCGTCTGTGCGTGTACCGCTCTTCGCAGCACATCTACGCCCAGGTCATCTCGGCCGACGGCAGCAAGGTTCTGGCCAGCGCCTCTACCTTGGACAAAGCACTGCGTGATGGCGCCACCGGCAACGTCGACGCAGCCAAGAAAGTTGGTGCGCTGGTTGCTGAGCGTGCGAAAGCCGCTGGTGTGACCCAGGTGGCATTCGACCGTTCTGGCTTCAAGTACCACGGCCGCGTCAAGGCGCTGGCTGATGCTGCTCGTGAAGGCGGGCTGGAGTTCTAAGTTATGGCAAATAACGACCAAAAGCGCGACGAAGGCTACATCGAGAAGCTGGTTCAGGTTAACCGCGTTGCCAAGACCGTAAAGGGTGGCCGTATCTTCACTTTCACCGCGCTGACCGTGGTAGGTGATGGTAAGGGTCGCGTCGGTTTCGGCCGTGGCAAATCCCGCGAAGTTCCAGCTGCTATCCAGAAAGCGATGGAAGCTGCTCGTCGTAACATGATCCAAGTTGATCTGAACGGCACCACTCTGCAGTACCCGGTCAAGTCCGCTCATGGCGCCTCCAAGGTGTACATGCAGCCGGCGTCCGAAGGTACCGGTATCATCGCCGGCGGCGCCATGCGTGCCGTTCTGGAAGTGGCTGGTGTGCAGAACGTTCTGGCCAAGTGCTACGGCTCGACCAACCCGGTGAACGTGGTTCATGCCACCTTCAAGGGCCTGAAGACCATGCAGTCTCCAGCATCCGTTGCAGCCAAGCGTGGCAAGAGCGTCGAGGAGATTCTCTAACCATGGCTAATACCGTCAAAGTGACTCTGATCAAGAGCACCAATGGCCGTCTGGCCAATCACAAAGCTTGCGTCAAGGGCCTGGGCCTGCGTCGCATCGGTCACACCGTAGAGGTTCTGGATACTCCGGAAAACCGCGGCATGATCAACAAGGCTTACTACCTGCTGAAGGTGGAGGGTTAATCATGCAACTGAACGATCTGCGTTCCGCGCCGGGTGCCCGTCGCGAGAAGCACCGTCCGGGCCGTGGCATCGGTAGCGGTCTGGGTAAGACTGGTGGCCGTGGCCACAAAGGTCAGACCTCCCGCTCCGGTGGCTCCATCGCTCCGGGCTTCGAGGGTGGTCAGCAGCCGCTGCACCGCCGTCTGCCGAAGTTCGGCTTCGTCTCCCTGAAGGCTATGGATCGCGCCGAAGTGCGTACCTCCGAGCTGAACAAGGTAGAGGGTGTTGTAACTCTGCAGGCTCTGAAGGATGCCAATCTGGTTGGCCAACACGTACGGCGTGTGAAAGTCATGCTGTCCGGTGAGGTTACCCGTGCGGTCACCCTGAAAGGTATCGCTGCCACCAAAGGTGCGCGTGCGGCTATCGAAGCAGCTGGCGGTAAGTTCGAGGAATAAATGGCTAAGCAAGGTGCTCTCTCTGCTCTGGCTGGTGGCGGGTTGTCCGAACTCTGGGCTCGTCTGCGTTTTCTGTTCATGGCGATCATCGTCTATCGAATCGGCGCGCATATCCCAGTTCCCGGTATAAACCCTGACCGTCTGGCCGATCTGTTTCGACAGAATGAGGGGACCATTCTTAGCTTGTTCAACATGTTTTCCGGCGGCGCGCTGGAGCGGATGAGCATCTTTGCACTGGGGATCATGCCGTACATCTCGGCATCGATCATCATGCAGCTGATGACCGCCGTCAGCCCGCAGCTGGAGCAGTTGAAGAAGGAAGGTGAAGCTGGCCGTCGCAAGATCAGCCAGTACACCCGCTACGGCACACTCGTCCTGGCATTCGTTCAGGCCATCGGTATGTCCGCTGGTCTGGCTAGCCAGGGCGTTGCGTTCTCGGGCGATTTCGGCTTCCACTTCGTGGCGGTCACCACTTTCGTGGCGGGCGCGATGTTCATGATGTGGCTGGGCGAGCAGATCACTGAGCGCGGTGTCGGTAACGGTATCTCGATGCTGATTTTTGCGGGCATCGTAGCCGGTCTGCCGTCGGCAATCGGGCAGTCTTTCGAGTCTGCTCGCCAGGGCGATATCAACATCTTCGCTCTGATCGCCATCGGCCTGTTGGCAGTAGCGATCATCGGTTTCGTGGTGTTCATTGAGCGTGGCCAGCGTCGCATTGCGGTGCACTACGCCAAGCGTCAGCAGGGTCGCAAGGTCTTTGCTGCGCAGACCAGCCACTTGCCGTTGAAGGTGAACATGGCGGGCGTAATCCCGGCCATCTTCGCTAGCAGCCTTCTGCTGTTCCCGGCCTCGCTGGGTGCCTGGTTTGGTCAGTCCGAGGGTTTGGGCTGGCTGCAGGACATTTCGCAGGCTATCGCTCCTGGTCAGCCGTTGAACATTTTGCTGTTTAGTGCAGGGATCATTTTCTTCTGCTTCTTCTACACAGCGCTGATGTTCAACCCGAAAGACGTAGCGGAAAACCTGAAGAAGTCCGGTGCCTTTATTCCGGGCATCCGTCCGGGCGAGCAGTCTGCGCGCTATATCGATGGCGTTCTGACTCGCTTGACCATGTTCGGTGCTCTGTACATGACGGCCGTGTGCCTGCTGCCCCAGTTCCTGGTGGTTGCAGCCAACGTTCCGTTCTACCTTGGCGGGACCTCGTTGCTGATCGTGGTCGTGGTTGTGATGGACTTCATGTCCCAAGTGCAATCGCACCTCGTGTCTCACCAGTACGATTCCCTGATGAAGAAAGCCAACCTGAAGGGTTATGGCAGCGGCATGCTCCGCTGATCCACCCGTAAGGTTCGAGGAGTTGGTAATGAAAGTTCGTGCATCGGTGAAAAAGCTGTGCCGTAACTGCAAAATTATCCGTCGCGAAGGTGTCGTGCGGGTGATCTGCAGCGCAGAGCCGCGTCACAAGCAGCGCCAAGGCTGAGTGTGAACCACGCGTGATAAGCCCGGCAGCTAGTGCGCTGCCGGGTTGATTATTTGTTATTACAGCGTTAATATCTCGCGCCCTATTTCTTGGCTTCCGGGGCGTAGGTAGCTGTCAATTGGAGTTCCACTGAATGGCCCGTATTGCAGGCGTTAACATTCCGGATAACAAGCACACTGTTATCTCGCTGACCTACATCTTTGGTGTTGGTCGCACCACTGCACAGAAAATCTGTGCCGCTACCGGTGTAAATCCGGCTGCGAAAATCAAGGATCTGACTGACGAGCAGATCGAACAGCTGCGTGGCGAAGTAGCCAAGGTGAATACCGAAGGCGACCTGCGTCGTGAAGTGAATATGAAGATCAAGCGCTTGATGGATCTGGGTTGCTACCGCGGCCTGCGTCATCGTAAAGGTCTGCCGGTTCGCGGTCAGCGTACCAAGACCAACGCTCGCACCCGTAAGGGCCCGCGTAAGCCGATCCGCAAGTAATCGCATTCGCGAATCGACAGGAATTTAGTCATGGCAAAACCTGCTGCTCGTACTCGTAAAAAAGTCAAAAAGACAGTGGTTGATGGCATCGCCCACATCCATGCGTCTTTCAACAACACTATCGTGACCATTACCGACCGTCAGGGTAACGCCCTGTCCTGGGCTACCTCCGGTGGTTCGGGTTTCCGCGGCTCGCGTAAGTCCACTCCATTCGCTGCCCAGATCGCCGCTGAGCGTGCTGGTCAGGCTGCACTGGAATACGGTCTGAAGAACCTCGACGTCAACGTCAAAGGTCCAGGTCCGGGTCGCGAATCCGCCGTGCGTGCTCTGAACGCCTGCGGCTACAAAATCGCCAGCATCACCGACGTGACGCCAATCCCGCACAACGGGTGCCGTCCGCCGAAGAAGCGTCGCGTGTAATCAGGAGACAGTGAGAAATGGCTCGTTACATTGGTCCCAAATGCAAACTGTCTCGTCGTGAAGGCACCGATCTCTTCCTGAAGAGTGGTGTTCGCGCGCTTGAATCTAAGTGCAACATCGAAGCAGCTCCGGGTATCCACGGCCAGCGCCGTGGCCGTCAGTCCGACTACGGCACCCAGCTGCGTGAGAAGCAAAAAGTTCGTCGTATCTACGGCGTACTGGAGCGTCAATTCAGCGGTTACTACAAGCAAGCTGCCAGCCAGAAAGGCGCCACCGGCGAGAATCTGCTGCAACTGCTGGAGTGCCGTCTGGACAACGTGGTTTACCGTATGGGTTTTGGCGCTACTCGTGCCGAGTCCCGTCAGCTGGTTTCGCACAAAGCGATCAGCGTCAACGGTCAGACCGTAAACGTACCGTCCTACCAAGTTAAGGCTGGCGACGTCGTTGCTGTTCGCGAGAAATCGCGCAATCAGCTGCGCATCGTTCAGGCTCTCGAGCTCTGCGCCCAACGTGGCCGTGTTGAGTGGGTAGAAGTAGACGCCGAGAAGAAGTCTGGTGTGTTCAAGAACGTACCGGCTCGTGGCGATCTGTCCGCTGACATCAACGAGAGCCTGATTGTCGAGCTCTACTCCAAGTAAGGGCTAGAAAATAGGTGCATCCATGCAGATTTCGGTAAATGAGTTCCTGACCCCCCGTCACATTGATGTGCAGGAGGTCAGTTCGACCCGCGCCAAGATCACCCTCGAGCCTCTCGAGCGTGGCTTTGGCCATACCCTGGGCAACGCGCTGCGTCGCATCCTGTTGTCCTCCATGCCTGGCTGTGCAGTAGTCGAGGCCGAGATCGATGGCGTACTCCATGAGTACTCCGCGATCGAAGGTGTGCAGGAAGATGTCATCGAGATCCTGCTCAACCTGAAAGGTCTGGCTATCAAGCTGCACGGCCGTGACGAAGTGACCCTGACTCTGGCTAAAAAGGGCCCGGGCGTAGTTACCGCTGCCGATATTCAGTTGGATCACGATGTCGAAATCGTCAATGGCGACCACGTAATCGCCAACCTGGCCTCCAATGGCGCGCTGAACATGAAGCTCACCGTAGCTCGTGGTCGCGGCTATGAGCCGGCTGACGCACGTCAGAGCGACGAAGATGAAAGCCGCAGCATTGGTCGCTTGCAGCTGGATGCTTCGTTCAGCCCTGTGCGTCGGGTTGCTTACGTGGTGGAAAACGCCCGTGTCGAGCAGCGCACCAACCTGGACAAGCTGGTTATCGATCTGGAAACCAACGGTACTCTGGACCCTGAAGAGGCTATCCGCCGTGCCGCGACCATTCTGCAGCAGCAGTTGGCCGCGTTCGTCGACCTCAAAGGTGACAGTGAGCCTGTGGTGGTCGAGCAGGAAGACGAAATCGATCCGATCCTGCTGCGCCCCGTCGATGACCTGGAGCTGACCGTACGTTCGGCAAACTGCCTCAAGGCAGAGAACATCTACTACATCGGTGACCTGATTCAGCGCACTGAAGTAGAGCTGCTCAAAACCCCGAACCTGGGCAAGAAATCCCTGACCGAAATCAAGGATGTTCTGGCTTCTCGCGGTCTGTCCCTCGGTATGCGCCTCGACAACTGGCCGCCGGCAAGTCTGAAGAAAGACGATAAGGCCACTGCCTGATCGTCATCATCACCGAACGAACAAGTTTGGTAAGGAATTGAACCATGCGTCATCGTAAAAGTGGCCGTCACCTCAGCCGCACCAGCGCTCACCGCAAGGCCATGTTCCAGAACATGGCGGTCTCGCTGTTCGAGCACGAGCTGATCAAAACTACCCTGCCGAAAGCCAAGGAACTGCGTCGCGTTGCCGAGCCGCTGATCACCCTGGCCAAGGAAGACAGCGTTGCCAACCGTCGTCTGGCTTTCGATCGTACTCGTTCGAAAGCTATCGTTGGCAAACTGTTCAACGATCTGGGCAAGCGCTACGCCACCCGTAACGGCGGCTACCTGCGCATCCTCAAGTGCGGTTTCCGCGCTGGTGACAATGCTCCGATGGCTTACGTTGAACTGGTCGACCGTCCGGTCGGCGGTTCGGTAGAAGCTGCCGAGTAAGTTGCTGGTTGTACAAGAAACCGGGCCTAGCGCCCGGTTTTTTGTTGCCTGAAATATCGCGCTCCGGGCCCGTTCTTGAGCGCCTGCTGCGTAAACAGGGGTGTTGCCGAAGCGCTGCGTTTAGCAAAAGAAAATAACTATCGCGCCGTTACGCTTCATGCATTGGTTTGCCTGGTAAAGCCGGTCTAGTCTTGTTCCATCGTTGGTCGCACTCGTTGGGACCGACCCGATGAGGAGAAGGAGAGAATCATGTCGAACCAAGGTAAGTGTCCGTTCAACCATGTGGCCGGTGGCGGCACAGCCAACAAAGATTGGTGGCCGAATCAGCTGCGTGTGGACTTGCTGAATCAGCATTCGGACCGATCCAATCCGCTGGGCGAGAAATTCAACTACGCCGAAGCTTTCAAGAAACTCGACTACAAGGCCCTCAAGGCCGATCTGGTCAAGCTCATGACCGACAGCCAGGACTGGTGGCCCGCTGACTTCGGGCATTACGGCCCGCAGTTCATCCGTATGGCCTGGCACTCTGCCGGTACCTACCGCACTACCGACGGCCGTGGCGGTGGCGGTCGTGGTCAGCAGCGTTTTGCGCCGCTCAACTCCTGGCCGGATAACGTCAACATCGACAAGTCGCGTCGCCTGCTGTGGCCGATCAAGCAGAAGTATGGCCAGTCGATTTCCTGGGCTGACCTGTACATCCTCGCCGGTAACGTTGCGCTGGAGTCCATGGGGTTCCGCACCTTCGGATTTGCCGGCGGCCGTGAAGATGTGTGGGAGCCGGATCAGGACGTGAACTGGGGCGCCGAAGTCGCCTGGCTGGGGGTCGACCCTAAGCGCGTCAATGACGATCGCGAGCTGACTGCGCCTTTCGGCGCTACTCACATGGGCCTGATCTACGTGAACCCGGAAGGTCCCAACGCTAGCGGCGACTATATGGCTGCAGCCAAGGATATTCGTGCCACGTTCTATCGCATGGCAATGGACGACGAAGAGATCGTCGCGTTGATCGCCGGCGGTCACACCTTCGGCAAATGCCACGGCGCAGCCCCTGAATCGCACAAGGGGCCGGAGCCGGAAGGCGGGCCCATCGAAGCACAGGGCCTGGGCTGGACCAGTAACTTCGGCAGTGGCTCGGGCAAGGACACGGTGTCCAGTGGCCTGGAAGTGACCTGGACGAAGACACCGGCGCTGTGGAGTAACAACTTCTTCGAGAACCTGTTCAAGTTCGAATGGGAACTGACCAAATCGCCAGCTGGCGCCAAGCAGTGGGTGGCCAAGGACGCGCCGGAGATCATTCCAGACGCGCATGTGCCGGGAAAATTCCACAAACCGACCATGCTCACTACCGACCTCACCCTGCGCTTCGATCCAGAGTTCGGCAAGATTTCCAAGCGCTTCTATGAAGATCCGCAGTCCTTCGCCGATGCCTTCGCCCGTGCCTGGTACAAGCTGACTCACCGTGACATGGGGCCGAAAGCCCGCTACCTCGGCCCGGAAGTGCCGAAAGAGGACTTGATCTGGCAAGACCCGCTACCGGCTGCCACCCATAACCCCAGCGCTGCCGATATCGCCGATCTGAAAGCGAAGATCGCTGCTTCGGGGATATCGATCGGTGATCTGGTGTCCGTGGCCTGGGCTTCGGCCTCGACCTTCCGCGGTGGCGACAAGCGTGGTGGTGCCAACGGTGCGCGCCTGGCTCTGGCGCCGCAGAAGGATTGGGCTGCCAACCAGCGGGCGATCCAGGTGCTGCCGAAGTTGGTAGCAATCCAGCAGGCATCCGGCAAGGCCTCTCTGGCTGACGTGATCGTGCTGGCCGGTAATGTCGGTGTCGAGCTGGCAGCCAAGGCGGCTGGTGTGGCGGTGGACGTGCCGTTCGCGGCTGGCCGTGTCGATGCGCGTCAGGATCAGACCGATGTCGAGTCCTTCGATGTGCTGGAGTCTGCTGCCGATGGTTTCCGTAACTTCAGCAAAGGCAATCTGGGCGTGCCCACCGAGGCGATGTTGATCGACAAGGCGCAGATGTTGACACTGACCGCTCCGGAGCTGACTGCATTGGTCGGCGGCCTGCGTGTACTGGGCGCCAACCACGACGGCAGTCAGCATGGCGTGTTCACCGACAAGGTCGGTGTGCTGTCCAACGATTTCTTCGTCAACCTGCTGGATATGGGCACTGTATGGAAGGCCGCCGATGACAGCAACGAAGTCTTCGAGGGGCGTACACGCAAGGATGGCCAGGTGAAATACACGGCCACCCGTAACGATCTGGTGTTCGGCTCCAACTCGGTGCTGCGCGCCTATGCCGAGGTGTATGCCAGTGCTGACGGCAAGGAGAAGCTGGTCAAGGACTTCGTCGCCGCCTGGACCAAGGTGATGAACCTGGATCGTTTCGATCTGGCCTGAGCCTGAGTGACGCACCAGCGGTGCGTCGTTAAACTGCAACGCCTCCCTCGCGGAGGCGTTGTGCTTTTGCTTGACCGAGCCGGGCGTCAGGCGGAGCATTACCAACTGCTCACGAATGCAACAAGGATTGCCGGCATGAAAGGCCATACCGAAGTCATCGACTATCTCAAGCATCTGCTTAAGGGCGAACTGGCTGCGCGCGACCAGTATTTCATCCATTCGCGGCTGTATGAGGACTGGGGGTTCAGCAAGCTCTACGAGCGCATCAACCACGAGATGGAAGAGGAAACCCAGCACGCCGATGCCCTGCTAAAGCGCATCATCTTCCTCGAGGGTGTGCCGGACATGGCGCCCAATCCCTTCAAGTTCGGCCAGACCGTCCCAGAAGCACTGAAGCTCGATCTTGATCTGGAGTACGAAGTGCGAGCCGCCCTGAGCAAGGGCATCGAACTCTGCGAGAAACATCAGGATTATCAGAGCCGCGACATCCTCTTGCTGCAGCTCAAGGACACCGAGGAAGACCACGCCTACTGGCTGGAGATCCAGCTGCAGCTGATCGACAAGCTGGGTCTGGAGAAGTACCTGCAAAGCCAGATGTAAGCTGACTTGCCCAAAAAGAGCCCCGCATGTGCGGGGCTCTTTCGTTTCAGGCGCGGTCGCGTTCCAGCAGTGGTTTGAGGAAGTGCCCGGTATGCGAGGCCGGGTTGGCTGCAACATCCTCTGGTGTGCCGGTGGCGATGATCATGCCGCCCTTGGAGCCGCCTTCCGGGCCGAGATCCACCAGCCAGTCGGCCGTCTTGATCACGTCCAGGTTGTGCTCGATCACCACCACGGTATTGCCGTGGTCACGCAGGCGGTGCAGCACGTCCAGCAGTTGCTGGATATCGGCGAAGTGCAGGCCGGTGGTCGGCTCGTCGAGGATGTACAGGGTCTTGCCGGTATCGCGCTTGCTCAGCTCGCGACTCAACTTGACCCGCTGCGCCTCGCCGCCGGACAGGGTGGTCGCGCTCTGGCCCAGCTTGATATAGGACAGCCCGACGTCCATCAGCGTCTGCAGCTTGCGGGCGATAGCCGGCACGGCGTCGAAGAAGGTGCGGGCCTCCTCGATGGTCATGTCCAGCACCTCGGTGATGCTCTTGCCCTTGTACTTCACTTCCAGGGTTTCGCGGTTGTAGCGCTTGCCCTTGCACACGTCGCACGGCACGTAGATGTCCGGCAGGAAGTGCATCTCCACCTTGATCACGCCGTCGCCCTGGCACGCCTCGCAGCGCCCGCCCTTGACGTTGAAACTGAAACGGCCTGGGCCATAACCGCGCGAGCGCGATTCCGGCACGCCGGCAAACAGTTCACGAATCGGTGTGAACAGGCCGGTGTAGGTGGCCGGGTTGGAGCGTGGCGTACGGCCGATCGGGCTCTGGTCGATGTCGACCACCTTGTCCAGGTGCTGCAGGCCGTCGAAGGAGTCGTGCGCCGCCGCTTCCAGAGTGGTTGCACCATTCAAGGCCGTAGCGGTAAGCGGGAACAGGGTGTTGTTGATCAGCGTCGATTTGCCCGAGCCGGACACGCCAGTGACGCAGGTAAGCAGGCCCACCGGAATTTCCAGATCGACATTGCGCAGGTTGTTGCCCCGTGCGCCCTTGAGCTTGAGCAGTTTCTTCTTGTCACGCGGCGTGCGCTGCGCTGGATAGCGGATCTTCTCGCGGCCTGACAGGTATTTGCCGGTCAGCGAGTCGGGGTGATTCATCACTTCGTCTGGCGTGCCTTCGGCGACGATGCGTCCGCCGTGCACGCCGGCGCCCGGGCCGATATCGACCACGTAATCGGCCATGCGAATGGCGTCTTCGTCGTGTTCGACCACGATCACCGTATTGCCCAGGCTGCGCAGGTGGTTGAGGGTGCCCAGCAGGCGCTCGTTGTCGCGCTGGTGCAGGCCGATGGACGGCTCATCGAGGATGTACATCACGCCCACCAGGCCGGCGCCGATCTGGCTGGCCAGGCGGATGCGCTGCGCTTCGCCGCCGGAGAGGGTGTCGGCGCTGCGATCCAGAGTCAGATAATCGAGGCCGACGTTGACCAGGAACTGCAGGCGTTCGCGGATTTCCTTGAGGATCTTTTCGGCGATCTCGCCGCGTCGTCCGGTCAGACGCAGGTTGGCGACGTAATCGCAGGCATCGCCAACCGGCAGGCCGGTCACTGCCGGCAGAGTCTTCTCGCCGACCCAGACATGCCGCGCTTCGCGGCGCAGGCGGGTGCCCCGGCAGTCGGGGCAGGGCTGGGTGCTGAGGAACTTGGCCAGCTCCTCACGCACGCTGGCCGACTCGGTCTCGCGGTAGCGGCGTTCGAGGTTGGGAATGATGCCCTCGAAGGGGTGCGAGCGTTTGACGATGTCGCCGCGGTCGTTGAGGTACTTGAAGTCGACGCTCTGCGTGCCGCTGCCGCTGAGGATGGCTTTCTGGTGTTCGGCGGCCAACTCGTCGAAGGGCTCTTCCAGGCTAAAGCCATAGTGCGCGGCCAGTGAGCCGAGCATCTGGAAGTAGTAGACGTTGCGCCGGTCCCAGCCGCGTATGGCGCCTTCGGCCAGGGTCAGCTCGCCATTGACCAGGCGCTTGCCGTCGAAGAACTGCTTCACGCCCAGGCCGTCGCAGGTTGGGCAGGCGCCGGCCGGGTTGTTGAAGGAGAACAGCTTGGGTTCCAGCTCGCTGATCGAGTGGCCGCAGTGCGGGCAGGCGAAGCGCGCGGAGAAGATGATCTCTTCGCCCGGCTCATCATCCATGGGGGCGATCAGGGCGATGCCGTCGGCCAGGCCGAGCGCGGTCTCGAAAGACTCGGCCAGCCGTTGCTGCAGGTCTTCACGGACCTTGAAGCGATCCACCACCACGTCGATGGAGTGCTTCTTCTGCTTGTCCAGCTTGGGCAGCTCGTCCAGTTCGAACAGCTTGCCGTTGACGCGGGCACGGACGAAGCCCTGCGCGCGCAGCTCCTCGAATACCGACAGATGCTCGCCCTTGCGTTCGCGGATAACCGGTGCCAGCAGCATCAGCTTGCGGCCTTCCGGCAGGGCCAGCACCTGGTCGACCATCTGGCTGACGGTCTGCGCCTCCAGGGGCACATCGTGATCCGGGCAGCGCGGAATACCGGCGCGGGCATAGAGCAGGCGCAGGTAATCGTAGATTTCGGTGATGGTGCCGACGGTCGAGCGCGGGTTGTGCGAGGTGGATTTCTGTTCGATGGAAATCGCCGGTGACAGGCCTTCGATGGTGTCGACATCGGGCTTTTCCATCATCGACAGGAACTGCCGGGCGTAAGCCGACAGCGATTCGACATAACGGCGCTGGCCTTCGGCGTACAGCGTGTCGAAGGCCAGGGAAGACTTGCCGGAACCGGACAGGCCGGTGATCACGATCAGCTTGTCACGCGGCAGGGTCAGGTCGATGTTCTTCAGGTTGTGGGTACGGGCCCCACGAATCAGAATCTTGTCCACTTAGGGAACCTCTAAAAGCTATCTGCGTTGCAAGCGCTGCGTTGAAAGCCGGCTCAGAATGCTCATTTACAGCTCGTAAACCCGGATGCGGGCCCAGTGCATTCTTCGCCTGCTTTCGCCTTGCGCTAGCTGCCTCGCTAACGCTTTTACAGGCTCCCTACAACGGCCTCGCTGGGCGGGCGGAAAACGGTCGAGTATAGGGCTTGCTGCTGCCCTGCGGCAAAGTGTGCGCCTGTGCCGAAACGATGGCGGCTGCTAGAATCGCCGGCTGATTTCCTCAGGGTTTATTCGATGCACGATTCGCACAGCGAGCGCATGAGTAGTAGCGAGACCCGCGCGGCCGGCGGCCTGGCTATGGTGTTCGCGTTTCGTATGCTGGGCATGTTCATGGTGCTGCCGGTGCTGGCCACCTACGGCATGGATCTGGCGGGCAGTACCCCCGCGCTGATCGGCCTGGCCATCGGTGCCTATGGTTTGACCCAGGCTGTGCTGCAAATTCCCTTCGGTATGCTCAGTGATCGTATTGGCCGACGCCCGGTGATCTACGTCGGGTTGCTGATCTTCGCCGCTGGCAGCGTGCTGGCGGCCAATGCCGATTCGATCTGGGGCGTTATCGCCGGACGCGTGCTGCAGGGCGCTGGCGCGATTTCCGCGGCGGTGATGGCACTGTTGTCGGACCTGACTCGCGAGCAACATCGCACCAAGGCCATGGCCATGATCGGCATGAGCATTGGCCTGTCGTTCGCCGTGGCCATGGTCATTGGCCCGCTGCTGACTCGCGCCTTCGGCCTGTCCGGGCTGTTCTGGGCCACCGGGGCGATGGCGTTGCTCGGCATTCTGATCGTCGCTGGCATCGTGCCCAAAGACGCCGGCCCGCTACAACATCGCGAGTCCGGCGTAGCGGCGCAGGCGCTGTGGCCGACGCTCAAGCACGCCGATTTGTTGCGCCTGGACTTCGCCATCCTGGCCTTGCATGCAGTGCTCATGGCCAGTTTCGTCGCCCTGCCGCTGGCGCTGGTGGAGCAGGGCGGACTGGTCAAGGAGGAACACTGGTGGGTGTATCTCACCGCGCTGTTGATCGGTTTCTTTGGCATGGTGCCCTTCATCATTTACGGCGAGAAAACACGCCAGATGAAGCGCGTGCTGCTCGGCGCCGTCAGCGTATTGCTGGTCTGCGAGCTTTACTTTGCCTTCTTCGGCAGCAGTTTGCGTGCGCTGGTACTGGGCATCGTGGTGTTCTTCACCGCGTTCAACTTGCTCGAAGCCTCGCTGCCGTCGCTGGTCAGCAAGGTGGCGCCAGCTGGAGGCAAGGGCACGGCGATGGGGGTGTACTCCACCAGTCAGTTCCTCGGCGCGGCATTGGGCGGCATTCTTGGCGGTTGGCTGTATCAGCACGTTGGCCTTGGCGGTGTCTTCATCGGCTGCGCAGCGCTCTGTGCAATTTGGCTGGCTATTGCTGTTACTATGCGCGAACCGCCGTACGTGACCAGTTTGCGCCTGCCGCTCGATGCCGCGGCACTGGCCGATGTCGGACTGGTCGAACGCCTCAGGGCGACGCCGGGAGTGGCGGACGCCGTGGTGGTGGTCGATGAAGCGGCCATCTACATTAAAGTCGATACCCAACAAGTGGATCGCACGTCAATCGAGCGCCTGATCGCATCGGCGCCCGGGGCGTGAGGAGTCTAGGAGAACGTTATGGCCCGTGGGGTTAACAAAGTCATTCTGGTCGGTACCTGCGGCCAGGACCCGGAAACACGCTACCTGCCCAGCGGCAACGCAGTGACCAACCTGAGCCTGGCCACCAGCGAGCAGTGGACCGACAAGCAGACCGGGCAGAAGGTCGAGAAGACCGAGTGGCACCGCGTTGCGCTGTTCGGCAAGGTTGCCGAGATCGCCGGCGAGTACCTGCGCAAGGGTTCGCAGGTGTACATCGAAGGCAAGCTGCAGACCCGCGAGTGGGAAAAGGACGGCATCAAGCGCTACACCACCGAGATCATCGTCGACATGCAGGGCACCATGCAGCTGCTGGGCGGTCGTCCTAGCGGCGACGAAGGTGGCGCTCCGCGTCAATCGCGTCCGGCCCCGCAGCGTGAACCGCAGCAGGCTCCGCGCCAGGAGCGTCCGGCTCCGCAGCAGGCGCAGCCGGCACCTGACTACGACAGTTTCGACGACGATATCCCGTTCTAGCGGGACGAATGTCATGAAAAAGCCCGGCCTGCCTTCGCTTGCCGGGTTTTTTAATGCCCGCGATCGAGTGTGGTCCGGCCTGGTGGTGACGATCCGGCCTTCGGTTCAGGGGCAGAGCATGCGGTTGCCGCAATAGTCCTCGTCATAGGACGCCGGGCTCTGCATGCGTACGGTGGCCTCGGAGGTGACGACGAAACCGCGCCGCCCTCGGCAGACAGCCTCGTATTCGCTGGTGGTCTCGCGCGAGACCTCGCGGAAGCTGGCGACGGTCTGCCGGTGATTGAATGCCGAGGCGGAGCTGAGCAGGTGCTCGACCATCGGCACTATCAGGCGCATGCAGTACTGCACGCGGATTTTCAGCAGGTTGGCATCCTGCAGGCTGAGGTCGCTGTCGTCGTTCCGGTGGTACATCAGGTTGCTGTTACGGATTGCCAGACGTGTTTCGCCATCACCGAGCAGGTCCTCATGATCTTCTTCGTAGTCCGCGAACATCGCGGTGCTTGGACTGACGCGAGTGATCAGCACGAAATTGTCGACCTCCAGGGCCGTCCGCTCCATGCGCTCGTTTTCCGGGAACTGGCTGAACATCGGATACATGCCACGCAGCAGGCCGCGGCGCATGTCGCTGTATTGCGCACTGTTCATCGACCCGATGCGGGCTGCCTGAAACGTGGCGTAGTTCAGGCCGTTCTTGGTCGAGTAGATCAGAGCGGCCTGCACGGCACCGAAGATCAGGATGATCAGCACCGGGATGATGATCAGGAATTCCACCATCGCCTGGCCATGTTCGGTGCTGCGCGGTTTCATGGGCTTTTCTCCAGCACCTGCTGGGCGCGCTTGAGTGCCAGCTCGGCATGCGGAGTCTGTTCGCTGAGGTAGCGTTGCATCTCGCTGGCGGTGAGGCGGGCTTCCTGAATCTGTACCTGGAGCAGATTGTGCCAGGCGCGCGCGTGCTGCGGGTCGCGCGTCAGGGCGTCGCGGTAGCTGGCGATGGCGCCGGCATGATCGCCTTGGCGCGCCAGGCTGTTGCCGCGCTGGAAGCGCACACCGGCGTCAGTCGGCATAGCCTGGGCCAGCCGTGCGTAAAGCTCGCTGGCGCGGGAATAGTCCGCTTCGCCGTAGGCGCTGTCGGCCTGGCGTTGCAGCTCTACCAGGTCGCCGCTCGCCAGAGTGGCGCAACCGGTCAGGGTGAGCAGGATGAAGGTCAGCGCGAGTGCTCGCATTGCACAGTATCTCCAGGTTGTATACCGAGGCGCTGGCATTCGCCCGCGGCCAGTTCGATAACGCTTCGCGCCTGCCAGCACAGGCTCAGGCTCCAGGGCTTCAGAGCATGGCGTACGGCGATCACGCGTTGCTGTTCGTCCAGATACAGCAGGTCGATGGCGAAGCGCATGAAAAAGCAGTGCACCGAATTGCACGGTGCTATCCACAGGCCGCTGGCTGGCGCCAGACGGCTGCGGCCAAGCAGGCCTTTCATCCGCGCCCACGGGCTGAAGGCCGGCTCCAGACTCAGCTGCAGCTTGCGGCCATCGCGTCCCAGCAGGTGCGCTGCGATCATGCTTCCCCCAGGAACTTGACCACGATGGGGAACAGCAGGATGACGAAGGTCAGCGGGAAGATGAACACGATCAGGGGAATGATCAGCTTCACGGGCGCTTGCATGGCGGTTTTTTCCGCGCGCTGAAAACGTTCCTCCAGGCGCTGCTGAGCCTGAATCTGCAAGGTGGTGCGCAGGCTGCTGCCCATCTTTTCGGCCTGGATCACCGAACGCACGAAGGTCGAAACATCCTTGAGGTTGATCCGTTGCTCCATGCGCGCCAGAGCTTCGGAGCGCGGCAGGCCAGAGCGGATATCGCGCAGGACTATGCGGAACTCGTTTTTCATCGCGCCATCGGGGCCCTTGTCCACAGCCTGTTGCAGCGCGCCGAGGAAGTTGAGGCCGGCGTCGACGCACATGGTCAGGTATTCGAGAAACACCGGCAGGTTGCGGGTGATGTCCTGGTCGCGGCGCTTGTGCGTGTCATGAATCCACATCACGGGCAGCAGCGCCCCCATGGCCACCATGAGGGCTACTACCGACCAGATGATGCCGCTCTTGCCCGTGGCCATCGGCAGAATCGCCAGCAGCGGCAGGAGCAGGCTCATGGTCAGGCAGAGGGCGATGAAATCCTCGGCAGTCAGGACATACAGCGCGCCGGTTTTCTGCAGCTTGGTATCGACCTTGTCCATCAGGCGGGGCGGAAGGTTGCTGCAGAGGAAATGGTTGATCAGTCGCACCAATGGCCAGATCGGCCGGACCCAGCTCGGCACCGGGTCCATGTAGGCGCGGTTTTCCTCCGGTAGCAGCGAGAGCAGAGAGATCAGCAGTAACAGGAAGCAGGTGACGGTGATGCCCAGGCTGGTGCTGCTGAGCAGGGCCAGTAGTTCGCTCATGTCAGGCGTCGATCCGGGTAATTTTTCTGATAAAGACGAAGCCCATGATCTGCATGATGATCATCACGCTGAGCACGATCAGGCCGTTACGTGTGGTGTAGAGCTGGCTCATGGCTTCCGGCTCGATGAAGCTGAGGATCACCGCCAGGAAGATCGGCAACATCGCCATGAAGGTGCCCTGGGCCTTGCCCTGGGCCGTGAGGCTGTCGATCTTGCCTTCCATGACCTTCTTGCGGCGCAGCATGGAAGCCAGTGTGTTGATGGTTTCCACCAGGTTGCCGCCGACCTCGCGGCTGATGCGGATTGCCGAGCTGGCCATGACGAACGAGGGCAGGGGCAGGCGCTGCTCCAGTTTGACCAGCGCGTCTTCCAGCGTTACTCCCAGGCGGATGTTCTTCACCAGCAGGCCGAATTCCTGGCTCAGCGGCGCCGGAGACTGCTGCACCACGTTTTCCAGCGCCATGTTGAGGCTGGCGCCCGATTGCAGGCTGCTCGACAGGAGCATGAAGGCATCGGGCAGTTGCTCCTCGAACTGGCGCAGTCGCTTCTTGCGAATCTGCCCGATCACCAGCTTGGGGACGAACACCATCAGGATGGCGCCGGCCGCGGTGACCAGAGTGATGTTGAACACCACGTGGAGAAACAGCGGCACCAATATCAGGAGCATCGCGTTGACGATGAACAGTTGCTTGCCACTGGCGAAGATGAACATGTCCGCCATGTCCAGCTCGGTGCTGCGACTGAACTGGGCCCGGTAGAAGGCCAGGTGTTCGGCCACACGTTCCGAGAGCAGCATGGCCAGGGCGAAGCCAGCGAGTGCCAGCAGGGCTGCGCACAGGTAGAGCAGCAACTCAGACATCATGCGCTCCCGGACGGAAGATGCCCATGTTCACGCCAATGCCCCGCTTGTTCAGCTCTTCATAGAATTCCGGTACCTGACCGGTGGCGTGGTAGTAACCGCTGACCCGACCCTTGTCATCGAAGCCCTGCTGCTGGAAGGCGAAGATCTCGTTGAGCTGGATGGTGCTCTGCTCCATGCCGGTGATCTCGGTGATGCTGGTGATGCGCCGCGAGCCGTCACCGAAGCGTGTCTGCTGGACGATGATCTGCACCGCCGAGGCGATCTGCTCGCGGATGGCCTGCACCGGCAGGTCCATGCCCGCCATCAGCACCATCACCTCCAGGCGGCGGAGCATGTCGCGCGGGCTGTTGGCGTGGCCGGTGGTCAGCGAGCCGTCATGGCCGGTGTTCATTGCCTGGAGCATATCCAGCGCCTCGCCACCACGGCACTCGCCGACCACGATGCGGTCGGGGCGCATGCGCAGGCAGTTGCGCACCAGATCGCGGATGGTCACCTGGCCCTTGCCTTCCATGTTTGCCGGACGCGCTTCCAGCGCCACCACGTGCGGTTGCACCAGCTTCAGTTCGGCGGCGTCCTCCACGGTCACCACGCGTTCTTCCATGGGAATGAAGTTCGACAGAATGTTGAGCAGGGTGGTCTTGCCTGAACCGGTACCGCCGGACACAACGATATTCATGCGCTGTTCCACCGCAGTTCGGAGGAACTCCACCATTGGCTCGTTGATCGAGCCGAAGCGGATCAGGTCATCGGTGGTGAGCTTCTTCTCGGAGAACTTGCGGATGGTCAGACACGGCCCGCGCAGTGCCAGCGGCGGGATGATGGCGTTGACCCGCGAGCCGTCCTTGAGGCGGGCATCGACCATGGGCGAGCTTTCGTCGATGCGTCGGCCCAGTGGCGAGATGATCCGTTCGATGGTCGACAGCACCGCCGCATTGGAGCTGAAGTTGATCGGCGTCTTCTCCAGACGCCCGGAGCGTTCGACATAGATGTCGTCATGGGCGTTGACCATGATCTCGCTGACGCTCCTGTCCGCCAGGAGGTCCTCCAGCGGACCGAGGCCGGTGGCCTCGTCGAGGACGATCTTGTGCAGTACCTCGCGCTTGACCGTTGGCGGCAGACGCCCGGCAATCTGGCCCAGCAACTCCTCGACCAGTTCCGACAGCGTCGCGCGGACCTCCTCGGGGCCCATGCTGTCGAGGTTCATGCGGCGCAGGTCGAGGGCGCGGAACAGCTCGAGCTGAACGAACTGAGCCCACTCCATGTAGGCCTCGCGGCCGTCATCGGCCGCCGCCTCGGCGGCCGCTGGCGCATCGCCATCGACGGCAGGCTCGGGGATCAGCGTCTCGTTCTGCGTGCTGAGGGCACGGACCCGCACCAGGTAACCGCCGATTGCGATCACATCGTCCGGGGTCAGCGGACCGTGGCGGCTGACCGCGCGATCATTGACGCGAACCTCGTAACCGCGGCTGACATCCTCGACGAACAGCCCGGCCAGCGACTGCTCGATGCGCGCGTGGATCGGTGCGACCTTCCAGCCGCGCAGGCGTATCAGCCCGGTACGCGCCTTGCCCAGCTCGCAGATGGCGCTGGTGCAGGTCAGTTTGTCGACCGGTTGGCCGTCCTTGTAGGTGACTTCGATCTCGAACATGGGCGCCTCAGTCGATCAGTTCGATGGCGCCATAGGCGGCCTGGTACTGATCGACCATGCGCTGCTGGCGCTGGAGTTCTTGCTCGGTCGGGTTGCCGGCGCCGGGGGTAAGCAGGCGCGGCGTGATGAAGATCACCAGCTCGGTGCGGTTGCCCTTGCCGCTCTTGTTGCTGAACAGCGTGCCGATTATCGGAACGTCCTTGAGGAAGACGATGCCCTCGCGGGTGATCTGACTGTCCTCGGTGACCAGGCCGGACAGCACCAGGGTTTCGCCGACCTTGAGCTGCACCTCGTTTTCGGTGCGGCGGGTCTTGAACGCCGGGTACTCGCCGACCTGGTTGGCCTTGTCCAGTTGACTGATCTCGGCCAGCACGTGAGTGGCGATCTGGTCGCTACCGTACAGTTGCGGGGCGATGTTGAGCAGGATGCCGAAATCCTTGTACTCCACCGATGGGCCGTTGATGCTGCTGGTCACCACCGGCACCTGGCCGCCGACGGTCAGCTCGGCCTTGCCGCCGCTGCGTGCCGACAGGCGTGGGGAGGCCAGCGTCAGCGCCGAGCCGTTCTTCTCCAGCAGGTTGATGCGTGAGCTGATCTCGCTGGCGATGCCCCAGTTGCCCTGCCAGCCGTTCACCGTCTGGCCTGCACTGCTGCCGCCGTCGGCGGCGAATTCGACGTAAGGGCCGGCGATGCTGGTGCTCCAGTTGATACCCAGTTCTTCGACGTCGTCCTTGGCAAATTCGGTGATGCGTACGTCGAAGTAGATCATCGGTGCAAGGAATTCCGACATCGGCTGAGCCAGCACCAGAATGTCCGGGTAGCGCTCCTTGAGCAGTTCGATACGACTCATGTCGACTGCATGCAGGTCGCCGTCGATGACGATCTGCCGGCCAACAGCCTTGATCTTGATTCCAGGAATCTGTCCGAGCATGGCCTGGACTTCCTCCAGGACCTCGGCCGAATCGGCCTTGGTCGCCGCGCCGCTCTGCTCTTCGGCCAGTACCAGCACGTTGTCGTAGAACTTGGCTGCCTCCTTGACACGGCTCAGGTATTCGCCGCTGAGGCGACCCTCGAGCACCACCTGACGGCCGACAGTACGGATCTTCAAACCCGGGATGTCACTGAGTAGCGCTTTCAACTCGCCAAACTGACGGTAGCCGTTGGCCTTGGCCACCACCACACTCATCTGTTTGCGGGTGTTGTCGTCGAACCAGACCTGCACCGTGGTTTCGCCGGGCTGCTGGGCGGTTACCACGATTTCCTCGTTCTTCAGCATGGTGGCGCTGATGATTTCCACATTGCCTACCGCGACGCGCTCGACCCCCGGCGCTTCCAGAACGCGAACGTCGCCGTCGTAGAGCACGACTGCATTGGGCAGCTCGGCGGCCTGACCGGCACTGCACAGGCACAAGGCGCAGAAGGCGCCGAATACGCTTTGTCTTTTCATGATTGCCCCAGCAAAACTTCTTATATGGTGGTCACGTGCCGCGGCGCGGCACGTTGAGGTTCGGGTTATTCCAGGCGCAGCGTCTGAACCGGAATCACGCCATTGCTGCCGGTGCCTCCGGGAATGAACTGGATCATCCGGTTGGCTTCGCGCTTCGGCGCGCTGCCGCTGTCGCGCGGGGTCTCCAGGCCGACAGTGACGCCGCGGTAGAGCACGTTGCCGTTGGCGTCGATCACCTTGCCGTCGACCAGGCGGCCGATCAGCTTGCCGTCGGCGCCGTAGACGCGGTCGCCGCGCAGGGTGCCGATGACGTTGCCCTGGGCGTCGCGGACGATCTGCACGACGTCCTGCTGCACATCCAGGCTGGCGCCTTCGATGGCCTTGCCGCTGGTGTCGACGGCCTTGCCGTCCTTGATCGAGCCGACGGTACGGCCCTGGGCATCTATGATCTGGTCACCGACCACCGTGCCGATGACGTTGCCGCTGGCATCGCGCACCACCTGAGCGGCGTCTGCCAGTGGTTTGCCATCGGCACCGAGCAGCGCCTGTTCGACCTCGCCCAGGACCTTGCCGCTGGCATCGACCACCTTGCCGTCCTTGACGGTGCCGAGCACCTTGCCGTCGGCATCGACCAGCTTGCCGTTCTGAATGGTGCCGAGGATATTGCCGTCGGCGCCGCGGACCACTTCGCCCATCTCGCCGACCAGATTGCCGTTGGCGTCGAACAGGGCAGTGCTCAGGGTGCCGAGAATCTGGCCGTCCAGGCCGATGGCCTTGCCGTCTCTGACGTGGCCGATGAGTACGCCGTTGGCATCCTTGATTTCTTCGCCCTCGACGAAGCCGATGACCCTGCCACTGGCATCGCGCACGACCGGCCGCTCGTGGGTCTGCGCGGCAACGGCGGTTTGTACCTGCGAACTGCGCATGTCGATGACCTGGCCACTGGCGTCCAGGGCAACATTCTCCTCGACGCGCCCCAGGCTCTGGCCATCGAGGCCAATAGCCTTGCCGTCCTCATATTTGCCGATGACCTGGCCGTTGCGGTCGACCACCTGGCCGTTGACGACCTTGCCAATCACATTGCCGGCCTCGTCACGGACGACGGTGGCCTGTTCACGCATGCGCAGCAGCGGGTCATCGGCTGCCAGGCCGCGCACGATCCGGCCCATGACCTTGCCATCGAGGCCGATGGCCTTGCCGTCGATGATCTGACCGATGATGCGACCGTCGAGGCCGACCACGTTGTCGCCAATGATGCGGCCAAGCAGATTGCCGTTGGCATCGAGTACCACGTCGACGGTTTCCGCGGGCAGCGGGTCAAGCAGGCTGGCCACGGTAATCTGGTCCAGCGAGGCGTTGCTGGTGTCTTTCGGGTTGCGCAGTACCGCCACCAGCTCGCCGGCCTTCTCCGCTACTTCCACCCGCGCCGCCTGGGCCGGGCTAAGCATCAGCGAAAGGGTGGAAAAGCCCATGTTGAAGCCGTCGGCGGAGTTGCGGTCGTAGTGTTTCTCGTACTTCTTGCCCTTGGCATCTTCACGACCGGCGGCCAGTACCTCGACGTTCTCCAAGACGGTCATGACGACCTGGTCGGAATAGTTCGGTTGCTGCTGCAAGCCGACGTCCCCGGCAGAGAAACTGCCCAGCAGGTCGATACGATCACCCGGCCGGAGCATGCCGTCGAAGGAGTTTATCTTGTTGACCTGCACGGTCTTGATGCGCTTGCCCAGTTCGACGTTTTCGGAGAGGCGGGAGATGCGCGTGCTTTCCAGCGCATCCCAGGTGATCGGGCGGCCGCGTTGCAGCGGAGTGACCACCATGCGGTTCTCCACGCGTGGCCAGTCTTCAGCCAGCACGGCGTTGGAGGGCAGGTATTCGCGCGGCACGTCCATCGCGGCGACGTTTTCCCGTGACAGGGTCTGCGATTTGCCGATGTCTTCCTTGGGGACCACCACCGCGGCCATGACCTGAGTGGCGGGTTTGTAGGCCGCCTTGTACTGGGACTCCTTGGCCTTCAGGTACGCCCAGCCCAGAACGGCGGCCAGTAACCCGCAGGCGACCGCGATTATCAGTAGTTTTTTACCTGAAACCGATGACATGTTGCTCCCCGTTTCCTAAAGACGCCCGTTGCTGCAGGGCGATCGCGATGTGCTTGTTATTTGTCTGATATGACCCAGTGACCGCCCGGATAGAGCGTGGCCTGCTTGGCTGCGTTGCAGGCTGCCGCCGTGGTCCTGACGTTGCGCAGCGAAGCCGGTTCCGCTAGGGCCTGCTTGCCCGAGGCGCCCAACGTGGCAACGGGCGTGCTGAACCCGGCCAGGGTGATGATGTCGATGTCGGCCATTTGCGCATTGCTCAGAACCACGCAGGGCGAGATGTTTTCCCAGCCTGCGGGTGGCGTGGCGTACGCCACGCTGAGCAGTTGTTCGGCGCTGGCGCTGATGCCGGTACCCAGCGTGGTCTGGGCGTACACGCTGGCGAGACCGTAGATGCGGCCGCGGCTCTCGAAACCTGCGGCCTGCTTGCCATCGCCGACGTACACCGTATTGGTGGGCTCGCGCTTGTCGACGGTGACGCCGGCGGGCAGGGTCAGCGGTCGATAGCTGCCGGGATGGTAGTAGCCGCCATTCATGTAGTAGGCGAAGCCCAGCAGATTGCCATTGGCGTCATACAGCGCCTGAAGGGTCAGCGCGTTGCCTCGGCTATCGATGGGGGTGACGCTTACCGGGTTGCCGTTGTTGTCCACGCATAGTCCGGTCATGTCACAGGTGGCGATGGTTTCGCCGTTCTTGTCGACATAGCGGTCGCCGTCCTGGATGCCGATCAGGTTGCCCAGTTCGTCAAAGATCCCGGTGGGCAGGCTGGCGGCGGGCAACTCGATGTCAGGCTCGCCGGGCTCGGTTGAGCCGTCGTCGTAGTCTTCGCCGGGAACCACTTCGTTGAAGCGCACGCGATGGCTGTCATACAGCTGCACGCGGTTCATCTCGCGCGACTGGGTGGCGTAGTTGTCCTGCATGGCCTCGAAGATGCTCTCGACGTCGGCCATGGTGGCCACCATCACCGCACCGGTTACGCCCAGTACCACCAGGTACTCGGTCATCGACTGTCCAGCCTGCCGCCTGTACATGATCAATGATCCATCCGGGTCAGCAGAACCTGGGTATTGGTTTCGTGGCGCAGCAGCCCGATGGTCATAAGCTCGCGGCCCTTGGCGTAATTGAGCACGACGCTGCCGGCGAGGGTGCTGCGGTGTTCCAGTTGCCAGCCCTGGTGCAGCATTTCGCTTTCATACCAGGCACGAGTACGGTGGATGTCGTCGGCTATCAGCAGCAGGGTCAGGCGACCCTTGCGCAGAGGGTCATCACTGCGCATGTCGCTGACCACCTGGGCATCGGCGGGCATCGGCACGCCTTCGCCCAGCGCTCGATCACTGGCGTTCGGCGCGGGCGGGTTGGTCAGCAGCAGCTTGCCGTAGCTGTAGCGCTCGTTCTGCGCCTGTACTTGCACCATCATCATGCAGCGCTCGTTGAGGTGCAGTATCTGCTCCCAGGGGCCGAAGGTGGTGTAGTCGACGGCGTCCTTCCATTGCTTACCGTAAAAACTCTTCACCTGCTCCGGCGTAGCCGGGACGCGGAAGCTGCGCACATTCATGGCGTTGTTGTTCCACTGCATGCCATCGGCAACCATGCCGAGCAGCATGGAATCCATGCGCGGGAAATCATCGTAGTCGCAGGCGCCATGCGCCTGGCTGCTGAGCAGTGCGAGCATGGCGACGAGAGGAGTGAGCTTAATCATCGAGATAGCAGAAGCCGGTTCGGGGGTTGCACTTGACGTCGCTGTCGGGGATCGGTGCGGTGTTCACCGGGGCCAGATCAATGTGTTTGAACGACGGCTCCATGATGCTGACGGCGGTCTTGATACCGTCCCATAACGGGTTGTCTTCCAGGCCGGTACCGAGGACGAAATCGTCGGATTTCTCTCGCATGTGCAGTTCGTCCTGCGCCACCCAGGCATCGGCCAGGATCGCTGCGCGGGCGTTGACCGAGAGCGGGGCATCGCCGACCAGCGGCTTGTTGCCCAAAGTGCTGCCGGCCAGTGATACCGGTATGCGTACGTCGCTGCTGTAGAGGTTGCGGCGCGGATGGGCGATCTGCAGCAGGTCTTCATCGCCCTGGCCGAAACTGAGGATGTTCACCACCTTGGCGATGGGATTCATCAGGCTGTTGTAGCCGCCGACCAGGGTGTTGGCGAGCGAGGCGGGTGCGCTGTTGCTCATACTGGAGCCTTCAGCGCTGGCTCCGGGCAAGGTCATGGCGCGACTTTCGCCGCTGGTCCAGCGCCAGAAACGATTGGTATCGGCGTTGCCTGCGGCGGAGATGTCGTCGTCGCTGAACAGACGCGCCTTCTGCTCGTACGTCAGCAGACGCTTTTCGGCACTGTTGAAAATGTCTTCGTTGCTGCGGGTCGGCAGTCCCTCCACCGTGTCGAGCTGCGCATAGAGGCTGCGGTCGGCTGGCGAAATAGACGATATCTGGCTGCGGTCATACTGCGACGGGCTGTAATCGCGACTGTTCTGCCCGAGGTGATCCTCGGCGGTGCCATACCAGACGGTGCGTTCCCAAGCGGCATAACGCGCCATTTCCTGCGACTTGAAGGCCATGTCGGTGAGCTTGCCGACCACCGGTACGGCGACGAACATCAGCAGCACGCAACCGGCAACCATGACCACGAACTCGGCCATCGCCTGTCCACCGATGCGATGGGGCATGCTGGTGCTTTTCATTGCAGCGTGTCCAGCATGCCGGCCTTGACCTTGTCGAGCACATTGCCGCTGATTTCGTTGATCACCGGCTTGGCGACCGGGGCGATCACCGGCGGCAACTTCTCCAGGGCACGGTCGATGCCTGGCAGGATCAGGTAGTCGGTCGCCACATCCATCAGCAGACCGACCACGGTCGCCGGGCCGAAGTCCGACAGGCCCAGCACGTCGGCGAGATCGATGTCGCCGGACGCGATCATCTGCACGACCTTGCTCGGCTCGCGCAGGCGGGCATCCCACCAGGGACTGTACTGATTGGGCGATTCGTCCCGGCCAGGTGGCGGGGCGAAGTAGGTCTCGGCCGAGGAGATGGTCATCATGCGCTCGGAATCGCCGCCCCAGGCAAAGTCCATCGGGTTATTGCGTGTGTCGGTATCCAGTGCGAAGCGACCCTGACGAATATTCAGGCCATTGGGGTTGTCGCTGGTTTTTACCGCTGACAGAGGCTTGGAAACGGCAACGGTGAACTCCTTGCTGCGTCCGCTTTCGGCGTGGGCTTCACCTAGGGCGAAGAACGAGGGCGAGCCGCTATAGCCATTGGTGACGTCTTCGGCACGGTTCAGACCATAGATGCTCAGCACGTTGCCCCAGGCCCAGGTGGCGGCGTGGATTGGGTCCATGGCGTCGCCATAAGGCGTCTTCGATATCAGGCCGGCTTCGACTGGCGTTCCCCACTGCGGGCCGAACAGCTTTTCGTCGCCGACGTTGGTGACCAACTGGTGCGTCGCGCCGCCTAGCGGGATGCCCATGCCAAAGCCGAACTGCAGCGGGGGAACATCGACGCAGCCGAGTACCGGCAGGCAGATGCGGATCTGCAGGCCGACATCGATCTGGAAGCCGATCGAGCTGTGATCCACCGAGGCCCATCCGTAAACCGGTGTCTTGCTGCCGACGGAAGAGGTGCTGAGCGGGTTGTAGACGTAGGCGGTGCCGCCTTCGTTGCCCACGCCGACGAAGGCCGACAGGTTCAGCTTGATCTCGAGGAAGCCCAGGGAAAAATTCAGCGAGAGGTCCAGCGACGGACCGAAGTTGAAGTCGCGCTGATTCAGCCAGGTGTTGCGCTGAGTGTTGACCAGCGCTGCGTATTCGCGCGCGGCGTTGCGCGAGTCGATATCGTTGGGCGTACCGCTCTTGCTGTGCATCTCCGGGGCGACATTGACCAGCATCGAGCTGGGCACCAGATCGCCGGTCTTGGAGCCGAGGAAGTCGGCCAGGAAACCTTGATCGTCAGGCTCTTCCAGCCCTTCGGCGTCATTGGGCGGGGTTGGCAGCGTTCCGCCTGGGGCCGGCTCGCTGGCCACCAGTTGGGTGAGCAGATCCTGCACCGGCAACATGTCGGCGAAGTAGGTCAGGATGAAGTTCTGAATCAGCAGCGCGGTGCTCAGCGGCGCCACTTCGAGTGTGTCGCCGCCGGGTTTGTCCATCACGTGCCGGCCGACCACGTCTGCGGCGATTTTCGTCTGCGCCTCGAAGGTGGCGATGGCGAAGGCCTTCTGAAAGAAGCCCATGATGGTGTTGAAGCTGGAAACCACCTGTGGATAGACATTGACCACAGGCAGAGAAACGAAGCGGGCGCCAATGCCCAGAATCTGCCACGGCAGCGTGGCGATGCTGACCACGTCACCAATGGTCGGGCGCGGAATGATGATGGCGATCGGTAGCTGGTAGATCGGGAAACTGTTGATCCAGCGCGGCATGTTGGCGTAGCGCTTGCCCCAGGAGGCCAGTGCCACGACCTGACCGACCGACAGTTCGTTGGCGACGATGGCGCGGTTGGTGTAGGCGATCAGGTTCTGGTGACGGGCAAACAGCTTGGCCTGTGAGTAGGCCGCGGCATCGGCGGCATTTTCCACCTGCACGCGATCACGGGTGAGAATGCCCTGGTTGAAAAGCAGGATCATCCCCAGCCCGATCAGGCCCATGAACAGCAGGCCAAATACCATGGCCTGCCCGTTCTGCTGCTTGCACTTCACGGCGTGCGTCCAGCGCTAGCGTTACTGGCGCTCGTCTTGCTTGAAACTGCCGAGATTATGAGCGGTGCTGCCCGCCTGTTGAGCCTCGGTACCGGTCGCCTTGGCCGCCTGCGTGGCTTCTCCGCCGCCCAGTTCGGCGGCCATGTCACCGACCTGCTCACGTACCGTGCTGCCGAACAGGTTGTAGACGACGATGGCGGAAATGGCGATCAGCGCAACGATGATGATGTACTCGGTCATTCCTTGACCTAGTTGGCGGATGCGTGACTTCATTGGCATAGTAGCGTTCCTGAGATTGGGGCCTGAATCAAGCAGGTTCTCGCCGCGTGATTACGGGCAGGAACTGCGAGTGATATTGAGCGGAACTTTAAGTGGCCCCGCTTGTCCTGCGCCCCGTTCGTTCAGATAGGTTTTCGGTCGATATCTTGAAAATGCACTTTGCATTCATTCACGATATGCGCCGTTTGCCTTTGAACAGGGCCCGTAGAGGCTTTGGATCGCGCGTTCTTGCTGTTGATCGATGGGTCAGGAATTGCCGGTGGAAGGAGTCACGCCTTTTTGAAACGGCGCTTGGCGATGTTGGTCGGGTGCTGCTGCCAGTTACTAACTAGAAGAAATGAGTCGTTCGCGACTTGAACAACGAGGTGGCGGTCAATGTTATTGAAAACGGTTCGTTGCAACGCTCCTGCCCAGGGGCGCAAGCAAGCCGTGCGTGCCGTGGTAGCGCTGGGGCTGATGGTATTGGCTGCCGTGACGCATGCGGAAGGTCTGTTCTCTCCGATGTTGACGCTGCGTATGGGCGATCAGGTGGTGACGCTTGAGCGGGAGCGGCTCGATGCGATGGTTCAGTCCGAGTTGCAGACCAGTACCACGTTGCAACCGCAGATCGGCCGGTGGCAGGGAGTGCTGGGGCGTGATCTGCTGGCTCATCTGGGAATCCCCGAGGGTGTGGTCAGGCCCATGACCATGCGTTCTTGGGACGATTACCGCATCGACATGACCACCGAGGACTTTTATCTCTGGGATGTGTTGATTGCCACCCGTCTCAATGGCGAGCTTCTTGGAGTGGAAGACCTCGGGCCATTGCGTGTGATCTATCCGCGCGACCAGCATAAAGCGCTTCAGGATTCACGCTTCGACCACCGCTGGGTATGGCTGCTGCGCAGCATCGAGGTGACTCCCTGATGGGCGCCTCGGGCAAGGTTCGCGTGCTGTGTATCGAAGACGAGCGAATGCTATTGGATGACCTGCGCGACGAGCTGTGTGCCGCAGGTTACGAAGTGAGTACGGCGGAATCCGCGCATCAGGCGTTCAAGCTGTTGGGCGAATTCACCCCGGATCTGATTCTGTGCGACGTGATGCTGGGGGGGGATGACGCAGCTGATGGCTATGCGGTTCTGCGGCACGTTCGAGATCAGCGTCCAGATCTGCTGGCTACACCGTTCATCTTCCTCACGGCATTGAGTGAACGTGACGACCTGCTGCAGGCGAAGCTGCATGGCGTTGACGATTATCTGGTCAAGCCGGTTGATTACGATCTGTTATTGGCGACGATGTCCGCTCGCTTGCAGCAGATCGGTCGATTGAAGGATGCCAGAAGCAGTTCTCGCGACGAGCAGGTGGAACGCATGCGCAGCGTACTGTCGCAACTGCCGGGCGCGGTATTGCTTTGTGATGGCGATGGGCGGCTGCTTTATGCCAATCAGCGTTCCCAGCACCTGCTCCAGGAGCAGGCGCTATGGCGGGTGGATGGCGCCGGAACGGTGATCTGGCCACATGCTGTGCCCGAATCGGTACGCCAGTTGCACCTGAACCTTCGGCAGATGTCTGCGCTGCCGGGAGAGTCTCGTCGGGTGCAGACTCTGGACATGCGCAACTCTGGCGACAACGCATTGGTCAGCCTGATCAAGATCGATTGTGGTGATGCCTCGATGGTGGCTGCCTGTCAGTTGTTTGCCCTGTTCATCTGCAACGCACAGAGCCGCCCGGCGCCTGATGAGGAGGCGCTGCGCATGCTGTTCGGTCTGACGCGCACAGAAGCCAAGGTTGCGCGGCTCCTGGCGCTTGGCAAGCGTAGTGAAGAAGTGGCAGAAGTCTTGTTTGTGTCGGCTACCACCGTCGCCTTTCACCTGCGTAATCTCTTTCAGAAAACCGGAGTTTCTCGACAGAGTGACCTGGTGGCACTGATCCTTGCTGCTGGCTGGACTTTGCCGAATCTCGGTGGGGAGCAGTTGTGAGGGCAGCAAGGTGGCTGCGAGCGCTGGCGCTTTTGCTGGTGGTATTTTTCGGCGGGCTGCTGAGCTACAGCCTGATTGCGCTGCTGGATCTGCAAGAGGAACTTGCCGAGGACCTGGGGGAGAACATGGTCTGGGCTGCAGGTCAGGCAACCTATCAGGCCAGTCTGCTGCTGCAGGCGAGTCAGTTGCCCAGTGAGGGGCATCGGGGCAATGCTGCATTGCAGCGACATCTTTTGCGGGCGCGGTTGGAGGTTCTGCTGTCCCCTAGCCAAGCCAATTTCATGCAGCGCGCCGGTGTGCTCGAGCAGCTGCAGCAGGCCAGAAATCAGCTCGGGGAGGCCGACGTCGATCACGCGGCGATGCAGGCGCTGCTTCACGATATCGGTCGCAAGATCATGCAGGTCGAGCGCGAGCAGGCCGGTGAGCGTCGCGACGTCTACAAGCGACTGATGCATCAACTTATTTTGTCGATTCTCTGCGTCATGGCCGCTGGCGGGGGGCTGTGCTGGCAGTTACTGCGCAGCATGTGGGCGAGCCAGCGAGCTCACGACCAGATTGCCGAGCAGCATCGCCACACCCGTAAGCTGCTCAGTGACCTGGAGCATGAGCGCTCGGTGCGATTGCGCTATCGCGATTTCGTTTCGTTGATGTCACATCAGTTGCGTACTCCCTTGTCGGTCATCGATTCCAGTGCTCAGCGACTGATGCGCCAGAGTGAAAGCGAGTCGGGCCCGGTGGCCGAGCGGTCGCAGCGCATCCGTTCTTCGGTAGGGCAACTCAACCGCCTGGTTGGGCGCCTGCTCGACGGACTGCGGCTGGACGAGACGGGTACCTTGGTACAGAGCTCCCTGGTACTGTCACGCTGCCTCTGGCGGGATATCGTCGGTGAGGCTATCGAACGCTTCGCTGACACGCTGGCGGGGCGGCAGGTGCAGCAGGAATGGGCCCTGGAGTGTGAAGGGCAACTGCTTTGCGACCGCCTGTGGAGCGTGGAGATTCTCGTCAACCTGCTGTCGAACGCGCATAAGTACAGTCCGCCAGACCAGCCGATCCTGATCAGGGTATGGAGACGAGACAGCTGGTTGTACTGCGCCGTACGTGATTTTGGCACTGGCGTGCCGGAGGCGGAGCATGCGCAGATCTTCGAGCGCTTCTATCGCAGCGCCGGTACCCAGCATCTGAGCGGTGTTGGGCTGGGACTGCCGATTGCCCGCACGCTGGCGCAGTGGCAGGGTGGTAGTCTGAGCGTGCGCAACGCCGAGGATGGCGGCGCCGTATTTACCCTGGCACTTCCCATCGGCAGCGGCGATGACGATATCGCCCAGAGTACGGCCCTGGTGCTTCCCGCCTGATCGTGCGACCGCAGTGGCCCTCGCCCGGCTGCGGGGTACAACGTGGCGCGTTATAGTGACGTGCGTGATCGAAAACCGCAGAATGGCGCCTTCGCTCTGTTGTTCGGGGTGTATCTCTTATGCTTTTGGGTAGGTTGCTAAACCAATCATGCGAATGCGGTTGTTACTTTTGGGGGGCGGCAACGCCTTGGGAAAGGCCCTGGTGCATCAGGGTGCCGAGGAGGGCATCGGCTTTCTCGCGCCTCGTCCACTACAAGATGGCTGGGATGCGAAGAGCCTGACCGAGTTGCTTGACGACACCCGCCCGGATGCCGTGATCAACCTCGCCTACTACTTCGACTGGTTTCAGGCCGAGTCGGTAGCAGAGCCGCGTCTGCACACCCAGGAGCGTGCCGTGGAGCGTCTGGCCGAGCTGTGCCAGCACCACTCCATCGTCCTTCTGCAGCCGTCGAGTTATCGCGTTTTCGATGGTTCGCGGGTCACTGCCTACAGTGAAAAGGAGGAGCCGATCCCCCTCGGCCCGCGTGGACAGGCCCTGTGGCGACTGGAGCAGAGCGTGCGGGCGATCTGTCCGCGTCATGTGTTGCTGCGCTTCGGCTGGTTGCTCGATGACAGTCGCGAAGGGTTGCTGGGGCGATTTCTACAGCGGGCCGAGCGCGATGATGCGCTGTATCTCGCCGATGATCGGCGCGGTAATCCCACGCCGGTGGACGATGCCGCGCGGGTGATTCTGGCCGTGCTCAAGCAGCTGGACTGCGAGTCGCCCTTGTGGGGCACCTATCATTACGGCGGTCATGAGGCGAGTACGGCGCTGAGCCTGGGGCAGGCGATATTGAGCGAGGCGCGTCACTATCGCAGCAACCTGGTCGAGGATGTCGCCCCCCAGGCGCACGCCGCTCGCCCGGATGCTGCCGACGAACCACAGCACGCCGTATTGGCCTGCAAGAAGATTCTTCACACCTTCGGCATCAAACCGCGCGCCTGGCGCTCCGGTCTGCCGAGCCTGCTGGACCGTTATTATCGCCATGGCTGAAATTCTCGTAACCGGCGGCGCCGGCTTCATTGGCTCGCATCTGGTCGATGCCTTGCTGGCCGCCGGCCACGGCGTGCGTGTGCTGGACAATCTGTCCATGGGCAAGCGCAGCAACCTGCCGCTGGACAACCCGCGTCTGCGCTTCATCGAAGGTGATGTCGCCGATGCCGAGGTGGTCGCCCGCGCGGTAGCGGGTTGTTCGGCCGTGGCGCATCTGGCTGCGGTGGCTTCGGTACAGGCCTCGGTAGACGACCCTGTCGCCACGCATCAGAGCAACTTCATCGGCACCCTGAATGTTTGCGAAGCGATGCGCCAACACGGTGTGCGGCGTGTGGTCTACGCCTCCAGCGCGGCGATCTATGGCAATAACGGCGAAGGCGTGGCGATCGATGAAGCCACCGCGAAGGCGCCGCTGACGCCCTATGCGGCAGATAAACTTGCCAGCGAGCACTACCTGGATTTCTACCGCCGTCAGCATGCGCTGGAACCGGCGATATTCCGTTTCTTCAATGTATTCGGGCCACGCCAGGATCCGTCGTCGCCGTACTCCGGGGTGATCAGTATCTTCACCCAGAGGGCGCAGCAGGGGCTGCCGATCAGCGTTTTCGGCGATGGCGAGCAGACCCGGGATTTTTTCTATGTGGGTGACCTGATCGAACTGCTGCTGCAGGGCTTGCTGGGTGAATTCGTCGAGCAGCCGGTCAATGTCGGCTGGAACCAGGCGGTAAGCCTCAATCAGTTGCTGGCGGAGATCGGTGCGCTTTGCACGGGCTTGCCGCTAGTCACCCACTCGCCTGCACGAGCTGGCGACATCCGTCACTCTCGTGCCGACAATACGCGTTTGCAGGCTCATTACCGTATGCCGCCGCAAACGCCTCTGCGTGAAGGGTTACGTCAGTTGCTCGAACAGTGAATCGGGCACATGAAAAAGCCGGCTTTCCAGACTGTGTGAAAACCTAGCAGTCTGAGAGCAAGCTAAAGACAATGCCTCCATCAGTTGATGGGGGCAGAGGAGCTGGTACCGGAGGATCATCTGGTACGGGTGATCGAGGCCTATGTCGCTCGTCTGGATCTGCAGGCTCTGGGTTTCAGCAAGGCCGAGCCGCTCAAGACTGGACGTCCTGGCTACGATCCGGCGGATCTACTCAAGCTTTATCTATACGGTTACTTCCAGCGCATCCGCTCCTCCCGACGCCTGGAAGCCGAGTGCCAGCGCAATGTCGAGGTGATGTGGCTGCTGGGCCGATTGGCACCGGATTTCAAGACCATTGCTGATTTTCGCAAGGACAACAGCGCTGCTTTTCAGGCGACCTGCCGCACCTTCGTCCAGCTCTGTCGCCAGGTGGGGCTGATCAGCGGGCAACTCGTGGCCATCGATGGCAGCAAGTTTCAGGCGGTAGCGTCGCAACGCAAGCATCTGAGCCTGACAAAGCTCAAGCGTCAACAAGCCAAGCTGGAGGCGCAGATCGCCCGTTATCTGGCAGAACTGGACGAGGCTGACCGCAGTGAGGCCGCTGAAGTGGTTGATCGCAGTGCGGTCAAGGCTGCGCTGCAGCAGCTGGAGAGCCGACATGCCGATAACCTGACAGCCCAGGCGTTGATGGAGGCACAGGGGCTGGATCAGTTCGTCGTGGGTGAGGACGAGGCCCGCATGATGCGTACCCACCAGGGGGCTCGCGTGGCTTATAACGTGCAAAGCGCGGTAGATGGCGAGCATGGGCTGATCTTGCATCATGTCGTCACTCATGACGGCAGCGATAACCAGCAACTGGAACCTATGGCCAAGGCCGCCCAGGCGATCCTAGAACAGGAAGCGCTGACGGTTACAGTCGATGCCGGCTACTCCAATGGCGAGCAGTTTCAAGCCTGTGACGATGCAAAGATCACGGCCTATGTGCCGGAGAATCGAGGCATCAATAACAAGGGCGGCGACACACCGCTATTCGATCGCAGCGCCTTCACCTACGACGCAGAAAACGATCAGTACCAATGCCCGGCGGGCAAGTGGCTACTGTTCAAGCAGGTCAGTGGCCTACAGCGCATCTATGCCGTGCAGGATGACTGCGCGGGCTGTCCTTTGAAATCACGCTGCACCAAGGCCAAGCGCCGATACGTGACTCGGCATGTCCATGAAGCCGCGTTCGAACGCATGCATCAGCGGATGCAGGCGCATCCAGAGATGATGGTCAGGCGCCGATCCATCGTCGAACATCCCTTCGGCAATCTGAAGCAGTGGATTTTGGGTAATGGTCGCTTCCTGCTCCGACAACTGCGGGGAGCGCGGACGGAAATGGCCCTGGCGGTCAACGCCTACAACCTGAAACGAGCCATCAATGTGCTGGGTGCCCGTCGGTTGATCGAACTGTTGGGATAAATCCCGTCTTCCATTTCCAGCCATCAAAAACACCAACGCCCCGAACCAGACGGGGCGTTGGGTTTGCCTATGGTCGGGGCGTTTTCACACGCTCTGTAGTGCGGGCTTTTTCGTTTCTGTGAGGGCTGTCAGAACTTGTAACCCAGGCCAACCATGTAGATGAAGGGGTCTACGTCCACATCAACCTTGGCGCGCACGCCGAGGGCGTTGTTGTCGACATAGGCAGTAGTGTCGATGTCGATGTAACGCACTTGGGCGTTGAGCATCAGGCTGTCGGTCAGCATGTAGTCGGCACCCACCTGCCAGGCCAGGCCCCAGGAGTTCTTGGCGCGGAAGTTGTCGAAGCCGTTGGCGCTGGCGGCGCTGCCGACGTGCTCGTCGAAAATCCAAGTGTAGTTGATGCCTGCTCCGACATAGGGCTGGAAGGCTGACTTGGCGTCCAGCGGGTAGTACACCAGGCTCAGGGTCGGCGGCAGGTGCTTGAGGCTGCCCAGCTTGCCATTGGCTGCATCGAGGACGGTGCCTTTGATCTTCACATCGTGCTCGAATGGGGTTGCCGCCAGCAACTCGATGCCCAGATTGTCGGTGAGCATGTAGGCGAAGTTCAGGCCCAGTTGGGTGTCACTGCTCATGGTTGCTTTGCCGCCCAGGTCGGTGCCGGCGAGGCCGCCGCGATCAACCTTGACGCTGGAGGAGTCGGCCTCCGGGTTGACGGTGATGGCGCCGGCACGGATGAGGATGTCGCCAGCCTGGTGGGCCTGGGCGACAGGGGCAGCGATGGCGAGGGCCAGCAGTGAGGCAGTGAACAGTGACTTGTACATAGCGAGCTCCAGTTCGAGTCGGTTGTGTGTCTTGGCTGAAATCAATGCTAAGCCAAGCAACAATTCACTTTTTGACCTGGCTCAATAGATCGACGGGCTCTGCTGCGGTGTTTTGTCCATTGCTTCGAATGCATCTGTAGATGATAATGTTTCTCTTTTTGAAGCAAGCCCGTCTGTCGAGGACCCTCTGCGCATGAATCGCTTCCCCCACCGTTCCCTGGTCGTGGCACTGATGTTGAGCAGCGGCTCGCTGCTCGCCGCGCCGCTGGATGCTGCGCTGGACGAAAGCCAGCGCCTGGCCGCCGAGGCGAAAGCCTCCCAGGGCCGTGTCGAACAGCTGGATGACGCCAGCCGTGAGATGCTCAATGAGTACCGAAATGCCTTGCAGCAGGCTGAGGCTTTGAAAGGTTATAACAGTCAACTTCGTGACCTGGTCGAAGCCCAGCGTCAGGAGCTGGCCAGTTATCAGAAGCAGCTCGATGGCATCGAACGCACCCAGGAAGCGGTAAGCCCGCAGATGGTCAAGATGGTTGAGGTGCTGGGTGAGTTCATCGCCGCCGATCTACCCTTCCTGCCCGAGGAACGTGAAGACCGTCTGGCTCAGCTGCAGGACCTGCTACCGCGCGCCGATGTCAGCCTGGCCGACAAATATCGCCGCATCCTCGAGGCTTACCAGATTGAAAGCGACTACGGTCGCACCCTGGAGGCCTGGCGTGGCGAACTGAACCAGGCCGATGGCGGCTCGCGTAGCGTCGAGTTCCTGCGCCTGGGCCGCAGCATGCTCTATTACCAGACCCTCGATGCCCACGAGAGCGGCTGGTGGAACCCGCAGACCAAGGCCTGGGAAGTGCTCGACGGCAGCGCGCGTCGTCCGCTGACCCAAGCTATCGCCATCGCCCGTCAGCAACAGGCGCCCGCCGTGCTGTCCCTGCCGATCAAGACCCTGGCCGAGGAGGCCGCACAATGAGTCGTCGTGTTGTAGCCGTATTGGCGCTCAGCCTGTTGCCGGCACTGGCCGCCGTGGCCGAAACCCTCAACCCCGATCAACTGCTGCAGCGCATCCGTAGCGAGCGCGCTGCCGAAGTCAGCGCCATGCAGGAGCGCGAGCAGGCGTTTCTCGCCAAACGTAGCGAGCAGGCGCAGTTGCTGGCTGCCGCACGTTCCGCGCTGAATACCCAGAAAGCCGAAAGCGAACGCCTCAAGGCCGAGTTCGACCGGCAGGAGGCCGAACTGGCCGAGCAGGAAAAACTGCTGGCACAGCGCGTTGGTCACCTCGGTGAGCTGTTTGGCGTGGTGCGCCAGAGCGCGGGTGATGTCGCCGGGCAATGGCAGGACAGTCTGCTCAACGCCCAGTATCCGGAGCGTCTGAAGCGCCTCAAAGCATTGGCCGAAAGCCGCTCGCTGCCGTCCGCTGACGATCTTGACGGCTACTGGATGCTGCTGCTCGAAGACCTGGCTGCCAGCGGCCGTATCGAGCGCCTGCAACTGCCGGTGGTGAGTGCCGATGGTTCGCGTCAGGAGCAGCAGGTACTGCGGGTCGGCGCCTTCGCTGTGTATGGCGAGGATGCCTTCCTGCGTTACGACGCCGATGCCGGGCAATTGGTGGCGCCGCCGCGTCAGCCGTCCGGCCTGGGCCAGGTCAAGGACTACCTGAGCAGCACCGATGCGCTCGCCACGCTGCCCATCGATCCGAGCCGTGGCAGCCTGCTGGCGCAGCTGCAGCAGCAGCCGACTCTGTGGGACCGTCTGCAACAGGGTGGTCTGGTCGGTTGGGTGATCGTCGTGCTGGGTGCTTTCGGCCTGCTTCTCGCTGTGTGGCGCATGGTCTACCTGGCTCGCGTTGGTAGCGGCGTCAAGGCGCAGATGCACGACCTCAGTGCGCCGCGTAATGACAACCCGCTAGGCCGCGTGATTGGTGTACTGGGCGCCAAGCCACAACTGGCCGACCTGGAGACGTTGGAGCTGAAGCTCGACGAAGCGATTCTGCAGGAAACGCCGCCGCTGGAGAAAGGCCAGGGCCTGCTCAAGCTGCTGGCAGCCGTGGCACCGCTGCTCGGCCTGCTGGGCACCGTGACCGGCATGATCGTGACCTTCCAGGCCATTACCCAGAGCGGTGGCGGCGACTCGCGCCTGATGGCCGACGGTATCTCCCAGGCGTTGGTGACTACCGTGCTCGGTCTGGTGGTGGCCATACCGCTGCTGTTCCTGCACAGCCTGCTGGCCAGCCGCAGCAAGGGCCTGATCCAGATTCTGGAGCAGCAGAGCGCCGGGCTGATCGCCCTGCACCTGTCGGGAGCGCCGCGCCGTGACTGATCTGTTCGCCTTCTGGCTGCGTGCAGTCGACAGTGCTCATGCACTGCTCGACTTCATGAGCGCTGGCGGCGTGGTGATGTGGGCGCTGGCGGTGCTCTGCGTGGTGTTCTGGACCCTGGTGTTCGAGCGTTTCTGGTACATGCGCAGGATTTTCCCGCGCTGGGTGCAGGAGCGCCGCGAGGCCTGGCAGCAGGTGCTGGCTGATGACAACGGCAACTGGCAGCGCGCCGTTCGCCTGGCCTGGCTGGCGCAGGCGCGTCAGCAACTGGCCGCGCCGCTGCGCCTGGGCAAGACCCTGGTGGCGCTGTATCCGCTGCTCGGCCTGCTCGGCACCGTGCTTGGCATGATCGCCGTATTCGATGTGCTCGCCCTCAACGGCACCGGTAACCCTCGCGGCATGGCCGCAGGCGTGTGGCAGGCGACCCTGCCGACCATGGCCGGCATGGTTCTGGCCATTCCTGGATTGTTCAGCCTGGCGCGCCTCGAACGCGAAGCCAGCCAGGCCATCGAGCGGCTGGCCGACCAGCTGCGTCACGACTGAGATCGCCCAACATGAGAATGCGTCGTCACCACCAGCAGGACGAAGACACCGGCATCGACCTCACGCCGATGCTCGACGTGGTCTTCATCATGCTGATCTTCTTCATCGTCACCAGCTCCTTCATTCGTGAGTCTGGCGTCGAAGTGCAGCGCCCGCAGGCGGAAACCGCCAGCCCGCAGGACAAGGGCAATATCCTTATCGCCGTCACCGCCGATGGGCAGATCTGGATGGACAAGCAACCCGTGGACATCCGCAGCGTGCGCGCTCACGTCGAGCGCATGCGCGTTGATCAGCCGGATGGCGCCGTGGTGGTGCAGGCCGATCAGGATGCGCGTACCGGCCTGGTGGTTCAGGTGATGGATCAGGCGCGTCTGGCCGGTGTGCAGGATGTCGCTCTGGCCGCCGGTAGCGGAGTCAACTGATGCGCCTGCCGCTGTCTTTTCTCGGCGCCTGCCTGATGGCCTTGGGGCTGTTCGCCCTGATGCTGTACATGGTCGCGCCACCGAGCGCCAAGGTGAGTCAGGACCCGGTCAGCGTGGCCAATTTCGTGCGCATGGACGGTAACGCCAGCGAGACCGCCAGCCGCACCCGTCAGCAGGCACCACCGCCACCTCAGCCGCAAACGCCGCAGCCACCCACGCCGCCGACGCCGCAAACGGCCACGCCGAATGCCAACCTGCCGGCGCTGGATATCCAGCTGCCGAGCCTGGCCAGCGGTATTGCTGTCAACAGCGCGCCTGCACCGAGTCTATCCGGTCTTGCACCGGGGGCTCCGGCACCGACGCCGCCGAGCGAGGCAGCCGAGTCCGGCGGGCAGATGGGCGGGATGGAGAGCGAAGTCATGCCGCTCAACGACGTGCGTCCGGAATACCCGCGTTATGCGTTGCAGCGTGGTATCGAAGGTTTCGTCAAACTGGCTTTCACCATCAATCGTTCCGGCAACGTGGAGAACATCCGCGTGCTGGAGGCCAACCCGCGTAACGTGTTCGAGCGCGAAGCGCGCCGTGCCGCCTCTCGCTGGCGCTTCGCACCACGCACCGAGGGTGGCCTGGCGGTGGACCGCGAAGCGGTGAAAACCCTCTACTTCCGTCTGGAAAGGAGCTGACCATGTACCGTTGGTTGTTGCTCGTGATGCTCAGTGCTGCGGCCATGCCTGGCATGGCCCAGCAGACCGTCGATCCGGCCGTGTTCAAGGCCCTGAATGCGGCGCAGGCGGCGCAGCAGAAAGGTGACTACGCCGCCGCCCGGCGCGCGCTTGATGAGGCCAAGGTCAAGAGCGACAGCCTTGAGGAGGCGCTGGTGTGGCGTAGCAAGGCCTACGTGGCCTGGTCTGCCGGCAACAATGGCCAGGCCATCGACTGGCTGGACAAGGCTGTGCGCAGCGGCAAGCTCGACGCCGAAATGCTGGCTGGCGAGCGGCTCAACCTGGCCAAGCTCAATCTGGGCGAGCGTCGTTACGCCAAGGTCGTCGAGCTGCTGGCGCCGAATCAGGGCCATGCCTCAGAGGAGGTGCTGCAAATGCTGGTGCAGGCCTATCAGGGCATGAACCAGCCGGCCAAGGCGTTGCCGTTGGCCGAGCGATACGTGCAGGCCAATCCCAACGCCGCCGACATCTGGCTGCAGTTTCTGGTGGGTGCCAATGCCGACCTGAAACGTTATGCCCAGGCCGAGCGCTGGCAGCGTCAGTTGCTGTCGCGCCAGCCGAACGATGCCAAAGGCTGGCGTCAGCTGGCTGGCCTGCAGCAGATGGCCGGTAGTAATGACAAGGCGCTGGCGACCCTGCGTGCGGCGCATAGCAAGGGCCTGCGTTTTAGCGAATCCGAGCTGGACAACCTGGTGCTGCTGGCTGGCGCTGCGGATCAGCCCTGGCAGGGCGCCAAGCTGCTCGCCGGGATGCTCGACAGTGGTCTGCTGGCCAACACCGCCGCGCGCCAGGAGCGCCTGGGGCTGTTCTGGTGGCAGGCGCGTGATCGCTCTGCTGCGGTGCGGGTGCTGCGCCCGTTGGCCGAGCGTAGTGGCAACGGTAAGCACTGGCTGTACGTCGCTCAGCTGGAGCTTGAGCAGTCGCGCTGGCAGGCAGGGCTGGATGCGCTGGCGCGCGCCGAACGTGGCGGTGCCGAGCGGGCCAAGGTGCGCTCCTGGCGGCAGTGGGCGGAAAGCGAGCTGCGCTTCGAGCGGGAGAACCGGGTCGCCAGTCGCAGTTGAGTCGTGTTCGGTGCGCGCGGCGCACCCTACTTGGGTGACCGCCGCCTGTAGGGTGCGCCGCGCGCACCAAGTAAAAAGCCAGACTCCAGGGTCTGGCTTTTTTTGTTGTAGGCGCGGCGGGCGGTGTTCCGATTTATCCGCGAATCTTTTCGCGGCTGAAGCCGCTCCTACAGCTACACCTACGAATGCCCGGCAGGGTCAGCTATCCGGCAATTCGTAGGCGTAGATCTTGTCCGCTTCCATCTGATAACCAACTTCGGCCAGCTCGCTGCTGACATGTTCGGTTTTCAGCGGGCCTTCCACCCAGAACGGTTGGTACAACGCGTCGAGCAATACGCCGAGCTCGCTGGTGACGTGGACGATCTGGTTCGAGGGCGGTGGTGGTACGTGAATGCAGGCGCCGAAGTAGGGCACCAGCAAAAACTCCACCACCCGGCCTTCGTCAGTCACATCCAGCGGCACGATATAACCGGGCAGCTTCACCTGCTGACCATTGAGCTCCTTGACCACTGGCGCGGCCGGCGATTGCTGCATGGCGGCCGGGCCAGATTCGGCCAGGGCGTCGGCCAATTGCGAGAGGTCGTGGATCGGCGCTGGGTTGATGACCTGCGGCGGAGCGTCCGATGGAATCAGCTCGGACCAGGTGAGTTCGCGCACATCAGCGGCGGCCAGCGGCAGTGCCAGGGTCAGCAGCAGAGTGGCGAGCAGGGGGCGGGACATGAGGAACCTCGTAATAAGAGCGCCTGCGCAGTGTACGACAGGCGCTCTCAAGTTTCCCTCAGAGCCTGATCGACAGGCCATCGGCCAACGACTGCCGATAGGCCCGCCAGGCCGGCACGCTACCCATCGCCACGGCTGCGGCGAGAATGCAACCAAGTAGTTTCCATTCGTAACTCGACGGCGCATTGAGTGCCAGATACAGGCCGTAATTGGCCTGAACGAAACCCTGACTGCCGGCGATGCCCAGATAGAGCAGCGCGACACCGAACGCCACGCCGGCAAGCGCCAGAGTGAAGGCCTCCAGCACCAGCAGACTGGCGATATGCCAGGGGCGGGCGCCTACCGAGCGCAGAATGGCCATCTCCCGGCGGCGCTCGTTGAGGCTGGTGAGGATCGCTGTGAGCATGCCGATCAGGCCGGTCAGCACGACGAACAGCGAGACCACGAACAGTGCTTTTTCGGCCGTACCCATCAGGCTCCACAGCTCCTGCAGGGCGACGCCTGGCAGGATCGCCAGCAGCGGTTCACCACGAAACTCGTTGATCTCGCGTTGCAGGCTGAAGGTGGCGATCTTGCTGTTGAGACCTAGCATGAAGGCAGTGATCTGCTTGGGCTGCAGCGCCTGTCCACAAGCTACTGCGCTTGACGCTGCTGCGTTGAAAGCGGGCTCGGAATGCTCATTGAGACTCGACTCAACTGCGCTTCCTCGCCCGCTTTCGCCTTGCCCCGTCTGCGCTCGCGACGCTTGTGAACAGGCGCTTGCCCACTCTCGCACCTGATCCGCGCTGATCTGCGCCGCGCCGCGTGCCGGCATGCCGTTTTGCCAGTCGATGTGCAGCGCCTCCATGCCGGCCAGGGAAATGTGCAGCGTGCGGTCGACTGGTGTGCCGGTGCGCTCGAGGATGCCGACCACGGTGAACGGCTTGTCGTCGTGCTTGACCAGGCTGATGGTGGCGACGCCGTGTGCCAGAACGATGTTCTCGCCGAGGCCGTAGCCCAGCGCCTGGGCCACTTCCGCGCCGAGTACTACCTCGAACGGATCGTCGGCAAACTCGCGGCCCTGGGCCAACTTCAGGGCCTGGCTGCGGGCGTAACGATAGTGCTCGAAGTAGGCGGTGCTGGTGCCCATCACCCGGTAGCCGCGGTGTGAGTCGCCGAGAGAAATGGGGATGGCCCACTTCACCTGACGGTGGTTGGCGAAGTGCTCGAAACTGTCCCAGCGGATGTTGTTGGTGGCATTGCCGATGCGGAACACCGAGTACAGCAGCAGGTTCACGCTGCCGGAGCGGGCGCCGACGATCAGGTCGGTGCCACTGATGGTGTTGGCGAAGCTGGCGCGGGCTTCGGTACGTACACGCTCCACGGCCAGCAGCAGGCAGACCGAAAGGGCGATGGCGAATACCGTGAGCAAGGCGGTGAAACGGCGGTTGGCCAGGCTGGCCAGGGCGATGCGGATCAGATGCATCTCAGGCCTCCTGAGGGCGCGTGGCGCGGTTGAGTTCGGCCAGTGAAAGGTTGCGGTCGAACAGCGAAGCCAGGCTCTGATCGTGGCTGACGAACAGCAGGCTGGCGCCGGCAGCGCGACATTCGGCGAAGAGCAACTGCAGGAAGGCCTCGCGGGCGTCGAAGTCCAGCGCCGAGGTCGGCTCGTCGGCGATCACCAGCTCTGGCTGGCCGATCAGTGCGCGCGCGGCAGCGACCCGCTGTTGCTGGCCGATGGACAGTTCGTCGGCGCGACGGCCGAGTAGGTCGGCGCGCAGGCCGAGATGGTCGAGCAGCGCTGCTGCGGCGGCATCGACGCTGCCGTGACGCTGGCGCGCGCGGTCGGCGCGCCGGCGCGAGAAGCGGCAGGGCAGCTCGACGTTCTCGCGCACAGAAAGAAATGGCAGCAGGTTGAACTGCTGGAAGATGTAGCCAGTGTGGTCGACGCGAAAACGGTCGCGGGCACCGGCGGAGAGTTGGCCGAGGTCCTGGCCGAGCAGGCGGATATGGCCGCTTTGCGCACGTTGTACGCCGCCTAGCAGGCCGAGCAAGGTGGTTTTGCCGCTGCCACTTGGGCCTTTGAGAAACAGGGTTTCACCGCGTGCCAGGGTGAAGGCGGGGATATCCAGCAGCTGCGCCTGGCCGGGCCAGGCGAAGCCGAGATTGGCGAGTTCGATCAGAGGTTCGGTCATTGTCTGCAGCGTGTCGGGAGAAGGCGTTTATTGCCGGAGCGAGGGGCGCTCACTCCGGCAATGAGACGTGGCAGGTCAGAAGCTCAAGCGTGGCTGTGCTGGCGTCAGTTCCACGCCCTGCTGACCATTCGGGCCGATCAGTTGTACCTGAATCTTCTCGGTGGCGGGGAAGCGTTTGAACAGTTCGGCGAGATCCAACTGTTTCAATTCGTTGGCCTTGGCGCATTCGAAGCGATAGTGCGCCTGGATGTCGCTGTGCTCACCTTCATGATCGTGATCGTGATCGTGATCGTGATCGTGGTCGTGGTCAGCGTCGCCGAACAGTGGGCTTTCCAGTTCGACCTGGGTGGCCTTGCAATCGCCGCTGTTCAGGGCGAACAGGCTGATGGGCTGCTCCAGTTCACGCTTGGCGGCGGCGACCTTGGCCTTGTCGGCATCGCTCTTGGCGGCATGCTCGAAGCCTACCAGGTTCATTGCCGGGCTTTCGAGCTGCAGCTCCAGCAGGTTGCCGTCCAGCGCTGCGTTGAGGCTGGCGACGCCGTGTTCGTGGGCACCCAGGCTGTCGTGGGAATGTTCGTGGTCGTGATCATGACCGTGTTCATGGGCCTGGGCGGCGACCAGGGGCAGCAGGGCGAAGGGCAGGGCGAGCAGCAGGTGGCGCATGGGTGTCTCCAGCTTGGGCGCGAGTTAATTGTTACGTTATAACAACTTTCGTGGCGAACTGGCCAGTCTGACGCTGTCATGGGAGCATGCAAGATCCTGACTGGAGGCTGAACATGGTGCGAATACGTGGGCGCATCGGCGACTGGCCGGTGGATCTGACGGTGGAGCTGGATGCTGAGGACTGGGCGCAACTGGCACAGCACGTGGCCGTTACGCCGACACCCAGCGTAGCGGCAGCGACTGCCGCAGCTGACGCGGGTGATGCGCTGTGGCAGACCGCGCTGCAACTGGTGCGCGATGCAGGGCAAGTGGAAGGACCGAAACTGATGACGCAGCTAGCCGCGCTGGCAGGTGGCGAGGTCGCTGGCAAGCGTTTGCTGGTGCGTCTGCGTCATTGCGAGCAGATCCGCATGGAAACCGGCGCGGATGCGCCGATCTATCACTGGCAGGAGTAGTCGCTCAGGGTGTCGTGGGACAGCTCTGCTGTGAGCAGCGAAACATGAGCGGTTTCATCGGAGGTGCGCGCGGCCTAGGCGGCCCCGCGACACCCTACAAAGGCCATCCGTGTCAGGCCGGAGCCTTATCTGTGTCGTCGTAGGGTGCGCCGCGCGCACCGAACATCACCTGCTTGATCTGGCGAGTACTCGGTGCGCAAGGCGCGCCCTACGGCGAGCGCGATCCCACGCTGGATCAGTAGATCGCCTGATACAGCTTGCGGCGGTAAGTGGTGACCAGCGGGTGATCGCCGCCGAGCAGGTCGAACACTTGCAGCAGAGTCTTGTGCGGCAGGCCTTCGCTGTAGCTGCGGTTACGCACGAACAGCTTGAGCAGGCCGTCCAGCGCCGCTTCGTACTGCTGGCGCGCCAGTTGCTGCACGGCCAGTTGATACAGCGCCTCGTCATCCTCTGCGTTCTGCGCCAGGCGGCTTTTCAGCGTGGCGGCGTCTGGCAGGTCGGCGGCCTGACGCAGGAAGGTCAATTGCGCCTTGGCGCCGGCCAGCGCCTGCTTGTGCTCGTCACCCTTGACGGCGTTGAGCACGGTTTCCGCTTCGCCCAACTCGCCGCGCTCGGCCAGGCAGCGCGCGTAGAGGATCAGCGCGGCAGCATTTTCGTTGTCTTCGGTCAGCACCTGTTTGAGCAGTGCTTCGGTGTCGGCAAAACGGCCTTCGGCGAACAGCGCCTGAGCGGCCTCCATCGGGTCGGCGGCGGTAGGCGCCGGTTCGGCGACATGAGGCTTGAGCATCTCGCGGATCGCCGCTTCCGGCTGGGCGCCGGCGAAGCCATCCACCGGCTGACCGTCCTTGAACAACACCACGGTGGGCAGGCTGCGAATGCCGAAACGCATGACGATGTCCTGCTCGATATCGCAGTTGACCTTGGCCAGCAGCAGCTCACCGGCATATTCCTCGGTGATCTTCGCCAGCATTGGCATCAGCGCCTTGCACGGTGCGCACCACTCGGCCCAGAAGTCCACCAGCACCGGTTTGTGGAAGGAATTCTCGATCACCAGTTGCTCGAAATTGGCGGCGCCGGAGATGTCGAAGATGTAGGGGGAGTCGCTCATGGTCGGTCTCGAAAAACAGGGCAATGGTCTATTAATGCGGGCACTGCCGCACGGTTACAAGGGGCGCACGGCGTGATACAGGCTGACCTCGCGGAATTCGGCGGGCTCGGCCAGGTCTGGCCAGGTGCAGCCGTCCAGCAGTGCCAGGCGCTGGTACAGCGGATGCTGGAAATCCTTGACCCGTGAATCGGCCACCAGGGCCTGACGCCCGCGGCTGAGAAAGTGGTCGAGCAGCGGCAGATTGGCGCGATCGTAGAGCACGTCGGCGACCAGAATCAGGTCGTAGCGATCCGCTTCGGCGAAGAAATCGTCCGAGTAGTTCAGCGTCACACCGTTGAGTGCGGCGTTGGCGCGGCTGGCGGCCAGCGCCAGTGGGTCGAGGTCGCAGGCCACCACTTCTGCCGCACCCGCCTTGGCCGCGGCAATGGCCGCTACGCCGGAGCCAGCGCCGAAATCCAGCACGCGCTTGCCGCGTACCCACTCGGGGCGCTCGGCCAGCCAGCGTGCCAGCACCAGGCCGCTGGCCCAGCAGAAGCACCAGTAGGGCGGCTCTTCGAGGATGCGCCTGGTCTCCTCGGGGTTGAAAGCGCGCTCCATGTTGCTGGCATCGATCAGCCACAGGGCGATATCGGTACCTGGCAGTGTTTCGGCCACCAGGCGGGCATCGCCGAGCAATTCGCTGAGCGCATGCTGCAGCGGTGCGGGTGGTTTCATGGCGCCGGCACCAGATGCAGCGCGCCAAGGTCCTGGTCGTTCAGTTCGGCGATGGTGCGTGCCGGCAAGCGCTGCACCAGGCGTCCGGATTGACTGACGCGGCCGCGCAGTTCCAGGCGCAGGTCCTGAGGCGCCTGCTGCGTGTTCAGTGGCAGATGGAACGGCAGCGCTTCGCCGTCGCCACGCAGATGAACCTGGCCAAGCAACGCACGCGGGCGACCGCGCATGTCTACGCCCAATAATGCGAGGTCGACATCGGCGCCTGCGGCGACGCCAAGCAATTCGCCGCGCAGGCCTGGGCCCTGGATCGGTGCTGCGATGAGTTCTGCCTGTGCAGGTGCTGGAGTGGGTGGCGGCGCAGTGCTCGTGGGCTCGCCGGCGCAGGCAGCAAGTAGGCCGCTCAGGGCAATGGGTAGGAGGGGCAGATATCGATTCATGGCAGGTTCTGCTCTTGGAGGGGCATGGGCATAGCTTAATTTGTCTTGCCGCCGTAAGCAGGCGATCTCAAGGCTCCTTACATTTTTCAATGGCGTGCTATGCGCTACCATGGCGACTTTGCCGCCATTCGTCAGCCCTCACCATGCATTGTCCGTTCTGCGCTGCCAACGACACCAAGGTCATCGATTCCCGTCTGGTCGCCGAGGGCGACCAGGTCCGCCGCCGCCGCGAATGCGTGGCCTGCGGTGAGCGCTTCACCACCTTCGAAACCGCCGAACTGGTGATGCCGCGCCTGATCAAGCAGGACGGCAGCCGCCAGCCTTTCGACGAAGAAAAGCTGCGCGCCGGCATGCAGCGTGCGCTGGAAAAACGCCCGGTGAGCGTCGAGCGCCTGGAGGAAGCCATCGCCCGTATCAAGCAGCAGCTGCGCGCCACTGGTGAGCGCGAGGTGAAGTCGCTGGTGCTGGGTGAGTTGGTGATGACCGAACTGAGCAAGCTCGACGAGGTGGCCTATATCCGCTTCGCCTCGGTCTACCGCCGCTTCCAGGACCTCAACGAATTCCGCGAGGAAATCGAACGCCTGGCCCGCGAGCCGTCGAAAAGCCGATGAGCGAACGCGACCAATTCTTCATGGCGCGCGCCCTGCGGCTGGCGCGCAAAGGCCTGTACTCCACCCATCCCAATCCACGAGTCGGCTGCGTCATCGTGCGTGATGGCGAGATCGTCGGCGAAGGCTGGCATGCCCGTGCCGGTGAGCCGCACGCCGAGGTGCACGCACTGCGCCAGGCCGGCGACAAGGCGCGTGGCGCCACGGCGTACGTGACACTGGAGCCCTGCAGCCATCATGGGCGCACGCCGCCCTGCGCCGATGCGCTGGTTGCCGCCGGTGTCAGCCGCGTCGTTGCAGCGATGCAGGACCCCAACCCGCAGGTGGCCGGCAGTGGCCTGCTGCGCCTGGCCCAAGCCGGTATCGAGGTGGCCAGTGGCGTGCTGGAAAGCGAGGCGCGAGCGCTCAATGCCGGTTTCATCAAGCGGATGGAGAGCGGGCTGCCGTTTGTGCGGGTCAAGTCGGCGATGAGCCTGGATGGCCGCACTGCCATGGCCAGCGGTGAGAGCCAGTGGATCACTGGCCCGGCGGCGCGCGCGGAGGTGCAGCGTTTACGCGCGCAGTCCAGCGTGGTGCTCAGTGGTGCCGACACCGTGCTGGCGGACGATGCCCGGCTGACGGTACGTCCCGACGAGCTGGGATTGGGGGTCGAAGCCACTTTCATGGCTGCTTCGCGACCACCGCTGCGGGTGTTGGTCGATGGTCGTCTACGCGTGCCGCTGAGCAAAGCCTTCTTCCAGGCCGGTCCGGCGCTGGTGGCCACCTGTGCGGCTGCCGCCGCCCGTGATCGCTATCTGGCCGATGGTCACGAACTGCTCGCCGTGCCGGGCAGCAATGGTCACGTCGACTTGCGCAAGTTGCTGCTGGAGCTGGCCGGCCGTGGCGTCAACGAAGTGCTGGTGGAAGCCGGGCCGCGTCTGGCCGGCGCCTTCGCCCGTTCTGGCTTGGTGGACGAGTACCGCATCTTCGTCGCGCCCAAGCTGCTCGGCTCCAGTGCCCGGCCGCTGTTCGAATTGCCGCTCAACCGCATGGTCGAAGCGCCGGAGTTGCAGATTCTCGATATTCGCGCCGTCGGCGACGACTGGCAGATCACCGCGGTGCCCAAGGCCAGATAGCGCACGGGCCATGCGTCGCGGCGATAAATGTGATAAAACGCCACGCGGTCATTTCACATGGCCGCAACGTTCTCAGGGCGGGGCGAAATTCCCCACCGGCGGTGATGGTTCGTAGAACCTAGCCCGCGAGCGCTCGCCCCGGCACCTGCCAGGCGAGGTCCAGCAGACCCGGTGTGATTCCGGGGCCGACGGTATAGTCCGGATAAAGAGAGAGCGGGATTCCCTCCACGGGCGCCTCGTGCGTGTCCGCGAAATCCCTATCGATCGGCATTGCCCTGTTTTTGACCAAAACAGGAGTTCGTCCATGCTGTTCAGCACCACCTTCAACGTGAAACCGGAGGGCTTATGTTCACCGGCATAATCGAAGCCATCGGCAGTATCCGCGCCATGACGCCGAAAGGCGGCGACGTGCGCGTTTACGTGGCCACCGGAAAACTCGACCTGGGCGACGTCAAGCTCGGCGATAGCATCGCCGTCAACGGCATCTGCCTGACCGCTGTGGAATTGCCCGGCGACGGCTTCTGGGCCGACGTCAGCCGCGAGACGCTGGCGCGCACCGCCTTCGTCGACCTCAAGCCCGGCAGCGCCGTCAATCTGGAAACGGCCCTGACGCCCACCAGTCGCCTCGGCGGCCATCTGGTCAGCGGTCACGTAGACGGTGTCGGCGAGATCGTCTCGCGCGCCGATAACGCCCGCGCCGTGCAGTTCACGGTGCGCGCCCCGCGCGAGCTGGCCAAGTACATCGCGCACAAGGGTTCGATCACCGTCGATGGCACCAGCCTGACCGTCAACGCGGTCAATGGCGCCGAATTCGAGCTGACCATCGTGCCGCACACCCTGGCCGAGACCATCATGGTCGACTATCAGGCCGGGCGTAAGGTCAACCTCGAGGTCGACCTGCTGGCGCGTTACCTGGAGCGCCTGCTGCTCGGCGACAAGGCTGCAGAGCCCAAGGCCTCGGGCCTCACCGAAAGCTTTCTCGCCGAACACGGCTACCTGAAGAATTGAGGAGACGCCCCGATGGCGCTCAATACCGCTGAAGAACTGATCGAAGACATCCGCGCCGGCAAGATGGTCATCCTCATGGATGACGAAGACCGCGAGAACGAAGGCGACATCATCATCGCCTCCGAATGCGTCACCGCCGAGCACATCAACTTCATGGCCCGCTTCGCCCGTGGCCTGATCTGCATGCCCATGACCCGTGAGCGCTGTGAGCTGCTCAAGCTGCCGCTGATGGCGCCGCGCAACGGTTCCGGTTTCGGCACCAAGTTCACCGTCTCCATCGAGGCGGCCGAAGGTGTGACCACCGGCATCTCCGCTGCCGACCGCGCACGCACCGTGCAGGCTGCAGTAGCGCGCAATGCGGTGGCCGAGGATATCGTCAGCCCTGGCCACATCTTCCCGCTGATGGCCCAGCCCGGCGGCGTGCTGGCCCGTGCCGGCCACACCGAAGCGGCCTGCGACCTGGCGCGTATGGGTGGTTTCGAGCCGAGCGGGGTGATCTGCGAGATCATGAACGACGACGGCACCATGGCCCGTCGTCCGGAGCTGGAGGCCTTCGCCGAGCTGCACGGCCTGAAGATCGGCACCATTGCCGACCTGATCCACTACCGCCTGATCCACGAGCGTACCGTCGAGCGCATCAGCGAGCAGCCGCTGGACACCGAGTTGGGTCAGTTCAATCTGGTGACCTACCGTGACGGCGTCGAGGACACCGCGCACATGGCGCTGACCCTGGGCACCATCTGCGCCGAAGAGCCGACCCTGGTGCGCGTGCACAACATGGACCCGCTGCGCGACCTGTTCATGGTCAATCAGCCGGGCCGCTGGAGCATGCGTGCTGCCATGGCGGAAGTGGCCAAGGCCGGTAGCGGCGTGGTGCTGCTGCTCGGCAATCCGCTGACCGGGCCGGAGCTGCTGGCACTGATCAGCCGCCAGCAGCCAGCCAAACCGGCGACCTACAGCACCGTAGGCGCGGGCTCGCAGATTCTGCGCGACCTCGGCGTGCGCAAGATGCGCCTGATGAGCTCGCCGATGAAGTTCAACGCGATATCCGGCTTCGATCTCGAAGTTGTAGAATACCTGCCGGCTGATTAAAAGCGGCCCGAAGGGCCAAAGCTGATGACCCTCTCCCTCTGGGAGACGACTGCATGGATGCAGGAGGTAGGGCGACGCAGGATGCCAAAGCCGAGGGTGCCCGGAGGGCGGGAGAGGGTGTTATGGCCAACGCCTAACCCTTTCCCCCGGCCCCTCTCCCACAAGTGGGAGAGGGGAGCTAAAGCACGTAGCCCGGATGAAATCCGGGAAGATCGGCACAGTGGCCCCGGATTGCATCCGGGCTACGCTGAGCACGAATTTTATTTTCGGAGCGCAAGGCGCTCCGGCTCTTTAACCCATGTGAGACCTGTCATGACCCTGAAGACCATCGAAGGTACCTTCATCGCCCCGAAGGGCAAATACGCCCTGGTGGTAGGCCGTTTCAACAGCTTCGTCGTCGAGAGCCTGGTCAGTGGCGCCGTCGACGCCCTGGTACGCCACGGCGTGAGCGAGAGCGAGATCACCATCATCCGTGCACCGGGTGCTTTCGAGATTCCTCTGGTCACCCAGAAGGTGGCTCAGCGTGGTGAATACGCGGCGATCATCGCCCTCGGCGCGGTCATCCGTGGCGGCACCCCGCACTTCGAATACGTCGCCGGCGAGTGCACCAAGGGTCTGGCCCAGGTCTCCATGGAATATGGCGTACCGGTCGCCTTCGGCGTGCTGACTGTCGACTCCATCGAGCAAGCCATCGAACGTTCCGGCACCAAGGCAGGTAACAAGGGTGCCGAAGCTGCGCTGTCTGCCCTGGAAATGGTCAGCCTGCTGGCGCAGTTGGAGGCCAAGTGAGCAACTCCGGTAACGGCCAGCCGGCCAAGAAGGGGCCCAGCGGCAAGATTCTCGCACGCCGTGAGGCCCGTACCCTGGCCATGCAGGCGCTGTATTCCTGGCACATTGCCGGGCAGCCGCTGAACGAGATCGAAGCGCAGTTTCGTGTCGACAACGATTTCAGCAAGGTCGATGGCGCTTACTTCCACGAAATTCTGCACGGCGTGCCGCGACAGAAGACCGAGCTGGACGAGGCCTTCACGCCGCTGCTCGATCGCCCGCTGGAAGAGATCGATCCGGTCGAGCTGGCCATCCTGCGCCTGTCCACCTACGAGCTGAAGAACCGCGTTGATGTGCCCTACAAGGTAGTGATCAACGAAGGTATCGAGCTGGCCAAGGTGTTCGGTGCCACTGACGGGCACAAGTTCGTCAACGGCATCCTCGACAAGCTCGCGCCCAAGCTGCGTGCGGCCGAAGTCAACGCCAACAAACGTTGAGGCCTATGGGGATGCTTGATTCACGATCTTGCGAGCTAGAGCCGTGCAAGGCAAAAGCAGTCGAGGAAGCGCAGTGTGCTGTAGCACATGAGCATTCCGAGTCTGCTTTTAACGCAGCAAGGCCGACGCGCAGCAGATCGTTGCTTGCCCGTGAATGAGTTCGAGCTGATCCGTCGCTATTTCGCCGCCGCCCGTTGCGCTCAGGGTGGTGACGGCGTGGTTAGCGGTATCGGCGATGACTGCGCCCTGCTGGCGTTGCCAGCGGGTGAGCAGTTGGCGGTGTCCACCGATACGCTGGTTGCCGGGGTTCACTTTCCCGACGCCTGCGATGCCTTTCTTCTCGGTCAGCGTGCGCTGGCCGTCTCTGCCAGTGACCTGGCTGCCATGGGCGCTACGCCGCTGGCCTTTACTCTCGCGCTTACCTTGCCGAACGCCAGTGAAACCTGGTTGGCCGAGTTCGCGCGTGGCCTGCAGCAGATGGCCGAGAACTGCTCGCTGGCGTTGGTCGGTGGCGACACCACGCGTGGCCCGCTGAGCCTGACGCTGACCGTGTTCGGCCGTGTGCCGGCCGGGCAGGCACTGTTGCGCAGCGGTGCGCAGGTGGGTGATCTGCTGTGCGTGGGTGGCGAGCTGGGTGACGCTGCTGGCGCCCTGCCGCTGGTATTAGCCCAGCGTGATGCAATGCCTGAAGTCGCCGAGCCTTTGCTGGCTCGTTACTGGTCGCCGCAACCGCAACTGGCCCTGGGGCAGGCACTGCGCGGCCGAGCCACGGCAGCACTGGATATTTCCGACGGCCTGCTCGCTGACTGCGGGCATATCGCCAACGCCTCGCAGGTCGCCCTGCGCATTGAGCTGGCGCGCGTGCCGCTGTCCGTAGCGCTGCGCGCCTTTGCCGGTGAAGAGCAGGCGCGGGTCTGCGCGCTCGGTGGTGGCGATGATTACCGCCTGGCCTTTACCCTACCGCCAGCGCTGCTCGCCGACATTCAGCGTGACTGGCCTGAAGTCCGAGTTATCGGCCGTGTGCTGAACGGCACCGGGGTGCAACTGCTGGATGCCAACGGCCAGCCAATCGAGCCGCCGCGCGGCGGCGATCAACATTTCTGACAGGACGGAGTGCGTGTGACCGATCACCCCAGCCAGGTTCCCGCCGAATACGTACCGCCCTCGGTGTGGCGCAATCCGTGGCACTTCATCGCCTTCGGCTTCGGTTCCGGCACGCTGCCCAAGGCGCCGGGTACCTGGGGCTCGCTGGTGGCGCTGCCGTTCGTGCCGCTGTGGCAGATGCTGCCGGACTGGGGCTACTGGCTGCTGCTCGGGGTCACCATGCTGTTCGGCTTCTGGCTGTGCGGCAAGGTCGCCGACGACCTACGCGTGCACGACCATGAAGGTATCGTCTGGGACGAAATGGTCGGCATGTGGATCACCCTCTGGCTGGTGCCCGAGGGTTGGGTCTGGTTGTTGCTAGGCTTTCTCATGTTTCGTCTGTTCGACATCGTCAAGCCCTGGCCGATTCGCTGGATCGATCGCCACGTACACGGCGGTGTTGGCATCATGCTCGATGACATCATCGCCGGGGTCTTCGCCTGGTTGGCCATGCAGGGGCTGGTCTGGGCGTGGGCCAACTACGGAGCAGGGCTGGGTTTCTAAGGAGTGGGCATGCGCATGAGGCAAGTCTGGCTGGGCGCGCTGCTGATGCTGTGCGCTCTGGGCGGCGCTCAGGCTCAGAGCGAGCTGCCAGGTGAAATACGTCTGGCCAGTGAGATCTGGGAGGCCTATACCGAAGCCGACGGTACCGGCCTGGGCTGGGACGTCATGCGCAAGGTGTTCGAGCCGGCGGGGGTGCGTTTGAGCATCCACAGCGTGCCTTACACCCGCTCGATCGGGTTGGTACAGCGTGACGAGGCCGATGCCTGGGTCGGGTCCTATCGTGACGAGGTCGAGGGGCAGGTGTTCTACCCCACGCATCACTATGATCGAGATCAGATCGTCGCTCTCAGCCTCAAGGACAAACCCGTGCCGCCCCTCGACAGCCTGGGCAAGTACCGGCTGGTCTGGGTGCGGGGCTACGGTTACGAGGAATATCTGCCGAATGTGCACGACTACCGGGAAGTGCAGCGGCGTAGCGGTATCCTCGGCATGCTCGACCTGGGCCACGCAGATTTCTATATCGATGCGCGCCCCGAGGTCGACTATGTGCTGAGCCTGACTGGTAAGCCGCAGCAGTATCGCGCGACGGATCTCACGCAACTGCCGCTCTATCTCGGCTTTGCCGATACGCCACGTGGGCATGCCCTGGCCGAACTCTTCGATCGGCGCATGACGCAACTGATTGCCAGCGGTGAATTGCGACCGATCTTCGCCCACTGGCGCCAGCCCTATCCCTTCGACTAAGCCGGGAGACTTTCACACATGCAGCTTCGTTACTGTCTCGCCGTGCTGGCGCTGCTGGGTGCAAGTTCCTGCTGGGCGGCCTCTCAGGTTCAGGTGGTTGGCCTGTTTCCCGGCGCTGCGGTGGTCAATGTCGATGGCCAGCGCAAGCTGGTGCGGGTCGGCCAGACCGGTCCGGGCGGGGTAGAGGTGGTCAGCGTCGACAAGCAGGGGGCGGTGCTGCGTGTCGAGGGTGTCGAGCGCGCCTATCCACTGAGTCGGGAATACAGTGCCGGTTTTGCCGAACCAGTAAGAAAGCGCCTGAGTATCGCCAAGGGTATTGGTGGCCACTATTGGGTCGTCGGGTCGGTCAACGGCCAGACGGTGCAGTTTCTAGTGGATACCGGTGCCACCTCGGTGGCTCTTAATGACGCGCATGCCCGGCGCCTAGGTATCGATTATCGAGTCAGTGGCCGGCCTCTACAGGTCAACACCGCCAGTGGTGTCGCTCGTGGCTGGCGCGTGATGCTTGACCGGGTCAAGGTCGGCGATCTCGAGGTGCTCGGCGTCGAGGCCGTGGTGTTGGAGGGTGGCGCGCCCGCCGAAGCCTTGCTCGGCATGAGCTTCATGGGGCGGGTGGGCTGGCGCGAAGAACAAGGCATGCTGGTGCTCGAATCCAAGCTTTGAGGTTGCCATTGACCGTTTCGATACTGATGATCGGCAATTCTGACTGACCCGCCAGCGGGGGCTGCTGATACAATGCCGGCCCTGTTTCGTACTCATTGCTAGGAGTATCCGGTGTCCGTCGTGTTCGTCGCCGCCTCCCAACTGCCCACGCCCTTCGGTGTGTTCACCATGCATGGTTTCCTCGATGAGGTTACCGGCAAGGAACATGTCGCCCTGACCTTCGGCAATGTTGCCGACGGTGCACCGGTGCTAGGGCGTCTGCACTCCGAATGCCTGACCGGCGACGCGCTGTTCAGCCTGCGTTGTGACTGTGGTGCCCAGCTGCAGGCCGCGCTGCAGGCCATCGCCAACGAAGGTCGCGGCGTGCTGCTGTATCTGCGTCAGGAGGGCCGGGGCATTGGTCTGCTGAACAAGATCCGCGCCTATGAGCTCCAGGACGGTGGCGCCGATACCGTGGAAGCCAACGAGCGCCTGGGTTTCGGCGCTGACCAGCGTGATTACGCCATCTGCCTGCCGATGCTCGAGCACCTGGGCATTCACAGCCTCAAGCTGATGACCAATAACCCGCGCAAGGTCAAGGCGCTGGGTGACATGGGCATCGCCGTGGATCACCGTGTGCCGTTGCAGATTGCACACAACCCCTACAACAAGCGCTACCTCGCCACCAAGGCCGGCAAGCTCGGTCATATGCTGGGCAACCAGCATCAGGGTGAGACCGAGGAGCGCCTGTGACCCGAGGCCAGGTAAAGCGGCGCCTTGCGCTGGCCTGGTGGCGTCAACTGGGCGTGGCGCTGGCGCCCTTGTTCATGTTCAACCTGCTGTTCGGCGGTGGCGGGCACACGGTCATGAGCATGCCGATGTTCATTGCTGGCCTGGCCTCTATGTTCGTCAGCCTGCCGCTGTTCTCTGCCTACAAGCACGCCCTTATCGCCACCCAGAAAGCCCTCGATAGTGACGAGGAACCCGCCGCCTGGCTGGAGTTGGATCGTGTGCGTCTGCGCGCCCTGCTTGGCGCTGCGCTGCCTGCGTGGATCGCCGCGTTGGCAGTCCTTGCTGGCCTCGAGGCGATCCCGCTGGTTCTGCTGGCGCTGTCGTCCATCGTGCTGCACAGCCTCTACCGCATACCCCGCCAGTTGGGTTGATGCGCACGCTGCTGCTCGCGCTTTGCCTGCTGGCGTTGCCGCTGTCAGCTGCCGAACGGGTAATCAGCCTGGCACCCTCGCTCAGTGAAATCATGCTCGACCTGGATGCTGCTGATCTGCTGGTCGGCGTGCTCGAAGGCGATGAGCGTCCCGCCGCGCTGTCGCACCTGCCCACTGTTGGTCGTTATGGTCAGCTGGAATTCGAGCGACTGCTGCAACTGGCGCCGGATCTGATCCTTATCGCACCTGGCAGCGTGCCGCCGGCGCAACAAGCGCAGTTGCAGCGTTTCGGTATCGACTTGCTGATCGTCGAGCCGCAGCGCCTTGACCAGCTCGGCGACGCCTTTGTGCATATTGGTGAGCGAGTGGGCCGGACGGAGCAGGGCGAGCGGCTGGCGGCTGAGTTTCGCGCCGAGCTGCACGCGCTGCGCCAGCGCTACCAGCGTGAGCATCCCCTGACGGTGTTCTATCAGGTCTGGCATCAACCGCTTTACACCATCGGTGGCGAACAATTGATAGGTGACGCCTTGCAGGTGTGCGGCGCGCGCAACCTGTTCGCCGATCTGCCGCAGCCGGCGCCACAGGTCAGTGTGGAGGCTGTGCTGGCGCGTGACCCGGACGTGATACTCGGCGGCAGCAATGCCGAGCTGAGCGCCTGGCAAGCCTGGCCGCAGTTACATGCCGTGCGGCTGAAACAGGTCTGGGCGGTGCCGGACAAGGGCCTGGAGCGGCCCAGCCGGCAGATGCTGGGTGCCATCAAACAGTTGTGTGAGCGGATGGCGGGGGGGCGGTAGCCCCCTCAGGTTGTGTGCACCCTACAGCGGTCGTAGGGTGCGCCGTGCGCACCAAGCTCAGAGTTGCGGCGTCCAGGTCAGCGAGAGCATTGCGCTGCGGCCTTCTTCGCGGTAGCCGTAATAGCTCACGCTGCTGAAGAACGGATCATCCGGTCGACTGTAAAGGGCCTGGGAATAGTCCTTGTCTAGCAGGTTGTCGACCTTGACCTGCCAAAGCAGTTCCTCGTCCATCTGCCAGCTCGCGCGTACGCCCAGCAGGCCGTAGCCGGCGATCTCGCGGTTGTTGGCGGCATCATCGTAGCGGCCGGAGAATGTCTGCCAGGTCATGCCGGCGGCGAACGCGCCGAACTGACGATCCAGGTCCAGGCTCAGGCTGCGCTTGGCGCGGCGCGGCAGGATATGGCCACTACTGCGGTCACGCGGGTCGAGTAGACTGGCGCCGAGGGCCACATGCCAGCCCAGCAGCTCGCGTTCGACACTCAACTCCAGGCCCTGCAGGCGCGCCTTGTTGACGTTCATTGGCGTGCTGAAGAAGGTAACCGGGTCGCTGACTACTGTGATCAGGTCCTCAACCTCGGTCCGGTAGGCCGACAGGCTCCAACGCGTATCCATGTGATCACCGCGCAGTTGAGCTTCGTAGGTTTTCGAGCGCTCCGGGGCAAGATCCGGGTTACCACCGTAGAACGAACTGGTCGGGAAGTAGAGGTCGTTGAAGGTCGGTGCATGGAAGCCCTCGCCATAGCTCAGCACTAGCTCCAGGCGTTCGGCCAGGTCCAGACTCAGCGCAGCATTCCAGGTGTTCTCACTGCCGAACTGCTGGTTGTCGTCGTGGCGCAAGCCCAGTTCGGTGGCGAAACCGTTGCCGCGATAGCGGTGCTGGGCGAAGGCTGCCCGGTTCCAGCGTTTGCTTTGGCTGAAGTCACTGTCGCTACCCAAGCGGTCCTCGTACCAGTCGAGGCCAAGTAGCACCTGGTGAGCGTCACCAAACCGCAGAGTGTTAAGCCAGCCGGCACTGTCGCGGTAGGTGTTGTAGGCGTAGTTGTTGTCGGCATTCAGCGGGTCGCGGTTTTCGCTCTTGTCCTCGCTATGACCGAGCTCCAGGCGGCTGCTCCAGTCTTTGGCGAGTTGCGCTTCGAGATGGCCGGCAATGCTGGAGACGCTGAAGCGTTCGCTGGGGTTGCCCGGATCGAAACTGAACAGGTCGTCGTACTCGCTCTCGCCATGTTGCTCGAGCAGGCTCAGGCCTCCCTTGAGACGGTCGTTGAAGCGATGATCGAGGTTTAGGTTGAAGGCCTTGCGGCGCAGGCCATCGTGGTCGTTGTCGTAACCACGGCCATCTTGGGAGCGGTCGAAGCCGGCGCGTTCGACCAGGCTTGCGCCGAGATCGAAGCGGGTGCGCTGGTCACCGCCGGACATGCCTAGGCTACGCTCGAAGGTCTGTTGGCTGCCGGCGGCCAGGCGTAGGCGCGGCTGCAGGCGATCCTCGCCGCGCCGAGTGAAGATCTGGACCACTCCGCCAATGGCGTCGGAGCCGTAAAGCGCCGAGCGGGCGCCGCGCACGACCTCGATACGCTCGATTTGATCGGGGCTGAGAAACTCCAGACGGGCCAGACCGCTGGCAGCAGCATTCAGACGTACGCCATCTACCAGCACTAGGGTCTGGTTGGCGTTGGCGCCACGTAGGAACAGACTGGTGAGGCTGCCGCGACCGCCGCTTTGTACGATAGACACACCGGGCACGCGGCTGAGTAGGTCGGGCACGCTACTGACCTGCAGACGTTCGATGTCGTCCCGCTCGAACACCGTGGTAGCCGCGGTAGCCTGCGCTTGCGGTTCGGCCAGGCGCCCGGAGGTGACGACCAGCGGCTCGGCCACGTAGGGCTCGGCGGCCAGCGAGAGACCTGGCATGACGGCGATGGCCAGAGCCAGACGGGACAGTTTCATTTTCTTTCCTCAACGGGCGGCAGACGGTCGAGGAGGGCAGGCGCAAGCGCAGGACGGCGCTTGACCGTGCTGCCCTCCGCAACACCAGTCGCACCGCCTTGGCCGGTCTCCGGGCTCTCGACCCGCGTCCGCCTTCCCAGGCAGAGCCCAGTGGCTGTTGGACGTGGCGCACGCTCAGCGCGTGCAGTCGATTACCGTTGCGGGGGCAGCGTCGGCATTGCTCGTGACGAGCGCACCGACTTCCCGTTTAACACTGCTTGCGCAGCGCACCCTGGCGGAACATGAATGGCGCGCACCTTAGTGCGCACGCATATGAATCACAAGCAAGCGCCGCTCATATAGCGATGAGCGGGCTTCATGCTCAGGCCTGAAGCAAACTCAGACGCTCACGTACCGCGCGTTCGATGCCTGCTTCGTCGAGACCGCACTCGGCGAGCATCTGGCTGGGCTTGGCGTGCTCGACGTAGTAGTCGGGCAGGCCCAGGTGCAGCATCGACATCTGGATGTTCTCGGCGGCGAAGAATTCGCTGACCGCGCTACCGGCGCCGCCCATGATGCTGTTTTCTTCGATGGTCACCAGCAGCGTGTGGCTACCTGCCAGTTCGCGCAGCAGGGCTTCGTCCAGCGGTTTGACGAAGCGCATGTCGACCACTGTGGCATCCAGCGTTTCACCCACGCGCAGGGCTTCGGCCAGTTGCACGCCGAAGGCCAGCAGGGCGACGTCCTTGCCCTGGCGGCGTATCACCGCCTTGCCAATTTCCAGCGGCTCCAGGCCGGCATCGAGCGCTGCATTGGGGCCGGTGCCACGCGGGTAGCGCACCGCTGCCGGGCCGTCGAACAGGTGGCCGGTGGTGAGCATGCGGCGCATCTCGTTCTCGTCGCTCGGCGTCATCACCAGCATGCCGGGGATGCAGCGCAGGTAAGACAGGTCGAAGCTGCCTGCATGGGTCGGACCGTCTTCGCCGACCAGACCGGCACGGTCGATGGCGAACAGCACGTCGAGGTGCTGCACGGCCACGTCGTGAATCAGTTGGTCATAGGCGCGCTGGAGGAAGGTGGAGTAGATCGCCACCACCGGTTTGGCACCTTCGCAGGCCATGCCGGCGGCCAGGGTCACGGCGTGCTGCTCGGCAATCGCCACGTCGAAGTAGCGCTCGGGGAAGCGCTCGCTGAACGCCACCAGATCCGAGCCTTCCTTCATCGCCGGGGTAATGCCGACCAGGCGCGCGTCCTGCTCGGCCATGTCGCACAGCCACTGACCGAACACGTTGGAGTATTTCGGCCCGCTGAGCTTCTTGGGTGCAGCGACAGGCGTTACCGGCTCCAGCTTGGTGATGGCGTGGTAGCCGATGGGGTCGACCTCGGCCGGGGCGAAGCCCTTGCCCTTCTTGGTCACCACATGGAGGAACTGCGGACCGTCGAGGTCGCGCATATTGCGCAGGGTGGCGAGCAGGGTGGGCAGGTCGTGGCCGTCGATGGGGCCGACGTAGTTCCAGCCCAGCTCCTCGAACAGGGTGCCGGGTACCAGCATGCCTTTGGCGTGCTCCTCGACCTTGCGCGCTATTTCCCAGGCGCCAGGCAAGCGCGAGAGGATCTTCTTGCTGCCCTCGCGCATGCTGGCGTAGGTGCGGCTGGAGATGATCTTGGCCAGGTAGTTGGACAGGCCGCCGACATTCTTGGAGATCGACATGTCGTTGTCGTTGAGGATCACCAGCATGTTGGCGCCGACGTCGGTGGCGTGGTTGAGCGCCTCGAAGGCCATGCCGGCGGTCAGTGCGCCGTCGCCGATCACCGCCACGCTCTTGCGCTTCTCGCCTTTCAGACGGGCGGCGATGGCCATGCCCAGTGCCGCGCTGATGCTGGTGCTGGAGTGGCCGACGCCGAAGGTGTCGTACTCGCTCTCGACGCGCCGTGGGAAGGCGGCCAGGCCGTCCTTCTGGCGCAGGCTGCCCATGCGCTCGCGACGACCGGTGAGGATCTTGTGCGGGTAGGCCTGATGGCCGACGTCCCACACCAGACGGTCATCGGGGGTGTCGAAGACGTAATGCAGGGCGATGGTCAGCTCGATCACGCCGAGGCCGGCACCGAAGTGCCCGCCGCTCTGGCCAACGCTGTAGAGCAGGTATTGGCGCAGTTCGTCAGCGAGGGTTTCCAGGTCCGCTTCGGCCAGGCGGCGCAGTTCGTCGGGCGTGTTGGCGCTGTCGAGCAGCGGCGTCAACGGGCGCTCGCGGGGGATCTCGTGGAAAGTGGTCGGCATCAGGCGAATCGTTATAGGTGTAAAAGATGCGGCAGTTTACCTGATGCCAGGAAAACAGCCCAATCCGCTGTCCATCTCGCCGTTACCGGTAGTTTCGCGCTAGGAAATCCAGCAGCAGTACGCTGATCCGTTCACCGCATTCGGCCTGCAGCCAGTGGCCGGCGCCGGGCAGGTCGTGGCGTTCCAGGTGCGGCACCTTGTCGCCCATGCGTTTCAGCGTCGGCGCCTCGAAGCGGCCGACCGGGTCGTGCTCGCCGAGCAGGAACAGCGTTGGCTGCGTGATCTGCAGACCCGCCAGATGCTCGCTGCGTTGCCAGTTGCGCTCGAAGTTGCGGTACCAGTTCAGCGCGCCGCGAAAACCGTGGCGCTCGAAGGTGCGCAGGTAGTGGGCGAACATCGCCTCGTTGCACCAGGGCGGCAGCGGCAGGTCATCCGGCATGCCGTCGAACAGCCGCGCATCGGCCGGCTTGTCCGTCGCCAGCAAGGCATCGCCGAGGCCGCCTAGCAGCAGGCGCAGGCTACGGCCGATATCCTCGTCCAGCTCGGCCTCGGCCAGCCCCGGTTGCTGGAAGTAGAGGATGTAGTGAAAGCGCCCGGCGTAGGCTTCGCGCATCATCTCGATGGCCGGGCGTTTCGGCCTGCCGCCGAAGGGCACCGACAACGCGCCGAGCGCCTTGACTCGCTGCGGCTCCAGTAGCGCCAGGTGCCAGGCCACTGGTGCGCCCCAGTCGTGGCCGACCACCGCCACCTCGCGCTGGCCGAGCTTGTCCATCGCCGCCTGGATATCGCCGCACAGGGTGAGCAGGTCATAGGCCGCCGGATCTGCCGGCGCGCTGCTGGCGCCGTAGCCGCGCATCTCCGGGGCGAACACCCGGTAGCCGGCGGCGGCCAGCGCCTCGATCTGCGGGTGCCAGGCGTACCAGCATTCGGGAAAGCCATGCAGCAGCCACACCGGCTTGCCATGCTCCGGGCCGGCGCTGTAGAGGCTGAGTTCGATGCCGTTGACGGCGAGCAGGCGGTGATAGATATGCATGGAGATGTCCTTACCAGGTGTCGACGAAGGGACGTTTCTTGCCGTCGCGCCGGGGCGAACGCGGCGCCGCATTGAGGCCGCGCAGCAGCCAGGCGCGGCTGTCGGCTGGGTCGATCACGGCGTCGATCTCCAGATAGCTGGCCATGTTCAGCGCCTTGCCGTTGTCGTAGGCCTTGGCCACCAGCTTGTCGAACAGCGCCTGGCGCGCGGTCTCGTCTGGCTGGGCCGCCAGCTCCTTGGCAAAACCCAGGCGCACCGCGCCTTCCAGGCCCATGGCACCGAATTCGCCACTGGGCCAGGCAGCGGTGAACAGCGGCGAGTGGAAGCTGCCGGCGGCCATGGCCTGGGCGCCGAGGCCGTAGCCCTTGCGCAGCACCAGGGTGAAGAAGGGCACCGTGAGGCTGGCGGCGGTGACGAACAGGCGCGAGACGTGGCGCACCGTGGCCTGTTTCTCCGCGTCCGGGCCGACCATGAAACCGGGGGTGTCGCACAGCGAGACGATGGGCAGGTCATGCGCCTCGCACAGTTGCAGGAAGCGCGCGGCCTTGTCGCCGGCCACGGCATCGATGGCGCCACCCAGGTGCGCGGGGTTGTTGGCGATCAGCCCGAACGGTTTGCCCTCGATGCGGATCAACGCGGTGATCAGGCCGGGGGCGAACTGCCTGCGCAGCTCCAGCACGCTGCCGTGATCGGCCAGCAGCTCGATCACCTGGCGGATGTCGTACACGCGTAGGCGATTTTCCGGGATCACATGGCGCAGCTCTCGGGTGTCGCTGCACTGCCAGTCGCTCAGCGGGCCCTGGAAATAGCCCAGGTATTGCTTGGCCACGGCGACCGCTTCGGCTTCGTCCTCCACCAGCACGTCGATCACCCCGTTGGGGCCTTGCACGCTGGTCGGGCCGACCTGCTCGGGGGTGAAGCTGCCGAGGCCGCCACCTTCGATCATCGCCGGGCCAGCCATACCGATGCTGGCATTGCGGGTGGCGATGATCACGTCGCAGCAGCCGAGCAGCGCGGCGTTGCCGGCGACGCAGCGGCCGGAGACCAGGCCCACCGTCGGCACCAGGCCGGAGAGTTTGGCCATGGCGACGAAAGTGTGGCAGTCCAGCCCGGCCACGCCGACGAAATCGGTATCGCCTGGTCGGCCACCGCCGCCTTCGGCGAACAGCACCACCGGCAGGCGCCATTGCTCGGCCAGGGCCAGCATGCGGTCGGTCTTCTTGTGGTTCATCACGCCCTGGGTGCCGGCGAACACCGTGTAGTCGTAGGCGATGGCCATGCAGCGCGCAGCATCGCTGCCGAAGCTCGCGGCGTTCACCGTGCCGATGCCGGCGACCAGGCCATCGGCCGGGCTCAGCTCCAGTAGTTCCTCGGGCGAACGTCGACGGCGCTGGGCGGCCAGGGCCATGGCGCCGTATTCGATAAAGCTGTCGGCATCGAGCAAGTCCGTGAGGTTTTCCCTAACCGTGCGCTGGTCGGTCTTGCGCCTTTTCGCCACGGCCTCGGGGCGACGCGCATCGGTCAGGCGGGCATGGCGCTCCAGTACCTCGGCCAGATCGTCGCGGATATGCGCCAGGTCGACCGCCTGCTCGCCGTGGGCGTCGAGATCATGCACCTCGGCCGGTTCCAGAAACGCCAGCGCCTGGCCCTCACCGATGGCGTCACCGGGGGCCACGGCTAACGCGCGGACGATACCGCTGTGCTCGGCCTTGACCTCGAACTCCATCTTCATCGCTTCCAGCACAGCGATGACTTGGCCGGCGGCCACGGCATCGCCATCGGCCACCGCCAAGCTGACCAGCACGCCAGCGCTGGGGGCGCTCAGGGCCAGGGTGCCAGGCGGCGCGTCGACAGTGGCCTTGGCGCTGTGCAACGCGGCGTCAGCGGCGAAGTAGCGATGTGGATGGGCTTGTTCGCGGGCAGCCAGCAACTCGCTCAGATGCCGCTCTACGTAGGTGGTGTCGACCTGATTGGCGATCACCTCGTCGCGCTGCAACAGGTTCTGCAGCAGATACAGGTTGCTCGCCACACCGTCGAGGCGAAACTCGCACAGACCCCGATAGGCACGGCGTAGAGCGCTGGGATAATCGCTGGCGCTGGCGATCAGCTTGGCGATCAGCGAGTCGTAGGCCGGGCTGACGACGTAGCCGGCATAGCCGCAGCCATCCACACGCAGGCCCGGGCCGGAGGGCGGTTGATAGGCGCCGAGCACGCCACTGGCCGGGCGGGCGCTGCCATCGGCGAGCAGGGTCTCCAGATTCAGGCGTACCTGCACGGCATAGCCTTTGGTCGCCGGTGACGTGAGCAGCTTCAGCTCGGCAAGGCTTTTGCCGGCGGCCAGGTGCAGTTGCGTGTGCAGCAGGTCGACGCCGGTGACCTGCTCGGTGACGGTGTGCTCCACCTGCACGCGCGGGTTGGCTTCCATGAAGTAGAAGTGCCCCGGCTGGTCGAGGTCGAGCAGAAACTCGAAGGTGCCGATGCCGCGATATTTCACCTCGGCCGCCAGGCGCAGGGCGCTGGCGATGATGGCGTCACGGGTGGCCGCATCCAGCTCGGGGCTGGGGGCGATCTCCACCAGCTTCTGGTGGCGGCGTTGCAGGCTGCAGTCGCGCTCCCACAGGTGGCTGACCGCGCCGCTGCCGTCACCGAGCACCTGCACTTCGATATGCCGGGCGCGGCGCACGCGCTTCTCCACGTACAGCGCGCCGCTGCCGAAGGCGCCCTGAGCCTCGGAGGCGCAGCGGGCGAAGGCCTCGGCCAACTGCGCCGGATCGTCCAATGCACGCATGCCGCGCCCGCCGCCACCGGCCAGGGCCTTGAGCATCACGCTGCCGTGCTCGGCGAGAAAGGCGCCGGCCTGCTCCAGCGTCACCGCCTGGTTGATACCGGGCACCAGCGGTACGTTGCAGCGCGCGGCGAGATCACGGGCGGCGGCCTTGTCGCCAAACAGTTGCAGCGTCTCGGGCGTTGGCCCTACGAAGGTCAGCCCAGCGGCCTGGCAACGGCGGGCGAATTCGGCGTTCTCGGCGAGAAACCCGTAGCCGGGGTGGATGGCCGTGCAGCCCTGCTCACGGGCGATGGCAATGAGCTGATCCATGTCCAGGTAGGCCGCGGCACCGCGACCGACCAGCGCCACGGCCAGGTCGGCCTTGCGCGTGTGCAGGCAGGAGGTGTCGTCCTCGGCATACACCGCGACACTGCGGATGCCGAGGTCGGCGCAGGCCTGGGCGATGCGAATGGCGATCTCGCCACGGTTGGCGATCAGCAGGGCAGGGAAGGGCATGGCGGCTCCGGACATCTTGTCGTTATGGAGCCATCTTAGGTGGCTGGTGGCCGGGGTAAAGCAAGCCTTATGTGGCGATCATGCCGACATAGATTGGAGTGATGGCGCGAGTGGCTCGGGTCAGCGCAATGAGGCGATGGCCTGTGCCAAGTGCATGTCGCTTGTGCCGGCATCTGGATGGTCACGGCGGTACTGCCGCAGCGCACTTTCCAGCCGTGCGCCTCGAATATCGCCGGCCGAGGCGACATAGGCCAGGGCATCGTCACGGGCGCTCTGGTAGGCGCGCAGTGAATTGCTGGTGGAGGCGGTGATACCGGCGGTACCGAGGCTGCTGCCCACGGTGAAGTGGTCGCTGGAGTTGCCTTGCCCGTCCATGCCCCAGGCCTGGCTGGCGCTGAGCATAACGAGCAGGACAAGGGCTCGCTTCATGCGTCGCTCAGCTGCGCCGCTCGACGATGTAACGGGCCAGCTCGCGCAGCGGTTCGGCGCTGTTGCCGAACGGGCGCAGCACGTGCAGGGCCTGGTCGCGCAGTTCCAAAGCGTAGTCCTTGGCAGCGTCGAGGCCGAGCAGGGCGGGGTAGGTGGGCTTGTCGTGGGCTTCGTCCTTGCCCTGGGTCTTGCCCAAGGTGGCGGTATCGCTTTCCACATCGAGGATGTCGTCCTGCACCTGAAAGGCCAGGCCGATGGCGCGGGCGTATTGCAGCAGGGCCTTGAGTGCCAGTTCGTCGGTGCTGCCGCTGGCCAGGGCACCGAGCGCCACGCTGGCCTCGATCAAGGCGCCGGTCTTGTGCCGGTGCATGACTTCCAGCGCCTGCTGGTCGAGTTGCAGGCCAACCGAGCCAAGGTCGATGGCCTGGCCGCCGACCATGCCGGCCGGGCCTGCAGCCTGGCTCAGCAGTTCGATCATCTGCAGGCGCGTCTCGGCATCCTGCGGGTTGCGTCGGCGGTCGGCGAGTACGCCGAAGGCCAGGCTTTGCAGAGCGTCGCCGGCAAGGATTGCACTCGCTTCATCGAAGGCCTTGTGCGTGGTCGGCTGGCCGCGACGCAGGTCGTCGTCGTCCATCGCCGGCAGGTCGTCATGCACCAGCGAGTAGGCGTGAATCAGCTCCACCGCGCAGGCCGCGCCATCGGCACGTTCGAGATCACCTTCGAGAGTTTCGCAGGCGGTGTAGACCAGCAGCGGACGTATGCGCTTGCCGCCATTCATGACGCTGTAGCGCATGGCCTGGTAGAGCCGTTCGAGTTCTGTGCGCGGTGCTTGGAACAGCTGTTCCAGAGCGGTATCGACGCGGGTCTGGCAGCGTTTCTGGTACGCCGCGATCATGCGGACTCGTCCGTATCGAAGGGGGCGGGCTGCAACTCACCATCGCGCTCCAGCAGGATCTGCACCTTCTGCTCGGCCTGAGCCAGCGCGGCCTGGCATTCGCGGGTCAGGCCGATGCCCTGCTCGAAGGCGGTCAGGGAGTCTTCCAGCGACAGCTCGCCGCTCTCCAGGCGCTCGACCAGAGTCTGCAACTCGGCGAGGGAGTGTTCGAAGTCGGGAGCGGCTTTCTTGCGGGCCATGGTGCGGGTTCTCGCTGATTCTGGAACGGGCGCGACACTAGCAGAGCCGCGCCACTCGGGCAAATCAGCGGGCTTGAGAGGCGCTTGTAAGAGCTGCTGGGCGGCTTCCGTTTTATCCGCGATGCTGTCCAGGCACCCACCGGCAATCGCGGCTGAAGCCGCTCCTACACAGGAGTCGCTTTATTACGCCGAGAAGTAGGTGTTCCAGAAGTAGTACAGCGTCATCGTGCTGCCGACCAGAATGACGAAGCTGCGCAGCAACGCAGGCGCTAATTTCTCGCCCAGTGCGCCGCCGAAATAACCGCCGATGGTGGCGCCGGTAAGCAGGATGGCCAGCTCGTACCAGCTGACCCGGCCGGCGATGACGAAGGTCAGTGTGGCGATGCTGTAGATGACTGCCGAAATCAGGTTCTTCAGGGCGTTGGCGCGGGCCAGCGGGTGGCCTTCGATGGAGAACGCGGCGAGCTGCAGAATACCCATGCCGGCGCCGAAGTAACCGCCGTAGATCGAAACGCCGATATGCGCGCCCAGCGACAGTGGCGTATGCGGCGGATGTGCGGATGCCTTGTTCTTGCGCCGCTCGGCCAGCCAGCGTCCCAGCCATGGGCTGGCGGCAAATAGCGCAGTGGCGGCCAGCAACAGCCATGGGATCAACACGCGGAACACATCGTCGCCGCCGGCCAGCAGCAACAGGCCGCCGAGCAGACCGCCGGCCAGGCCGGCCAACAGCAGTGGAAGCAGATAACGACCCAGCGGCCGCAATGAGGCGCGCGCTGCCCAGGCACCGGCCAGGCTGGCCGGCCACAGGGCCACTGCGTTGGTGGCATTGGCCGTCACCGGTGGCAGGCCGGCGGCGAGCAGCGCAGGGAAGGAGAAGAAGGTGCCGCCGCCAGCCAGGGCGTTCATGCCCCCAGCGGCGAAACCGGCGAGGGCCAGCAGCAGTAGATCGAACAGGGACATCGGGCAGGCTCGCACAAAAAAGGTGCAGCATAGAGCTGACCCTTCGGTCAGCCAAGTGCGACCAAAGTGAAGAACCTGCCAATTGTCGTCTGTGCCAGGCCTATGCTTTGCGGCATCATCGCAGCACCTGTATTCGGTACCCGCGATGAACATCGACACCCGTATCAAATTCCGTCACCTGCTGTGCTTTCTCGAGATCGCCCGCCAGCGCAGTTTCGCCAAGGCGGCCGATGCCCTGGCGGTGAGCCAGCCAGCGATTTCCAAGACGCTCAAGGAGCTGGAGGAGATCCTCGAGGCCAGTCTGTTCGAGCGGGGCAAGAGCGGGGTGAGTCTGACCGCTGCCGGGGTGGCCTTCATGCGTTACGCCGGCCCCTGCGTGCAGGCGCTGCGTGATGGCGTGAACAGCCTGCGCGAAGGCGAGCACGAGGCTGGGCAGGTGCGCGTGGGCGTGCTGTCTACCGTCGAGAGCCTGCTGATTCCTGAGGTGGCCGGGCGCCTGCACCAGCGTCATGCGGCGCTGGTGGTCAGCGTCGCCACCGGGCCTGGTGCCTATCTCTTGAGTCAGTTACGCGTCGGCGAGCTGGATCTGGTGATCGGCCGCATGACCGACAGCCCGGACATCCAGGGCCTGACGTTCGAGCACCTGTACAGCGAATCGATGACCCTGGTGGTACGCCCGGGGCATCCGTTGCTGGCTGCCGGAGAGGAGGCGCTGGGGCGGTTGGGTGATTACCCGTTGGTATTGCCGACCACCGGCACCACCATCCGCAAGCATGCCGACAGCCTCTTCGTGCAATGCGGGGTGACGCCGTCGCGGCAGCGTCTGGAAACCCTCTCGCCGGCCTTGAGTCGGCGCTACGTCCTGTGCAGCGATGCGCTATGGGTGGCGCCGCAGGACGGCGTATGCCTGGACGTGCGACGCGGCGAGCTGGTCGAGTTGCAACTGCCGGTGCGTGAGCCTGGTGGCTCGGTAGGCATATGCCGTAACAGTGCGCTGGGCCTGTCACTGGCGGGGGAGCGCTTCTGCGATGTGCTACGCGAGGTGGCGCAGGCCTACCGCGAGGGCGCTTTTCCATAACCATTTGGTTATGTTTTGACGGTGTCTTTTCAATGTTCATCTAGGCAGGTTTGGCCGAGACTGCGCCAACTCCCCGGGGAACCTGCACCCTGGGAAAACTCCACAATAGCCATAACAGGAGTGCACCATGCCTGCCGAGGACAACCGTCGCTTTGCCATTCGCGACCGCAACTGGCATCCGAAAGCCTTCACCCCCGACTACAAGACATCCATTGCCCGTTCGCCGCGCCAGGCGCTGGTAAGCATTCCGCAGTCGATTTCCGAAACCACCGGCCCGGACTTCTCGCACCTGAAGTTCGCCGAGCACGACAACGATTTGCTGCTCAATTTCAACAACGGTGGGCTACCCATCGGTGAACGCATCATCGTCTCCGGCCGGGTCATGGACCAGTACGGCAAGCCGATCCCGCATACCCTGGTGGAGATGTGGCAGGCCAACGCCGGCGGCCGCTACCGCCACAAGAACGACCGCTATCTGGCGCCGCTCGATCCCAACTTCGGTGGTGTCGGCCGCGCGCTGACCGACAGCGAAGGCCGCTACATCTTCCGCACCATCAAGCCCGGCCCCTATCCGTGGCGCAACAACCCCAACGACTGGCGCCCGGCGCACATTCACTTTTCGCTCAATGGCCCCTCGATCTCCACGCGCCTGATCACTCAGCTGTATTTCGAGGGTGATCCGTTGATTCCGCTGTGCCCGATCGTCAAGGCGATCGCCAACCCGGACGCGGTGCAGACGCTGATCGCCAAGCTCGACATGAGCACGGCCAATCCCATGGATTGTCTGGCCTACCGCTTCGACATCGTGCTGCGCGGCCAGCGCAAAACCCATTTCGAGAATAAGTAAGGAGGGATGACCATGCCTGTTGAACTGCTGCCGGAAACCCCTTCGCAAACCGCCGGCCCCTACGTCCATATCGGCCTGGCCCTGGCCGCCGCCGGCAACCCGACGCGCGAGCAGGAAATCTGGAACCAGATGGCCAGCCCCGAGGCGCCGGGCGAGCACATCGTGCTGGTCGGTCATATCTATGACGGCAACGGCCACCTGGTGCGCGACGCCTTCCTCGAGCTGTGGCAAGCCGACCACCAGGGCCAGTACGACGAGGATTACGACCAGAGCAAGGCCTTCAATGGCTTCGGCCGTACCGCTACCACCTTCGATGCTGGCAGCGAATGGTTCGCCTACACGGTCAAACCGGGTGTAGTGAACAACGCCGCCGGCGTGCCGATGGCGCCGCACGTCAACGTCGCGCTGTTCGCCCGTGGCATCAACATCCACCTCAATACTCGCCTGTATTTCGAGGACGAGGCTGAGGCCAACGCCAAGGACCCGGTGCTGAACCTGATCGAGCAGCCGCAGCGCCGCGAGACGCTGATCGCCAAACGCTGCGAAGTCGAGGGCAAGACCGCCTACCGTTTCGATATCCGTATCCAGGGGGACGACGAGACAGTGTTCTTTGACTTCTGACCCGGTGGCGCCCGCCGAGGCGGTGCGCCGTCACTTCGACCGCGAGCTGGCGGCCCGGGGCTTTCGCGCCGGCCCCGCCCAGCAGCGGGCCATCGCCCAACTTGCCGACTGGCTGGGCGCGCAGCTGGCGCCCAAGCGGCGCTGGCGGCGTCCGGCTGCGGGTGTCTACCTATGGGGCGGTGTCGGGCGCGGCAAGAGCTTCGTCATGGATTGCCTATTCGCCGCCGCGCCCGTGGCGAACAAGCGCCGGGTGCATGTGCACGGTTTTCTCCAGGAGCTGCAACAGCGCCTGAACGCCTACAGCGGCCAGCCCGAGCCGCTGGCCCGGGTCGCCGCCGACCTGGCCGTGGAAGCGCGCCTGCTGTGCTTCGATGAGTTCCATGTGCATGACATCGGCGACGCCATTCTCCTCGGGCGCCTGCTCGAATGCCTGCTGCGTGAAGGCGTGGCGTTGGTGTTCACGTCCAATTTCGCACCGGCCGGGCTGTGCCCGAACCCGCTCTATCATGTACGCTTCAGGCCGTTCATCGCGTTGCTGCAGCGCCATTGCCAGGTACTCGAACTGGACGCCGGCGAAGACTATCGCCAGCGCACCCGGCACGATTGGGGGCGCTTCATCCAGGCGCCTGCCGAACGGGCCGACAGCCTGTTGTGCCGCGCCTTGCAGATCGTCGCGGGCGAGGGCGGCGAGCTGCAACTGAACCGCCGCTCGTTCGCCTTGCGGGGGCGAAGCGGGCAGGGGATCTGGCTGGATTTTTCGGCGCTGTTCGAGGTGCCGTCATCGACCGCGGATTACCTGTGGTTGTGCGAACATCTCGCTTGCGTCGCCGTCAGTAACGTTCCGCCGCTGCATCGGCTGTCACTGGATGTGCAGCAGCGGGTGATCAACTTCATCGATGTTGCCTACGACAGTGGGGTGGTCCTGCTGCTCGCCAGCGAGTCGAGCCTGGAGCGGGTGTGCGCCGATATCGGCGCCAGCGATTTCAGCCGCACCCGCAGCCGTTTGCAGCAACTGTCCAGCTCTGTGGAGAACTGCGTCGCGTGTTAGCCGTACTCAGCATTACCGCACCGATTTTCATCCTGATCGGTCTGGGTTTCGTGTCGGTACGGGGTGGTCTGGTCAACCGCGAACAACTGCGCGGCATGGGCACCTTCGTCATCACCTTCGCCTTGCCCGCCCTGGTGTTCAACGCCCTGGCCAAGCGGCCGCTGAGTGAGGTGCTCAACCTGCCGTACATGGGCGCCTATGCCCTGGGCTCGCTGGCGATCTTCGCCATCGGTTTTGCCGTGGCCTTCTGGTTGCGCCAGCAGGGCGTGTCGCGCAGCGCGATCATGGCCCTGGGCGTGTCGGTGTCCAACAGCGGTTTCATCGGTTACCCGATCGCGCTCACGGTGCTGGGCGAGCAGGCCGCCGTAGCGCTGGCCCTGGGCATGCTGGTGGAAAACCTGCTGATGATCCCCCTGGCGCTGATGCTTGCCGAGAGCGGACAGCAGCAGGCGCAGTCGAAGTGGGCGGTGCTGGGTGAAACCCTCAAGCGCCTGCTGAAGCACCCGATCATCGTCGGTATCAGTCTGGGCCTGGCGGTCTCGTTGCTGGGGATCGACCTGCCGACCCTGCTGAGTCGCCCCATCGACATGCTGGCCAGTGCCTCGGCGCCGGTGGCGCTGTTCGTGATCGGCGGCACCCTGTACGGCATGAAGGCCAATGGCGTGTGGCGCGAGGTGGCGCAAATCAGCCTGGCCAAGCTGCTGTTGCACCCGCTGGCGGTGTTCACCGCGCTGATGCTCATGCCCGGTATCGAGCCGCACATGCTGGTGGCCGGGGTGCTGTTCGCCAGCGCGCCGATGCTGAGCATCTACCCGATCATGGGGCAGCGCTTCGGCCTCGAGGAGCGTTGTGCGGCGGCGCTGGTCGGGGCGACCGTGCTGGCGTTCTTCACTATCAGTGCGCTGATCGGCTTCATCGAATTCCGCGGGCTGCTCGCGTAAGCAGTGGCTAGCCCCGCCCGCACCCTGAGGGGTACCTGACCGTAACGGCCGGGGCTGGGCGGCAGCAAGGGCATTGAGCCTCGTAGCCCGGATGAAATCCGGGAATGACTGAGACAATGGCCGCGGATTGCATCCGGGCTACAGAAGTGTCGTTTGCTGTTTTGCTCAGCATGTTTGCGATTACCGCACGACGGTTCGATAATCGCCAAGTGCTGTTCATCGCCGTTTCGGAGTCATCATGAGCGAAACCCGTCCGCCGCTTACCAGTCTTGCTCCGCCGCCCTACGTATCGCCGGCCAAGCGTATCGAGGAGTTCGCTGGCGACCCCAACTTCATGACTTCCCTGGCCCGTGGCCTGGCGGTGATCAACGCTTTCCAGGAGCGCAAACGCCACCTGACCATCGCGCAGATCAGCCACCGCACCGAGATTCCTCGTGCTGCCGTGCGCCGCTGTCTCTACAGCCTGATGAAGCTGGGCTACGTCACCACCGACGGGCGCACCTATTCGCTGCTGCCCAAGGTCCTCACCCTGGGCCACGCCTACCTGTCGTCGACGCCGCTGGCGGTATCCGCGCAACCTTTCCTGGATCGCCTCAGCGAACAACTGCACGAGGCCTGCAACCTGGCCACGTTGGAAGGCGAGCAGGTGCTCTACATCGCGCGCTCGGCGATTCCACAGCGGCTGATCTCGGTAGACCTGAGCGTCGGCAGCCGCCTGCCGGCCTACTGCACCTCCATGGGTCGCATCCTGCTCGCCGCGCTGGATGACGATCAGTTGCAGGACTACCTGGCCCACGCCGAGATGCAGCCCAAGACCAGCCGTACCCTGCACACCCCCGACGCGCTATGGGAGTGCCTGCAGCGCGTGCGGCACCAGGGCTGGTGCATCGTCGACCAGGAGTTGGAGCAAGGCCTGCGTTCGCTGGCGGTGCCGGTGTACGACTCCGCCGGCCACGTGCTGGCAGCGATGAACATCAGCACCCACGCTGCTCGCGTTCCGGCCGCCGAGCTGGAAAAGCGCTACCTGCCGCTGATGCTGTCGGCCAGCCGAGAGTTGAGCGGGCAGTTGTTCCGCGCGGTGTAAACGTTCGAAGGTGTTCGATAATCGCCCGATATGGCGATTATCGGATTGTTCTCGTCAGGGTCAGTTTTTAATGTGGCAGGTATCCACCGCGCTCGCTTCGGTGGCGCCTGCAACCTGACGAGAACAATACGATGGCCGACATCATCACGCTGCGCGACGCCATTTCGCGCCATGTCCAGGACGGCGATTGCGTCGCCCTCGAAGGCTTCACCCACCTGATTCCCACTGCCGCTGCCCACGAGATCATCCGCCAGGGCAAGAAAGACCTGCATCTGGTGCGCATGACCCCGGATCTGGTCTACGACCTGCTGATCGGCGCCGGTTGCGCGCACAAGCTGACCTTCTCGTGGGGCGGCAACCCTGGCGTCGGTTCGCTGCACCGCCTGCGCGATGCGGTGGAGAAGCACTGGCCGCACAAGCTGGAAATCAGCGAGCACAGCCACGCGGCCATGGCCAACGCTTATGTCGCCGGCGCTTCCAACCTGCCGTTCGCCGTGCTGCGTGGCTACCAGGGTTCTGATCTGGTCAAGGTCAACCCGGAGATCAAATTCATCGAGTGCCCGTTCACTGGCGAGAAGCTGGCCGCGATCCCCAGCGTGCGCCCGGACGTCACCGTGATCCACGCGCAGAAGGCCGACCGCAAGGGCAACGTGCTGATCCAGGGCATCCTCGGCGTGCAGAAGGAAGCCGCCCTGGCCGCCAAGCGCTGCATCGTCACCGTCGAGGAAATCGTCGACGACCTGCAGGCGCCGATGAACGCCTGCGTGCTGCCGACCTGGGCCATCAGCGCTGTCTGCGTGGTACCTGGCGGTGCCCATCCGTCCTACGCCCATGGCTACTACGAGCGCGACAACCGCTTCTACCAGGCCTGGGACCCGATTGCCCGTGACCGCGACACCTTCACCGCATGGATCGATGAGTACATCCGTGGCACCGAGGATTTTGCGCAGTACCAGGCGAAAGTGAATGGGGAGGCCAAGTGATGAGCGCGTTCAACACCAATGAAATGATGACCGTGGCCGCCGCACGCCGCCTCGGAAATGGCAGCGTCTGCTTCGTCGGCATCGGCCTGCCGTCCAAGGCCGCCAACCTGGCGCGCCTGACCCATGCGCCGGAAGTGGTACTGATTTATGAGTCCGGCCCGATTGGCGCCAAGCCAAGCGTGCTGCCGCTGTCCATCGGTGACGGCGAGCTGGCCGAAACCGCTGACACCGTGGTGCCGACCGGCGAAATCTTCCGCTACTGGCTGCAGGGCGGGCGTATCGACGTCGGCTTCCTCGGCGCGGCTCAGGTCGACAAGTTCGGCAACATCAACACCACCGTGATCGGCGACTACCACGCGCCGAAAGTGCGCTTGCCGGGCGCCGGTGGCGCGCCGGAAATCGCCGGTTCGGCGAAGAAGGTGCTGATCATCCTCAAGCAGGGCCATCGCACCTTCGTCGACAAGCTGGCCTTCATCACCTCGGTTGGCCATGGCGAGGGTGGCGATCATCGCAAGCGCCTGGGCCTGCCAGGTGACGGCCCGGTGGCGATCATCACCGACCTGTGCATCATGGAGCCGGAAGCCGGCAGCAACGAATTCATCGTCACCTCGCTGCACCCGGGCGTGACCCGCGAGCAGGTGATCGAGAACACCGGCTGGCAGATTCGCTTCGCCGACAACCTGACCACCACCGAGGCGCCGAAAGCTGAGGAACTGGCCGCCCTGCGTGACCTGGAAGCGCGCACCGCTGCCGCCCATGGTCAGGCTGGAGGTGAGGAATGAGCCGCGACGTATTCATCTGCGACGCCATCCGCACGCCGATTGGTCGCCTCAATGGCGCGCTGTCGGCGGTACGCGCCGATGACCTGGCGGCGATTCCGCTCAAGGCGTTGGTGGAGCGTAACCCGCAGGTCGACTGGTCTGCAGTCGATGAAGTGTTCATGGGCTGCGCCAACCAGTCCGGCGAAGACAACCGCAACGTCGCCCGCATGGCGCTACTGCTCGCCGGTCTGCCGGAAACGGTGCCAGGCGTGACCCTCAACCGCCTGTGCGCCTCGGGTATGGAGGCTGTGGGCGCTGCCTTCCGCGCCATCGCCTCGGGCGAGATGGAGCTGGCCATCGCGGCTGGCGTCGAGTCCATGACCCGCGCGCCTTACGTGATGGGCAAGGCCGACAGCGCCTTTGGCCGTGGCCAGAAGTTGGAAGACACCACCCTGGGCTGGCGCTTCGTCAATCCGCTGATGAAAGCGCAGTACGGCGTCGACCCGATGCCGGTCACCGGTGACAACGTCGCCGATGACTACGGCGTCAGCCGCGCCGACCAAGATGCCTTCGGCCTGCGCAGCCAGCAGCGTGCGGCGGTGGCCCAGGAGAGCGGTTACTACGCCGAGGAAATCGTCCCGGTGGTGATCAATACCAAGAAGGGCGAGATCGTCGTCGACCGTGACGAGCACCCGCGTGCCGACACCACCGCCGAAGGCCTGGCCAAGCTCAAGCCGGTCAACGGCGAAGGCAAGACTGTCACCGCCGGCAACGCCTCGGGCCTTAACGATGGCGCCTCGGCGATGATCCTGGCGTCCGCTGAAGCAGTGCAGAAATACGGCCTCAAGCCGCGCGCCAAGGTGCTGGGCATGGCCAGCGGCGGCGTCGCTCCGCGCATCATGGGCGTCGGCCCGGTGCCTGCGGTGCGCAAGCTGCTGGCGCGGCTGAACCTGAGCATCGAGCAGTTCGACGTGATCGAGCTGAACGAAGCCTTCGCCGCTCAAGGCCTGGCCGTCACCCGTGATCTCGGTCTGCCGGACGACAGCCCCAAGGTCAACCCGAACGGCGGTGCTATCGCCCTCGGTCACCCCCTGGGCATGAGCGGCAACCGCCTGGTGCTCACCGCCGTGCATCACCTGGAGAAGACCGGCGGCAAGCTCGGCCTGGCGACCATGTGCGTGGGCGTCGGCCAGGGCCTGGCGCTGGCCATCGAGCGGGTTTGAGGTTTATTGGTGCGCACGGCGCACCCTACGGTTTGGCGTATGACGCGCCTCGTAGGGTGCGCCGTGCGCACCATAGGCCGACATTGATGCCACACTAGGCCGTGCGCCCATTTCCTCAGGAACCCACTGCTCGTGAGCAACCAACTTTTCGATGCCTATTTCACCGCGCCGGCCATGCGCGCGATTTTCTGCGACGCCGGGCGGGTGCAGGGCATGCTCGACTTCGAGGCCGCCCTGGCACGGGCCGAGGCGCGCGTGGGGCTGATCCCCTCCGAGGCCGTGGCGCCCATCGCGGCGGCTTGCAAGGCCGAACTCTACGACTATCCGGCGCTGGCCCAGGCCATCGCCACGGCGGGTAATTCCGCTATCCCGCTGGGCAAGGCACTGGGCAAGCGCATCGCCGCCACTGACCCCGAGGCCGAGCGCTACGTGCATCTTGGCGCCACCAGCCAGGACGCCATGGACAGCGGCCTGGTGCTGCAACTGCGCGCTGCCATCGGCCTGCTGGAAAGCGATCTGGCGAAGCTCGGCGATGCCCTGGCGGCGCAGGCCGAGCGCCATATCGAAACTCCGCTGGCCGGGCGCACCTGGCTGCAGCAGGCCACGCCGGTCACCCTCGGCATGAAGCTGGCCGGTGTGCTCGGTGCCGTTACCCGTCATCGCCAGCGTCTGAGCGAACTCAAGCCGCGCCTGCTGAGCCTGCAGTTCGGCGGCGCCTCCGGCAGCCTGGCGGCGCTGGGCGAGGCCGGTTGGGCGGTCAGCGGTGCGCTGGCGCAGGAGCTGGAACTGACCCTGCCCGAGCAGCCCTGGCACACCCAGCGTGATCGTCTGGTGGAATTCGCCAGCCTGCTGGGGATGATCGCCGGCAGCCTGGGCAAGCTGGGCCGCGACCTCAGCCTGCTGATGCAGACCGAAGCCGGCGAAGTCTTCGAGCCGTCGGCGCCGGGCAAAGGTGGCTCGTCGACCATGCCGCACAAGCGCAATCCGGTCAGCGCTGCGGTGTTGATCTGTGCCGCCACGCGCGCGCCGGGCCTGGTAGCGACCATGTTCAGCGCCATGCCGCAGGAACACGAGCGCAGCCTCGGTCTCTGGCACGCCGAGTGGGAAACTCTGCCGGAGCTGTGCTGCCTGGTCTCCGGCGCCCTGCAGCAGGCGCTGCTGGTGGTGCCGGGGCTGGAGGTGGATGCCGCACGTATGCGCGCCAATCTGGAACTGACCCAGGGGCTGGTGCTGGCCGAGGCGGTGAGCATCGCTCTGGCGCAGAAGATCGGCCGTGACGCGGCTCATCACCTGATCGAACAGTGCTGCAAACAGGCGGTGCGCGAGGGCGCCCATCTGCGCGCGGTGCTCGGCGCCAATGCCGAGGTCAGCGCACAACTCTCCGCTGCCGAGCTGGATTGCCTGCTCGATGCTGCGCACTACCTGGGTCAGGCTCGTCGCTGGGTCGAGCGGGCCGTTGCCGAACACACGCAATTTTCGCGTTAGGAGTTATCCATGTCTGCCGTACGTCTCGCCGATGGCGATTTGAACTACCTACTAGAAGGCCCGGCCGGTGCACCGGTGCTGGTGTTGTCCAACTCGTTGGGCACCGACCTGCACATGTGGGATGCGCAGATCGCGGCCTTCACCCAGCACTTGCAGGTGTTGCGCTACGACACCCGTGGTCATGGCGCCTCGCTGGTGAGCCAAGGCCCGTACAGCATCGAACAGAACGGTCGCGACGTGCTGGCCCTGCTCGATGCGCTGGGCATTGCCAAGGCGCATTTCTGCGGGCTGTCCATGGGTGGTCTGATCGGTCAGTGGCTGGGCATCAACGCGCCCGAGCGCATCGAGCGCCTGGTGCTGTGCAACACCGCCGCCAAGATCGGCACGCCAGAAGTGTGGAACCCGCGCATCGAGATGGTTCTGGCCGAGGGCGAACAGGCCATGCGCGGTTTGCGTGATGCGTCGATCTCGCGCTGGTTCACCGCCGACTTCGCCGAGGCCAATCCGGGCAAGGTCGACCCCATTGTCGGCATGCTGGCGCAGACTTCGCCCGAAGGCTACGCAGCCAACTGCGCGGCCGTGCGCGATGCCGACTACCGCGAGCAGCTTGGCAGCATAGTCGCGCCGACGCTGATCGTCTGCGGCAGTGGCGACCCGGTTACCACCACCGAGAATGGTCGCTTCATGCAGGAACGAATCGCTGGCGCCGAACTGGTGGAGTTCTACGCCGCGCACCTGTCCAACGTGCAGGCCGGTGATGAGTTCAGCCAGCGCGTGCTGGATTTCCTGCGCGCCTGAACACTGCATCTTTTCTGTAGGAGCGGGGGGGGGGGGGGGGGGGGGGGGGGGGGGGCGGTGGGGGGGGGGGGGGGGGGGGAGAGAGCACCAATAGAGGGGTGTTTAGTTGGGGAAAAAAAACCCAAAAAAGAACGCGGAGAGGGGG
>NZ_RHQP01000016.1:0-102871 GCF_003935465.1 Pseudomonas sp. o96-267
TGGCGCCGCCTTTCCCGTTATCCCCGCTGCCTCCCCCTCCGGCGCTGGGTGTAGGCAAATATTTCGCGCCCACTCCCCCACACCCCCGCGCCATAACCCGGGCGGCCCGTCATCGCGGGGCCTCGCTCATTCAGTCCAACCGCACCAGGATGCGGCCGACCATGCCACCGGCCAATATCCGCTCGATAGCCGCCGGCAACTCCGCCAGGCCAATTTCCTGGCACAGCGGCGAAAGATCGAGCTTCCACTGCAGCGAGAGCTTGTCCCACATCGATGCCTTGACCACAAGTGGCAGCTCCACCGAATCCACCCCCAGCAGGTTGACCCCGCGCAGGATGAACGGCAGGACGCTGGCCTGGAAGCCGACGCCAGCGGTCAGCCCGCAGCAGGCAACGCTGCCGCTGTGGCGCAGCGACTTGACCACATTGAACAGAATATCGCCGCCCACGGTATCGACCGCGCCCGCCCAACGCTCCTTGAGCATCGGTCGGTCGCTGCCTTGCTGCAGCTCCTCGCGACTGACGATCTCGTCGGCGCCCAGACCACGCAGGAAATCCGCCTGCTCGGCCTTGCCGGTAGCCGCGGCTACGCGATAACCAAGCTGCTTGAGCAACACGACCGCGATACTGCCAACCCCGCCGGTAGCACCAGTGACCAGCACCGCACCGGATTCAGGAGTGACGCCAGCCTGCTCCAGCTTGTCCACGCACAGCGCAGCGGTCAGGCCTGCAGTGCCGAGCACCATCGCCTCGCGCAGCGGCAGCCCCTGCGGGCGCTTGATCGCCCAGGCTGCCGGCACGCGGATGTACTGGCCAAAACCACCGGCGGTATTCATGCCCAGGTCGTAGCCGGTGACGATCACCTCGTCACCCACGGCGAATTCGGCAACGCTGGAAGCCTCAACCACACCTGCCGCGTCGATACCGGGCGTGTGCGGGTAGGCCTTGGTCACACCACGATTGCCGCTGGCGGACAGCGCGTCCTTGTAGTTGAGCGAGGAATAGCGCACGCGGATCAACAACTCGCCCTGCGGCAACTGCTCGACGTTGCGCTGGACTACTTCACGCTGGAAACCGCCATCGGCGCCTTCGCTGACTAGCAAGGCCTTGAACTCGGTCATCACCCTCTCCTCTTGTCGTGGTTCGCGGCTGCGCGACGCGAGTCGGCCGTGCAGCCCATCATGAACGAAGCGTTACCAGAAGCGTTGCTGATTGAGCCGGCTCAACCAGGTCAGGACAAAGCGATCTGCCGCCATGCTGGCCGCAAGCCCGACACGCTCCTGCAGGCTCTTCTTCTGAGCGAAATGCAGATGGAACAGTTCAGCCTCCACAGCGCGCTCGGCCAGGTACTGGTCGCTGGTCTTCAGCTCATCCACCAGCAGGCGCTCCTGCGCGGCCATACCCAGCCAGACTTCACCGGTGGCGATGGCGTCGATGTCCAACTGCGGGCGATAACGACCGACAAAGCCTTTGAACAGCTCGTGAGTGGTTTCCAGGTCTTCCTGGAATTTCTCCCGACCTTTCTCAGTGTTTTCGCCAAAGACGGTCAGGGTGCGCTTGTATTCGCCGGCGGTCAGCACTTCGAAATCGATTTCGTGCTTTTTCAGCAGACGATGCACGTTGGGCAACTGCGCCACCACGCCGATGGAGCCGAGAATGGCGAACGGCGCACTGAGAATCTTCTGGCCGATGCAGGCCATCATGTAGCCGCCGCTGGCGGCCACCTTGTCCACGCACACGGTCAGAGGGATGCCTGCGTCGCGAATGCGCACCAGCTGCGACGAAGCCAGGCCGTAGCTGTGAACCATGCCGCCACCACTTTCCAGGCGCAGCACCACTTCGTCCTCGGCCTTGGCCATGGACAACAACGCCGTTACTTCATGGCGCAGGTTGTCGGTGGCCGATGCCTTGATATCGCCGTCGAAATCCAGCACGAACACCCGTGGCTTGCTGGGCGGCGTTTTCTTCTCCTGCTTGGCCGCCTTGGCCTCGGCCTTGCGCGTAGCCTTGAGCTGATCCTTGGACAACACGCTCTGCTCCAGGCGCTCGCGCAGATCCTTGTAGAAGTCATTGAGCTTCTGCACCTGTAGCTGGCCACTGCCGCGACGCCCCCTGCCGCGCGTGGCGGCGATCGCCACCAGGACCACGACGATGGCGACCGCCAGGGTCAGGGTTTTCGCCAGAAAGCTGGCGTACTCGCTAAGAAACTCCACGGATCCCCCTCGGACAATGCAGCGGCGCCTGAGCACACAAAGGCTCAAGCATACCGGCGCAGCGGCCTAGCGGCCAACCTCGACAGCGTTGCTGCAATAGCCATACGAGCAATTCAAACAAGCGTATGTTTTTTCGTTGACAGCCCCTGAGCTTCCTCATACCCTCGCGAAACATTCAATGTGCCGGGACCAATACGGACGTGGGCAGCATCTATCTGATTCGACATGGCCAGGCCTCATTCGGTGCAGACGACTACGATGTCCTGTCTCCCGTCGGCGTACGCCAGGCCGAAGTGCTGGGCGAACACCTCGAACAACTCGGCATCGCCCTCGATCGTTGCGTCAGTGGCAGCCTGCGTCGCCAGCAGCACACCGCCAACGCCGCCCTGCAGCGCATGAGCCATGCGCCGACATTGGATATAGACGCAGCCTTCAACGAATTCGACGCCGATGCGGTGATTCGTACGCTGTTGCCGGATCTGCTACCGGAAGAACCCGAAGCCCTGCATATCCTGCGCAACGGTGCACAGAACCGTGCCGAGTTCCAACGCCTGTTCGCCAAACTGATCCAGCGCTGGATTTCCGGCGAGCATGACAAGCCAGGCCTGCAGAGCTGGCAGGCTTATGTCGAACAGGTCGAAGGCGGCCTGCGGCGCATCCTCGAACAGGCCAACAGCAAACAGAACATTGCCGTGTTCACTTCCGGCGGCACCATCACCGCCCTGCTTCGCCTGATTACCGGCGTACCGGCGGCGAATGCCTTCGAACTGAATTGGCAGATCGTCAATACCTCGCTCAGCCAGCTGAAATTCCGTGGCAGCGAGGTGAGTCTGGCTTCCTTCAACAGCCATGTGCATTTACAGCTGCTGAAGGCGCCGGAGCTCATCACCTATCGATGAGCTCCAGCCCACTGCGGCCGCGAGGCTGCGCGAAAAAACCGAAAAAGGATAAGACCATGAGTGTTGCTGACATCGCCCAAACCATGCAGTCCAAGTTCAACGCCAGCGCCGCTGCAGGCCTGGATCTGGTATTCCAATTCAACATCGAAGATGGCGAGAACTACGCGCTGATCGTCAAAGACGGCACCTGCGCCCTCGAGCAAGGCGACAACCCGAACGCCAACGTGACCCTGATCATGGACAGCGAAACCCTCAAGGGCATCGTCAGCGGCGAAACCGACGGCATGCAGGCTTTCATGGCCGGCAAGCTGCGCGCCGAAGGCGACATGATGCTGGCGATGAAGCTGGGCGAACTGTTCCCGGTCTGATCGGCGAGCTGAGCGCAAAACATGAAAACCGGAGTCCTGGCACTCCGGTTTTTTATTGCCTGCGCACAAGCGAAAGATCAGGTCGAAAATGACTGATCAGGCAGTTTGATCGTAGTGCAACACGCCCGCCTATAACGGCGCGTATTGCTTGTGACAGCCAGGGTACAGCATTAGATTAGCCAATTATCTGGGGCACCCATCATAAGTAGAAGGGATAAGCATGGCGCTCACTGACCAATCCACCCGCATTCGCACCGGCGAAGAGCTCGATGCTGCCGTCATCGACGCCTACCTGAAAGCCAATATTCCAGGCCTGAGCGGTGAAGCGAAGATCAGCCAGTTCCCCGGCGGCGCTTCGAACCTGACCTACCTGATCGAGTACCCGCAGCAGGAGTTCGTCCTGCGCCGCCCGCCCTTCGGCCATAAGGCCAAGTCGGCGCATGACATGGGCCGCGAGTACCGCATCCTCAATCAGCTCAATGCCGGTTTCCCCTACTGCCCGAAAGCCTACGTGCACTGCACCGACGAGTCGGTGATCGGCGCCGAGTTCTACGTGATGGAGCGGGTCAGGGGCATCATCCTGCGCTCTGAAATGCCGGCCGAGCTGAACTTCAGCGCCGAGCAGACCGCCGCGCTGTGCAAGAGCTTCATCGACAAGCTGGTGGAGCTGCACAACGTCGACTACAACGCCTGCGGCCTGGGCGACCTGGGCAAGCCCGAAGGTTATGTCGAGCGCCAGATCAAGGGCTGGAGCGACCGCTACGAGAAGGCCCTGACTCCGGACGCGCCGACCTGGGAGCCGGTCAAGGCCTGGCTCAACGACAAGATGCCAGCCGACCACCACAAGCCGGGCATCGTGCACAACGACTACCGCTTCGACAACGTGATCCTCGACCCGAACAACCCGATGCAGATCATCGGCGTGCTCGACTGGGAGATGACCACCATCGGCGATCCGCTGATGGACCTGGGCAACACTCTGGCCTACTGGATCGAAGCCGGCGACCCGGCGCCAGTGCAACTGATGCGCCGCCAGCCGAGCAACGCGCCGGGCATGCTCACGCGCCAGCAGTTCGTCGACTACTACGCCGAAAAAGCCGGCATCGAGATCAAGAGCTTCGACTTCTACTACACCTACGGCCTGTTCCGCCTGGCCGGCATCGTGCAGCAGATCTACTACCGCTTCTATCACGGCCAGACCCAGGACAAGCGCTTCGCCCAGTTCATTCACATGAACAAGCTGTTGGAGCAGATGTGCCTGCAGGTCATCGGTAAATCCACTCTCTAACCCCGGGGTAATCACAATGTCCAAGACCCAACTGTTCGACCTCGACGGCAAGATCGCCTTCGTCTCCGGCGCCAGCCGCGGCATCGGCGAGGCCATCGCCAAGCTGCTGGCCCAGCAAGGCGCTCACGTGATCGTTTCCAGCCGCAAGATCGACGGCTGCCAGGCCGTGGCCGATGCCATTACCGCAGAAGGCGGCAAAGCCACTGCCATCGCCTGTCACATCGGCGAGATGGAGCAGATCACCAACGTCTTCGCGCAGATCAAGGAACAGTTCGGCCGCCTCGACATCCTGGTCAACAACGCCGCGACCAATCCGCAGTTCTGCAACGTGCTGGACACCGACCTCTCCGCCTTCCAGAAGACCGTGGACGTGAACATTCGCGGCTACTACTTCATGTCCATCGAAGGCGGCAAGCTGATGAAGGAAAACGGCGGCGGCTCGATCATCAACGTCGCCTCGATCAATGGCGTCTCCCCTGGCGAGTTCCAGGGCATCTACTCGGTGACCAAAGCTGCGGTGATCAGCATGACCAAGGTGTTCGCCAAGGAGTGCGCGCAGTTCGGCATCCGCTGCAACGCCCTGCTGCCCGGCCTGACCGACACCAAGTTCGCCTCGGCATTGACCAAGAACGACGCCATCCTCAAGCACGCCCTGCAACGTATCCCGCTCAAGCGCGTGGCCGATCCGAGCGAGATGGCCGGCACTGTGCTGTACCTGGCCAGTGACGCCTCCAGCTACACCACCGGCGTGGCGCTGAACGTGGACGGCGGCTTCCTTTCCTGAGGCCGAATGCCCTGAACGACAAAGGCACCTTGTAGGTGCCTTTTTTGTAGGGTGCGAGATGCGCATCGCAGATGGATTCGGTCTATCGGTGCGCACGGCGCACCCTACTTCCGCCACACTCTGCTGCCGCTTACCAATCCTTCAACGCGGCTTCGGCTGCCGGGTTCATAGGTTCGGCCAGCAGACCGGTCGGCGTCAGGCTGACGCTGTAGACGGCATCGGCGGCAATCGGCAGATAGGTCACCCGCAGCGCCTGCGGGTCGAACAGCAGCAGATCACGCTGACTCAGCCGCAGCCAGCGCCACAGGTCCACGCCATAGGGGCTTTCGGCCAACTGCACGCGACCGTGTTGCGCCAGCGCCTGCTGCTCGATGGCCAGAAAACGTCCCGACAGACGCTCCAGGCGATAACCCGGCTCAAGGCCAATCAGCTCGGCCAGACCTTTCCAGCGAATTAGCCGACCATCGAGCTGCCACATGTCGCCCTCCAAGGTAACCGTGCGCTCGCGCCCACCTTCGAGCAACGTCACCTGATAACGCTGCGGGCCGTCGGCCTTGAAGCTCAGCGTCACCAAGGGCTTGCCCGGCTGCAACGGCTCATAGGCATACAGATCGTAAGCCACCAGGCCCACCAGCCCGGCCAACGCGAGAAATGCCAGACCACAGGTGCCACGCAACCAACCGAGGAACCAGCCCGTATTGAGCAGGATGCGCAGTGCCACCAACAGCGCCAATATGGCCAACAGCGCCACGGCCCAGGCCAACCCGTCGTATTGCATCGATTGCGTTCCTTCTATGGCGAAATCCCGGCATTATGCGCAGCTCTCTCCACGACGAACAGCCAGCAGGCTGCGCATTCGCCCACAAGTCGACACTTTAAATATGCCCTTCGCTCTCGAGCTCGCCATCGACCCCAGCACACTGGCCATTCTCGCCCTGGTCGCCTTCATCGCTGGTTTTATCGACGCCATTGCCGGTGGCGGCGGTCTGCTGACCATCCCCGCCCTGCTCACCACCGGCCTGCCGCCGCACCTGGTGCTGGGCACCAGCAAACTGTGCGCGACCTTCGGCTCGGCAACCGCCAGCTACACCTTCTACCGGCGCAAGCTGTTCAGCCCGGGCAAATGGAAGAACGCGATGGCCGGCACCGCCATGGGTGCGATTGGCGGAGCGGTGTTAGTGCACTGGATGCCGGCCGAGTGGATCAACAAGATGCTGCCGTTGGTGGTATTCGCCTGCGGCCTGTACCTGCTCTTCGGCAAGACGCCGGACGCGCCGCTGGACGCCGACCTGCCCATCGCCAGCCGCCGGCAATGGCCCCAGAGCATCAGCCTGGGCTTCTACGATGGCGTAGCCGGCCCGGGAACCGGTGCGTTCTGGACGGTCAGCACGCTGCTCATGTACCCGCTCGATCTGGTGCGCGCTAGCGGCGTGGCACGCTCGATGAATTTCATCAGCAACGCCTGCGCCCTGGCGGTGTTCATCATCGCCGGACAAGTGGCATGGGTGCTGGGCCTGTGCATGGGCTTTTCGCTGATGGCCGGCGCCTTTCTCGGTGCGCGCACGGCGATTGGCGGCGGCTCGAAATTCATCCGCCCGGTATTCATCGCCGTGGTTCTGGCGCTTACCGCCCGCCTGGTCTGGCAGCACTGGGTCGGTTAACTCCGCCAGGACATCGCATCTTGCAGGAGCAGCTTCAGCCGCGAAATGGTCGATGAAATTCGCGGCTCAAGCCGCTCCTACATGAGGAGTGCTAAGTCGGCAGCGTCGGCTCGGGCAGACCGAGGCGGCGCGCGACGTAGAGGTCGATCAGATGGCGAGCGATGGAGCGCGACGCCGGCAACGGCGGCAGATCATCGACACGAAACCAGCGCGCATCCTCGATTTCGTCTTCCTGCATGACGATATCGCCACCGGCATATTCGGCATGGAAGCCGAGCATCAGCGAATGCGGAAACGGCCAGCCCTGGCTACCGATGTACTGCAGATTCTTCACCTCGAGACCGACTTCCTCGCGCACCTCGCGTGCCACGCAATGCTCCACCGACTCGCCTGGCTCGACGAAACCCGCCAGGGTGCTGTAGACCCCTGTCACGAAACGCGGCGAGCGCGCCAGAAGGACCTCGTCGCCCCGGCTGACCAGCACGATCATGCTCGGTGAGATACGCGGATAGTGCTGCGATTCGCAGCTGTCGCAACGCATCGCCCGCTCACCAGGAAGCTGACGAGTCGGTGCACCGCAGCTGCCGCAATAGCGGTGTTCGGCATGCCAGGTGCCAATCTGCGCGGCGTAGGCCAGCATGCGAAAGGTTTCTGCTTCGCCCTGCAGCATGAACTGACGCAGACTCTGCCAGGCGCAGCCCTCCAGCGTCGCCGAGGGTTTGAGTTGCAGCAGGTAAACGGCATCGTCACCGAAATGACCGATACCCTGCTCGCCAAGAATCGGCAGATCTTGGCGCTTGACCCAGTCACGCGGAAATAGCACGCCATTGCTGTCGGCAAGAAAGTGCTGCTGGTTGTAGAGCAGCGCCCAGCCGCCAGCCTGAGCAGGATCGAGAAAGGTGTTGCGCCAGACCATCAGGCCGCCACCGGCATACCCAGCGCCTTGACGCTTTCCTCAGCCAGATCGAGCACACTGGGGCGGGTTTCCGGACGCATCACTGCGCCGGCTTCCAGGTAATACTCGAGGCTGCTCAGCGCATCAGCCAGGGTTTCCAGCATCTGTTCAGACGGCATTTGCGCGGAATCGAGCATGCGCGCCTGGATATAGTCGGCGCAGGCACCGACCAGCATCGCGGCGCGGCGCTGCTCGAGGAACCACAAGCCACCACGCACGGCCTGCAAGCTGAACGGCACGTTGGACAGGTGCATCTTGTCGCCAGCCGATTCCAGGTACGCGGTGATCGCGCGCTTGGCCAGAGCCAAACCGGCCTGGGCCTCGTCGACCACCACGATACGGGCTTCGTTGAGTTGATGAGTGGCGAAAGAGTCGGCTTCGTTGCCCGGTTCGACAGCAGCTGGCCTGAGATCGCGACCTTCGCCACGCTCCAGGCTGGCCACCATACCTTCGACATAGAGCACGGCATCAGCCAGCTTGTGCAGTTGCTCCGCCTGCGGCGGCGTTTCTTCACTCCAGGCGGCAACCTGCGGCAGCTGAGCACCGAGCGAGTTGCCGGCAGAATTCAAGCCGACCATGCCCAGGGTCTTGGCCAATTTGCCCAACAACGCATGCAGGGTGCCCAGGGTTTCACCTTGCAAGGTGCCACGTTCGAGCAGGTCGAGCATATCCTTGACGCTGGCCAGCTCTTCGCGAATCGCCGTGGACAACGAACGCATCACCGCCTGCCCCGGCCCGGCCAGGCGCTGGTATTCCTCTTCCAGCAAATGGTCGGTGAATGGCAACGGCGTGAGGCCGAACACTTCGCGCATAGCAGTGGCGTGTGGGCCATGACTGTCGGCGAGCGCGACCAGATACAGCAACTCTTTCAGCAAGCTGCGCGGCGCTTCGTATTGTGGATTGCCGAGCATCAGCTTGAGCTCACGATCAACTCGCGAAAACAGCTGCTTGCGCGATTTGCGCGGTAGCAGTTGACCGTCGCACTGTGCCTCGATGGCCGCGGCACCAATCCAGCACATGCGCCCACGCGGCTCATTGGCGAACAGGCTGTCCAGGCGCGCCATGGCGCGCACCATCAGCTTGAGGCTGGCCTGCGGATTCTGCTCACGGATAAAACCCAGCAACCCGACCTGATACATGTGCCGCAGGCGCTTGCCTTCGCTCAGCTTGGCCGCGCCATCGAGTGGCTGGGTAGCCGTGTGCGGCCGCGCATGATCGAGGCGAACGCTGAAGAAGAAACTTTCCGGCAGCGGCTGCTGCGCACCGGCCTGACGCAAATCATTGATCGCCGGCAGCAACAGTTCAGGCATTTCCTGGCGATGGGCGTCGACGTTTTCCAGATAACGCCGCAGGACATGCAGGGCATTGCTCAGAGCCGAGAGCTGCGCGTCGCGCTCCTCACCAGCGCCAGCGGGAATGTCAGTGGCCTGATCCAGCACTTCCTGAGCCAGCAACTCGGCGCCGGCCAGCTCGATCAGATTGAGCGTGCCGCGCACCTGGTGCAGGCTTTCCACCGCTTGCTGCAACAGACTGCCGTTGTGCCGCTCGGCGATGAAATGCTCCAGGCTCTGCTCGGCCTCTTCCATGGTGACGAACAGCTCGTCGCGCACCAGATTCAGGGATGTGGCTCCACTTACCATGCTCTAGGCCTCGCAGCGAACATCAGCGAATACGGCATCAGTCGGCGAACTCCGGCTTCTGCTTGGTCATGTGCGCCGCCATGGCCAGGCGCAGGTCTTCCGATTGCAGCATGGCGGCGTTCCAGGTGGCGATGTATTCAAGGCCATCGTCGACCCGGTGATCGCGCATATAGCGAATCATTTCCTTGGTGCCACGCACGGCAATCGGCGACTTGGCGGCGATTTGTGCGGCGATCTCCATCACCCCGGCCAGCAGCGCCTCCTGATTTTCGTAGGTGCGATTGACCAGGCCGATACGGGCAGCTTCAGTGCCATCGATGTTGCGCCCGGTGAAGGCCAGCTCACGCATCATGCCGTCGCCGATGATGCGCGGCAGACGCTGCAGGGTGCCGACATCGGCAGCCATGCCCATGTCGATTTCCTTGATCGAGAACTGCGCATCGAGCGTGGAATAACGCATGTCGCAAGCGCTGATCAGGTCGATGGCGCCGCCGATGCAATAGCCCTGAATGGCAGCCAGCACTGGCTTGCGGCAATTGTCGACGGCGTTGAAGGAGGCTTGCAGCTCGAGAATCTTGCGGCGAAGTGCCGTGGCGTTGCGACCAACGTCCTTGCCCAGCTGGGCGCCGACCGAGGCCAGCAGCATCAGGTCGATGCCCGAGGAAAAGTGTTTGCCAGCACCAGAGAGCACCACGACACGGACCGCGTCGTTGTCATCGACCCACTGGAAGATCTCGATGATCTCGCGCCAGAAGTCGGCATTCATTGCGTTGATCTTGTCCGGACGGTTGATCTGCACATGGGCGATCTTGTCCGCCAGCTCGACGCGGAAGGCTTTGTAGTCGGACATGGCAGGCATCCTCAGCCGCGGCTCGGCAGCACAGTAACAATTTTGTGATTAATAACCGAGCAACTATAACAAGCGCGCCATAAAAGTCGATGCTTGCCACTGTGACGCAGGGCACGCCCCGGACGTTAACAACCGCTTTGAATGTCAGAGATAAGAGATTGATCTGTCGAGGATCTTGCTCCCCGACAGATCCACGGCAGGATTACTCCACCAGGCAATCCACGCTGTACTCACCCGCCTCGGTTTGCAAACCGTGCACGTCGATATCGAACCCCGGGAAGGCCTGGTCGAACGTCCGCGCGAACGCCAGGTAGTCGAGAATCGAGCGAGTGGCCGCCGTGAAGCGCTCGCCTGGCATGATCAACGGAATACCCGGCGGGTAAGGTACCAGCATCACCGCAGCGATACGCCCCTGCAATTGATCGATGGGTACCGCTTCGACCTCGCCGCGCACCAGGCGGTCGTAGGCATCGGCCGGTTTGATCGCCAGTTCAGGCAGCGCCGTGTACATGCTTTTCAGCGCTTTGGCCGTGGCGTTCTCGCGGTAGCAGCCATGCAGCGCGTCGCAGAGGTCACGCAGGCCCATACCCTGATAGCGCCCGCCGCCCGTGTGGGCGATGGAGGGCAGCACGTCGATCAGCGGCAGATTGGCGTCGTAGCTGCGCTTGAACTCCAGCAGCTCGGTCAGCAGCGTGCTCCATTTGCCCTTGGTGATGCCCATGGAGAACAGCACCAGGAAGGAGTACAGGCCGGTTTTTTCCACCACCAGGCCGCGCTCCCAGAGAAACTTGCTGACAACTGCGGCGGGAATGCCCTGCGGCTCCAGCTTGCCGGCTGCATTGAGGCCGGGCATCACCAGCGTGACCTTGATCGGATCGAGCAGCACATAGTCATCGGCTACTTCGCCGAAGCCATGCCAGTCGGCGTCCGGTTGCAACACCCAGTCGGCAGTCGTCAGGCTGTCGGCGCCATCTGCCGCCCCTGGCTGCCAGATACTGAACCACCAGTCCTCGGCGTTCAGGTTGCGCCGCACATTGGCCAGAGCCCGGCGAAAGCTCAGCGCCTCGTCGAAGGTTTCCTGAATCAGCGAGCGCCCTGCCGGCCCTTCCATCATCGCCGAGGCCACATCCAGCGAGGCGATGATGCCGTACTGCGGCGAGGTGGAGATGTGCATCATGAAGGCTTCGTTGAAACGATCACGGTCCAGCTGGCGCTGCCCGCCGTCCTGCACGTGAATCATCGAGGCCTGACTGAAAGCTGCCAGCAGCTTGTGCGTCGAATGCGTGGTGAACACCAGCGGTGAATGCTCATCGTACTGGGTGCCCATGCCATAGCGGCCAGCATAGAACTCATGGAAAGCGGCGTAGGCGTACCAGGCTTCGTCAAAGTGCAGCACCTCGACCGAGTCCCCCAGCGCCTGCTTGACCATTTCAGCGTTGTAGCAGAGCCCGTCATAGGTGGAGTTGGTCACCACCGCCAGCTTCACCTTGGGCGCACGACCGCGCGCCAGCGGGCTGGCGTCGATCTTGGCCTGAATCGATTCCTTGCTGAACTCGGAGAGCGGAATCGGCCCGATGATCCCCAGTTCATTGCGCTCGGGGCAGAGATACAGCGGGATCGCGCCGGTCATGATGATCGAGTGCAGGATCGACTTGTGGCAGTTGCGATCCACCAGCACCAGGTCATCGCGGCCGACCATCGAATGCCAGACGATCTTGTTCGCCGTCGAGGTGCCGTTGATCACGAAAAAGGTGTGGTCGGCACCGAAGTTACGCGCCGCGCGCGCCTCGGCCTCGGCCAGCGGGCCAGTGTGGTCGAGCAGCGAGCCCAGTTCCGGCACCGACACCGACAAATCCGAACGCAGTGTGTTTTCGCCGAAGAACTGGTGGAAGGCCTGGCCCACCGGACTCTTGCGATAGGCCACGCCACCGCCGTGACCGGGTGTGTGCCAGGAATAGTTGGATTGCGCAGTGTGCTGCACCAGCGCCTTGAAAAATGGGGGTAGCAGGCCTTCCAGATAATTATGCGCCGCGCGCGCCACCTGTCGGGCCAGGAAGGAGACGGTGTCTTCGTAAAGATAAAGGATGCCGCGCAACTGATTGAGATCGGCCATGGCCTCGGCCGGGGCGTTCTCGATGGTCACCTGCTCGCCCAGGGCGAAGATCGGCAACTGCGGCGCCCGCACCCGCGCCACGCGGATCAGCTCGACCATGTCCTGCAACAGGCGGCTGTTCTCCCCCGCTCCCTCGGCGGCCACCAGGATGCAGGCCAGGCCGTGGTGGGTGGACGCGACAATGCGCCCCTCAGCGGCGCTCGCCGTGGGCAGAATGCTGAAACCGTCCTGGGTAAGCTCCTGAGCAATAGCGCGCACGCGATCACCGGCCACAGTGTCGGCCTTGATGTCGCGATGCACGATTAGGACGGGAAACTTGAGATCTTTATACATTGTGACGTCCTGAAGGCTGGCAGGCTTGGCCTGCCCATCGCCTCAGGTTAGAGGCTCCCCCTGATCGGCGGAACCCCCCTGTGCATCACGCTATAAGAAAAGGTCGCAATTGCGCTGTTCGGTTATTCCGGCGCTTTTTCCAACTGCGCCCACAGCGACGGGCCACCTGCAGATTTCTCGATCACGGCCAGACGTGCCAGATGCGCCGCAAGTTCGTCGTCGCTGGCGCGAATGACGCGGGTGCGCGGACGCGAGGCGTCCAGACGGCGGATTGGCGTAGGCTGCTGGCGCCCGCTGCCATCGCCATCGGAACCTTCACCGGCCAGGGACAGATTGGTCTGCCCGCCAGTCATTGCCAGGTAGACGTCGGCGAGAATCTCCGAGTCGAGCAAGGCGCCGTGCAGTTCGCGGTTGGAGTTGTCGACGCCGTAACGCTTGCACAGCGCATCCAGGCTGTTGCGCTGTCCTGGATGGCGCTCGCGCGCCATCATCAGGGTATCGAGCACCGAGCAATAATCACTGACGTCGGCGCGCTCGCTTTGCCCCAACAGGGCAAATTCGTTGTTGATGAAACCAACGTCGAACGCCGCGTTGTGGATGATCAGTTGGGCGCCCTTGATGAACTCATAGAATTCATCGGCGACTTCCTTGAAGCGCGGCTTGTCGGCAACGTATTCGTTGGTAATGCCGTGAACCGCGATGGCGCCTTCGTCGATTTCACGATCGGGGTTGAGGTAAACGTGGAAATGACGCCCGGTGAGGCGGCGGCCCAGCAATTCGACACAACCGATCTCGATGATGCGGTGCCCGTCGGTGACCGGCATACCCGTGGTTTCGGTATCCAGCACTACGTAGCGTTTGACGGTGTTCTCGGTTGTCACGCCTTGCCTCTCTCATCTATTCGGGTTGCCGCATACTCAGCGCAGCATCTTAACTCAGGTGCTGAATAACCGCTCAGCGCGCCGCACGCACGTCGTCGACACCGCGATTGGCCAGTTGGTCGGCACGCTCATTGCCGGGGTGACCCGTATGCCCACGCACCCACTGCCAGCTCACTTGATGGCGATTCACTTCTTCATCCAACTTCTGCCAGAGATCGGCGTTTTTCACCGGCTCTTTCGAAGCAGTCTTCCAGCCGCGCTTCTTCCAGTTCGGCAGCCATTCCTGGATACCTTTCATCACGTACTGCGAGTCGGTCACCAGTTTGACCGAGCACGGCCGGGTCAGCGCGATCAGGCCGGCAATCGCCGCCATCAGCTCCATGCGGTTGTTGGTGGTATTGGGGTCTCCGCCCCAGAGTTCCTTCTCCACACCTTTGTACACCAGCAGCGCACCCCAACCTCCGGGACCAGGATTGCCCTTGCAGGCGCCGTCGGTGTAAATCACCACATCATGGTTTTCAGACATTCATAAGCTCTGTACAGAATTGTTTGGCCGGAGTCTGGCCGGCTGCAAATTGCCGCAATCAGTTGTCGAGATCACGCCGACTGACCTTCGCCACTGGCATCGGCAGCAACTTGCCCATCGGCTCGCGGCGCGACTGCCGCAACGGACGCAAACCAACAACCAACTTGCGTGCTACCAACAGGTAACAACCGGCGCCCGGCAACTGCCAGGCATCGCCCCAGCTCTCCATTCGCCGCAGGCGCGTTTGCCAGACCAGCGAAGCGAGCGGCGGACGATAGCACCCGAACCGCCGTTTCTCCAACGCAAAGCCCAGCAAGCTCAGCCAGTCGCCGACGCGGCTCGGGGCGATGCAACGCGCCTTGGCCAAACCGTCCCGGGCAAACAGGCGCCGCACGCCCCAGGAGCTCCAGGGGTGAATTCCCAGAATCAACAGATGTCCGCCAGGTCTGACGCTACGCGCCGCTTCACGCAACAGGCCGTGGGGTGACAGGCTGAAATCCAGGCCATGCTGCAGCACCACCACGTCGGCAGCGTGCTCGCCCAGCGGCCAGGACTGCTCTTCGCAGACGATCTGCACGCCTGGCATCGGCGCGCCAAGGCGCACGTTGTGCTGGATCTGTCCCGCTTTGGGCGGGCCCTCGGCGCCAGGGCCGTAGCTCACCAGATAACCACCGAAAAAACGCGCCAGCTCCTCTTCCAGCAAGCGCCGTTCTTCCTCCAGCAACAGTTGGCCGAGCGGCCCGGCAAGCCAGTCGCGCGCCTCGCCGATAAGCTTGAGCCACTCAGGGTCGGCCTGGGCGAATGCCTCATCAGTCATCGCTGCCTCCGCATGACAGGTTCTGCATGTCGTGCCTAAGATGCACCTTTATCACCAGCTTAGCGACCCGCAATGATTCAGATCGACGCGCTGCCCGCCTTCAATGACAACTATATCTGGCTGCTGCAGGACGCCCGCAGCAAGCGCTGCGCCGTGGTCGACCCCGGCGACGCGGCGCCGGTCATGGCCTGGCTGGAGGCCCGTCCTGACTGGACGCTCAGCGACATCCTGATCACCCACCACCACTTCGATCATGTCGGCGGTGTCGAAACACTGAAGAAAGCCACCGGCGCACGTGTCGCCGGCCCTGCGGCGGAAAAGATCCCGGCCCGTGACCTCGATCTGAGCGACAACGACGAGATCGACGTGCTCGGCCTGCGCTTCCAGGTCATGGCCGTGCCTGGCCACACGCTCGGTCATATCGCTTACTACCACGCCGGACAGGACCTGCTGTTCTGTGGTGATACCCTGTTCGCAGGCGGATGTGGCCGCCTGTTCGAAGGCACCCCGCAACAGATGCATCAGTCTCTCAGCCGCCTGGCGGCCCTGCCCGCCCGTACCCTGGTGTACTGCACCCACGAATACACCTTGAGCAACCTGCGCTTCGCCCACGCCGTCGAGCCGGACAATGCACGCTTGAACGAACGCCTGGCCGAAGTGACCCGCTGGCGCGACGAAGGCCGCATCAGCCTGCCGTCGAACATCGAACTGGAACTGGCCACCAATCCTTTCCTGCGTGTTGGCGAACCTTCGGTCCTCGCTGCGACCAACGGACGCGATGACCGGCAGCCGAGCGAGCCAAGCGCCGTATTCGCTAGCCTGCGCGCCTGGAAAGACAAGTTCTAGCTGCTGAGAAAAGGTCGACAAGCCCGCAAAAGACCAGTCCAGGACTGGTGAAAACTTGACCAGCACCGCCTCGATTCCTAGAATCGCCCGAATTTTTCGTCGGGATGAACACCTCAGCCAATGCCTTTATCATCACGCAAGCCATTGAATATAAAGGCATTGGCGCGAAGCTCTCGAGCGCTCGCAGTGATGTGTTGCACGATCCTAGCCGGTTGTCAGAGCCTGCCCAGCGACACCCCAGATCGCTCTGCCGATACCTCCCGCGCCATTGGCATAGAACGTGAGCCCGAGTGGCTCAGCAGCGAAGTCAAACCCCGCGAGTACACCGACATCTGGGAGCGCATGCGCGACGGCTTCAAGCTGCAGGATCAGATAGGCATCAACCCGCGCATCGAGCGCGTACGCCTGTGGTACGCCAGCAATCCGAAGCATGTCGACACCGTCAGCGAACGTAGCGCCCCCTATATCCACTACATCGTCGAACGCCTGGCTGAACGCGACATGCCGATGGAGCTGGCTCTGCTGCCGGTGATCGAAAGCGCTTACGACCCACAGGCCTATTCTTCGGCGCACGCGGTCGGCCTCTGGCAGTTCATCCCGTCTACCGGCCGTTACTACAACCTGCGCCAGACCAACTGGTACGACGGTCGCCGCGACGTCACCGCCTCGACCCAGGCCGCACTCAACTATCTCAGCCGCCTGCACGAAATGTTCAACGGCGACTGGTTACTCGCCCTGGCTGCCTACAACGCTGGCGAAGGCCGCATCAGTCGCGCCATCGAACGCAACGAGAAACTCGGCCTGCCCAGCGACTACTGGAACCTGTCGCTGCCCAAGGAAACCGAAGACTACGTGCCCAAGCTACTGGCGCTGTCACAGGTGATCCTGACGCCGGAATCCTATAGCGTGACCCTCTCGCCGATCGCCAACGAACCCTACTTCGAACAGATCGCGATCAAGCAGCACATGGATCTGGCCCGCGTCGCCAAACTGGCCGACCTGGATGAACAGGAACTGCTGCAGCTCAACCCGGCCTATAAGCGCGGCATTACCCTCGACGGCCCGCAACATCTGCTGGTACCAACCGACAAAGCCGAGATGCTCAGCGCCAACCTGGCCTTGATGAAACCGCAGGAAATGGTCGACTGGCAGAGTTACACCGTGCGCTCCGGCGATAGCCTGCACGCCATTGCCAATCGTCATCACCTTTCAGTGAACATGCTCAAGGACGTCAATCGCCTGAGCAGCAACAACCTGAGCATCGGCCAGGTACTGACCATTCCAGGCAAACCCGGCACGCAGCCGAGCGAGCCGCTGTATCAACAGCGCGACACCGCGCAGAGCGTGGCCAGCCGGACCTATCAAGTGAAGAACGGCGACAACCTGTGGCAGATCGCTCGCGCCAACCAGGTCGCCGTGCATGACCTGAAGCGCTGGAACAAGCTGCAGGGCAATGATTTGAAGGTCGGCCAGGTGCTCACCCTGGCCGCCGATAGCAACGCGCGTGTCGCCAGCACCGCTCGCAGCACCTCCAGCTCGCGCGACAAGGCCACCTACTACCGCGTGCAGCATGGTGATTCGCTTTACGTGATCGCCAAGCGCTTCAAGATCGACCTCAAGCGCCTGCAAGCCTGGAACCCGCGCAGCAGCAAGCTCCAGCCCGGGGAAATGCTGACCCTCTATCTGCCGTGATCAGCGCTTGCTGATCGCATCCAGACAACGCCCCGCCAGTTGCGTGAAGCGCTGAAACGCCACGAACTGCTCATGCCGCAGCGCCCGCCCGGACAGCCGACTGTCGGCATATAGCACGCCAATTTCCCGCGTACCCGCGATGATCGGCGCAATGAAGAACATACCAGCGCCAAGGCTGCGTCGAATCGGCTGGGTCACCAGCTCGGCCAGGTTGTAGCTGGCGGGCACGCCCATCCAGATCGCCTCACGATGGCGCAGCGCATAACTGAAGATATGCGGCTGCTCCACCTGCTCGGCTGGCAGTACGAACTCTTCCAGCCATTGCTGCGACTTTTCACCGATCACCCGCTTGGCGCGGAAGCGGCTCTGTCCATCGGCAAGCACCGTGAGCATCACCCGCTCCAGGCCAGCGCCCCGATGCAGACCTTTGAGCAAGGTGTCGAGCACCAGCCCGACATCGGCCCTGGCATTGACCATCAGGCCGAGGTCCTGCAATGCCTGCTGCATCACCAACAGATCCGGCTGCAGCAAGCGCGCACGACGCTCTTCCTGCTGCTGGCGAATCTGCTCGGGATCGGTATTGGGAATCAGCCGGCACAACTTGCTGGCACCGAAGGTCGAGGCGACCTTCACCGCTTCATCAGCACTGGCCAGCACCTGCTGCAGGGTTTCCTCCGGAGTCAGGTCGATAAACGCCGCTACCTTGCCCAGCACGCCCTCCATTTCCGCACAATCCCAGCCACCGAGCGCCGCCTCACTGATACGCACGCCCAACTGTACGGCGTAGGCAGCTGGATCATGCTGGCTGGCGCCTGCCTGGGCGAGGATGGCCGTCTCGCCCAGGTTCCAGCTTTTCAGCAACGCCTGGGTAAGTTGACGAAAGCTGGCCCCGAGCACCTCACGCACCGCTTCATCGACATCGACACCAGGGCGCTCAAGGGCATCGGCCAGTTCATCAGCCTGCGCCCCACCACAGCCCCAGAACGCCAGCTCGCCCAGGTGATGGAGCAGTGCAGCGATGAATACCTCTTCGCTGTGCCCGGAAATGACATAGCCAGCCAGGTTGCGCGCCTGCACCGCGGCATGGAAAGAACGCGCGAGCAATGTCTGCAACTGCTCTCGCGGCGCACGAGTGAGCAGCCCGTCGATCAGGCTCACAGAAAGGCTGATCAGGCGCACATTGTCGAAGCCGATCAGCACAATGGCTCGCGAGATGGTCTTGATGGTTTCCTGGGACGGGTTGTAGTAGACGCTGTTGCCGACTCGCAGCACCTTGCTGGTCAGCGCCGCATCACGCAGCAACACATCGGCCAACTGCTGCACTGAGGCAGAATCCTGCTGCGCGAGGCGTTGCAGATCCTGCACGACGGCAGCCAGCGCGGGCAGTTCGGCTTGGTTCAGGCGATCGATCCATGACTGCAAACCATGGCTTCGTTCCGACAAATTCGTACCCTCATGGCGTGTCCCTGAAGTGTATGTCATCGCGTGGTAACCGCCCGCCCACCGCTGCGCTCTTTTTCCTGTCCATACAAGCTGTTACTGTACCGCCCCAGAGCCCAAACGCCGCCATGGATCGGATCTCACGCCCGATGCGTCCCCTCCTCCTGCTGTTCCTCAGCCTGGCCTTGAGCTTTCCCGCCTCTGCGACTATCAGCGAGAGCCACGGCTACGCCCAGTTCGGGACACTCAAGTACCCTGCCAGCTTCAGTCATTTTGACTGGGTCAACCCCGATGCGCCCAAAGGTGGCACGTTGCGCATCATGGCGTCCGGTACTTTCGATACGCTCAACCCCTACACACTCAAGGGCAGCAGCCCGATCTCGACCGCGCATTTCCTGCAGTATGGCGCCAATGAGCTGAACGAACCCTTGATGGTCGGCACTGGCGCTTACGATCCCTCCGGCGATGAGCCTGCCTCCAGCTACGGCCTGATCGCCAAGAGCGTCGAGTACAGCGAGGATCGCAGCTGGGTGGTGTTCAATCTGCGCCCCGAAGCGCGCTTTCACGATGGCAAGCCGATCACCGCCTACGATGTAGCCTTCTCCTATCGCCTGCTGCGCAATGACGGCCATCCGCAGTACCGCACCAACCTGCAGGAAGTGAAGCGCGTCGATATCCTCGGTCGTCACCGCATCCGCTTCGTCTTCAAGCGCGCCGGCAATCCGCTGCTGATCCTGCGCCTGGGCGAACTGCCGGTGCTGCCGCAGCACTACTGGAAAGATCGCGACTTCAAGAGCACGACATTCGACGCCCCGCTGGGCAGCGGCCCCTACCGCATCGTCCAGGTCGTGCCTGGCCGGCGCCTGGTGTTCGAACGGGTGAAGGACTGGTGGGGCAAGGATCTGCCGGTCAATCGCGGCAAGTACAACTTCGACCGCGTCGAAGTGGAGTTCTACCGCGACAACCATGTCGCCTTCGAAGCCTTCAAGGCCGGCGAATTCGACTTCTACATCGAGAACCAGGCGAAGAACTGGAGTAATGGCTATCGCTTCCCGGCCGTGACCCGCGGTGACGTGGTTCGCGCCGAGATACCGCACCAGATCCCGACGCAGACCCAGGCGCTGTTCATGAACACGCGCCGCGAGCTGTTCAGCGACCGCAGGGTGCGCGAAGCACTGGGGCTGATGTTCGATTTCGAGTGGACCAATCGCACACTGTTCAACAATGCCTACGTACGCGCCGCCAGTTACTACCCCAACAGCGAATTCTCGGCCACCGGCAAACCCGAAGGCGCAGAGTGGTTGCTGCTGTCGCCTCACCGCGACAAGCTGCCCGCGCGCCTGCTTACCGAGCCACTGACACAACCGGTAACCGATGGCCGCGGTATCCCCCGGGAAACCTTGCGCCGCGCCCTCGGTCTATTGGCCGACGCCGGCTGGAAGCCTTCCGGCCAGGAGTTGCGTAATGCTCGCGGTCAACGCCTCGAGTTCGAGATCATGCTGGTCAACCCCAGCCTCGAACGCATTCTCCAACCCTATATCGCCAACCTCGCCAGTATCGGCATACGCGCCAACCTGCGCACTGTCGACCGCGCCCAATACAAGCAGCGCCTTGACCAATTCGACTACGACATGATCCTGCTGACTCTGCCGCAAACCCTCAGCCCAGGCCTGGAGCAATCGCTGTATTTCCATTCCAGCCAAGTGAACATCAAGGGCGGCAAGAACTATGCGGGCGTCAATGATCCGGTGGTCGACGAGATGATCGACAAGCTGCTCTCGGCGCAGACGCGGGACGAACAGGTAGCAGCCGCACGGGCCCTTGATCGGGTACTGCTCTGGCAGCACTACAGCATTCCCAATTGGTACATCAATTATCACCGCCTGGCGTACCGCAACCGGTTCGCCTTCGTCACCACGCCGCCCTACACCCTGGGCCTGCGCACCTGGTGGCTGAAGCCCACGGAGAACGCTCGATGACCCACCCGCTGCGCAGTTTTCTGCTCCACGGTAGCAGCCTCATTCTGCTCGGCCTGGCCGGCCTCACCTTCGCCGCCCCCAAGCATGCCGTCACCCTCTACGACGAGCCGCCCAAATATCCCGCCAACTTCACGCACTTCGAATATACCAACCCCGACGCGCCCAAGGGCGGCACGTTTCGCGAAGCGGGTTTCGGTGGCTTCGACAGCCTCAACCCCTTCATCAGCAAGGGCGTGGCCGCCGACGAGATCAATCTGATCTACGACACCCTTGCCGTGCAGAGCATGGACGAGCCGTTCACCGCCTATGGCCTGGTGGCAGAAAAGATCGAGAAAGCGCCCGACAACGCCTGGGTGCGCTTCCTGATACGCAAGGAAGCGCGCTTCCACGACGGCACGCCGATCACCGCCGAAGACGTCAAGTTCACCTTCGATACGCTGATGGAAAAAGGCGCACCGATGTACCGCGGCTACTACGCCGATGTCGAAGAGGTGGAAGTGGAATCGCCGCACAGCGTGCGTTTCGTGTTCAAGCACGCCGGCAACCGCGAGCTGCCGCTGATCGTCGGCCAACTGCCTGTGCTACCCAAGCACTGGTGGGCCGAGCGCGACTTCGCCAAGAGCAATCTCGAGGTACCGCTGGGCAGCGGCCCATACAAGGTCGGTCGTGTTCAGGCTGGGCGCAGCATCCGCTACGAGCGGGTCGACGACTGGTGGGCCAAGGACCTGCCCGTGAGCCGCGGCTTCTACAATTTCGACAGCATCCAGATCGACTACTACCGCGACAACACCGTGGCTCTGGAAGCGCTGAAGGCCGGCCAGTTCGACTACTGGCTGGAAACCAGTGCGAAGAACTGGGCCACCGCCTACAACACCCCGGCGGTTGCCAACGGCCAGCTGATCAAGGAAGAAATCCAGAACCGCAACCCCACCGGGATGCAGGGTTTCATCTTCAACACCCGCCGTCCGCAGTTCCAGGATCGCCGCGTACGTGAGGCACTGGGCCTGCTGTACGACTTCGAATGGGCCAACAAACGCCTGTTCAACGGCGCCTATTTCCGCACCCGCAGCTACTTCGACAACTCCGAGCTGGGTTCGCAAGGGCTGCCCGGTGAAGACGAACTGAAAATCCTCGAGCCGCTGCGCGGCAAGATTCCAGCCGAAGTGTTCAGCGAGGAATTCCGTGTACCGGTCACCGACGGCAGCGGCATCATCCGCGAGCAACAGCGCCGCGCCTACCAGCTGCTGCAACAGGCTGGCTGGCGTATCGATGGTGATCGCATGCTCGACGCCAGCGGCCAGCCGGTAAGTTTCGAGTTTCTGCTCGCGCAGACCGAATTCGAACGCGTGCTGCTGCCCTTCAAACGCAACCTGGCCGACCTCGGCATCGAGCTGGTGATCCGCCGCGTTGACGTTTCGCAGTACATCAACCGCCTGCGTTCGCGTGATTTCGACATGATCGTCGGTGGTTTCGGCCAGTCCAACTCGCCGGGCAACGAACAGCGTGAATACTGGCATTCTTCCAGCGCCGACAACCCTGGCAGCCGCAACTTCATCGGCCTCAAGGACCCGGCCATCGACCAGATCGTCGAAGGGCTGATCAACGCTGACTCGCGGCAACATCTGATCGCCCACACCCGCGCCCTCGACCGCGTGCTGCTGTGGGGCTATTACGTGATCCCCAACTGGCACATCAAGACCTGGCGCGTCGCCTACTGGAATCGCTTCGAGCATCCGAAAGTGACGCCGCTCTACGATATCGGCCTGCACACCTGGTGGGTACGCCCAGGCCTGGAGCAGCCGAGCGAGGCGCAGCAGCAAGCCGCCGAACAAGCGGCCGAAGAGGCGAAGCAATAATATGCTGGCCTATATCTTTCGCCGCCTGCTGCTGATCATCCCGACCCTGTTCGGCATTCTGGTCATCAACTTCATCATCATCCAGGCCGCGCCAGGGGGCCCGGTCGAGCAGATGATCGCCAAGCTGGAAGGTTTCGATGCGGCTGCCGGCGGCGCCACGGGACGTATCGGCGGCGGTGGCGCCGAAGTGTCGGTGGCCGGCTCCAACTACCGCGGCGCCCAGGGCCTCGACCCGCAGCTGATCGCCGAGATCGAGAAAATGTACGGTTTCGACAAGTCGGCACCGGAACGTTTCTGGATCATGCTCAAGAACTACGCGCAGCTGGACTTTGGCTCCAGCTTCTTCCGCGACGCCCAGGTCATCGACCTGATCATCGAGAAGATGCCGGTGTCGATCTCACTCGGTCTCTGGAGCACCTTGATCATGTATCTGGTCTCCATCCCGCTGGGCATCGCCAAGGCCACCCGCCACGGCAGCGCCTTCGACGTCTGGACCAGTTCAGCGATCATCGTCGGCTACGCCATACCGGCCTTCCTCTTCGCCATCCTGCTGATCGTATTGTTTGCCGGAGGCAGCTACTGGGACTGGTTCCCGCTACGCGGCCTGACCTCGAACAACTTCGAGCAGCTCAGCCTCGGCGGCAAGATTCTCGATTACCTCTGGCACCTGGTACTGCCGGTCACCGCCCTGGTCATCGGCAACTTCGCCACCCTGACCTTGCTGACCAAGAACAGCTTCCTCGACGAGATCAACAAACAGTACGTGGTGACCGCCCGCGCCAAGGGCCTGACCAACCACCGCGTGCTCTACGGGCATGTGTTCCGTAACGCCATGCTGCTGATCATCGCCGGCTTCCCCGCCGCCTTCATCGGCATCTTCTTCACCGGCTCCCTGCTGATCGAGGTGATCTTCTCGCTCGACGGCCTGGGCCTGATGAGCTTCGAGGCAGCGATCAACCGCGACTATCCGGTGGTGTTCGGCACCCTGTTCATCTTCACCTTGCTGGGGCTGATCGTGAAATTGATCGGTGACATCACCTACACCCTGGTCGATCCACGCATCGACTTCGAAAGTCGGGAGGGTTGAGCATGAAACTATCCCCTCTCAATCAGCGCCGCTTCGACCGTTTCAAGGCGCACAAGCGCGGCTGGTGGTCGCTGTGGTTGTTCCTCATCCTGTTTGGCCTGAGCCTCGGTGCGGAGCTGATCGCCAACGACAAGCCACTGGCCGTGCGCTACGACGGGGAGTGGTATTTCCCGGTACTCAAGCGTTACCCGGAAACCGTGTTCGGCGGCGAATTCCCGCTGCAGGCCAATTACAAGAGCCCGTACATTCAGGACCTGATCACGGAAAAGGACGGCAAGATGATCTGGCCGCCGATCCCCTTCAGCTATTCGAGCATCAACTACGAGCTGGAAGTACCAGCCCCCGCACCACCCTCGGCACAGAACTGGCTGGGCACCGACGATCAGGGCCGCGACGTCCTGGCGCGGGTGATTTACGGCTTCAGGATCTCGGTACTGTTTGCCCTGATCCTGACCCTGGCCAGCTCGGTGATCGGCGTGATCGCCGGTGCGCTGCAGGGCTTCTATGGCGGCTGGGTCGACCTGCTTGGCCAACGCTTTCTGGAAATCTGGTCGGGCCTGCCGGTGCTCTATCTGCTGATCATCCTCGCCAGCTTTGTGCAGCCGAACTTCTGGTGGCTGCTGGGCATCATGCTGCTGTTCTCCTGGATGAGCCTGGTCGACGTGGTGCGCGCCGAATTCCTGCGTGGCCGCAACCTCGAGTACGTGCGCGCGGCGCGGGCGCTGGGCATGGAGAACGGCGCCATCATGTTCCGCCATATTCTGCCCAACGCCATGGTTTCGACCATGACCTTCATGCCCTTCATTCTCACCGGTGCGATCGGCACGCTTACCGCCCTGGACTTCCTGGGCTTCGGCCTGCCGCCTGGCGCGCCGTCGCTCGGCGAGCTGGTCGCCCAGGGCAAGAGCAACCTGCAGGCCCCGTGGCTGGGCATCAGTGCCTTCGCCGTGCTGGCGATCATGCTGAGCCTGCTGGTCTTCATCGGCGAAGCCGCCCGTGATGCCTTCGACCCGAGGAAATGACATGAGCCAGAACGAAACCCTGCTGCAAGTGCGCGATCTGGCCGTCGAGTTCGTCATGGGCGATCAATGCCAGCGCGTGGTCGAGAACGTCAGTTTCGATATTCACAAGGGCGAAACCCTGGCCCTGGTTGGCGAGAGCGGCTCGGGCAAGTCAGTGACGGCGCACTCGATCCTGCGTCTACTGCCCTACCCGCTCGCACGCCATCCTCATGGCAGCATCGAATACGCTGGCGAGGACCTGCTCAAGCTTGGCGAAGGCCGCTTGCGCGGCATTCGCGGCAACCGCATCGCCATGGTTTTCCAGGAGCCGATGACCTCGCTCAACCCGTTGCATTGCATAGAGAAGCAGATCAACGAAGTGCTTGCGCTGCACAAGGGCCTGCGCGGTAAGGCCGCCAGTGCACGCACGCTGGAACTGCTCGAGTTGGTCGGCATCCCCGAACCGAAGAAGCGTCTGAAGGCTTACCCGCACGAGCTATCCGGTGGTCAGCGGCAGCGCGTGATGATCGCCATGGCCCTGGCTAACGAGCCACAACTGCTGATCGCCGACGAACCGACCACCGCGCTGGACGTCACCGTTCAGCTGAAAATCCTCGAACTACTCAAGGATCTGCAGGCGCGCCTGGGCATGTCACTGCTGCTGATCAGCCATGATCTCAACCTGGTTCGCAGAATTGCCCATCGCGTATGTGTCATGCAGCGCGGTCGCATCGTCGAACAGGCGTCGTGTGAAGAATTGTTCCAGGCTCCGCAGCATCCCTACACCCAGGAACTGCTCGGTGCCGAGCCCAGCGGCGACCCTGCAGCCAACCCTGCGGGCCAGCCGCTGCTGGAAGTGGACGACCTGCGCGTATGGTTCCCGATCAAGAAGGGCCTGCTGCGCCGGACGGTGGATCATGTCAAAGCGGTGGACGGCATCAACTTCAGCCTGCCTCAGGGCCAGACCCTGGGCATTGTCGGCGAAAGTGGTTCCGGCAAATCCACACTGGGCATGGCCATTTTGCGACTGCTCGCCAGTCGCGGTGATATCCGCTTCCAGGGCCAGCAGTTGCAGGGCCTCAGCCAGCAGGAAGTACGCCCGCTGCGCCGGCAGATGCAGGTGGTGTTTCAGGACCCCTTCGGCAGCCTGAGCCCACGCATGTCGGTGAGCCAGATCGTCGGTGAGGGTCTGCGCATTCACGGTATGGGCAACGAGGCGGAACGGGAACAAGCCATCATCGACGCACTTTTGGAGGTAGGGCTGGACCCGCAGACGCGGCATCGCTACCCCCACGAGTTTTCTGGCGGGCAACGGCAGCGGATTGCCATTGCCCGGGCACTGGTGTTGAAACCTGCGCTGATCCTGCTGGACGAGCCCACTTCGGCGCTCGACCGTACGGTGCAGCGTCAGGTGGTGGAGTTGTTGCGCGGCTTGCAGGCCAAGTACAACCTGACCTATCTGTTTATCAGCCATGACCTGGCGGTAGTCAGAGCGCTGAGCCACCAGTTGATGGTGGTCAAGCAGGGCCAGGTGGTCGAACAAGGGTCTGCAGAGTCGATCTTCAGTGCACCGCAACACCCTTATACGCAGCAGTTGCTGGAAGCCGCTTTTCTGGCCCCGGCAACGGCTCACTGATCCTTGAAACAGGAAGAGGAATAGCACAATGGGTTTTCTAACCGGTAAGCGCGTACTCATCGTTGGCGTCGCCAGCAAACTGTCCATCGCCTCGGGTATCGCTGCTGCCATGCACCGCGAAGGTGCCGAGCTGGCCTTCACCTACCAGAACGAGAAGCTCAAGGGCCGCGTAGAGGACTTCGCTGCCGGCTGGGGCTCCAGCGCCGACCTGTGCTTCCCTTGCGATGTGGCCAACGCCGAGGAAATCGCCTCGGTATTCGAAGCGCTGAGCAAGAAGTGGGATGGCCTGGACTGCATCGTCCACTCGGTTGGCTTCGCGCCGGGCGACCAACTCAATGGCGACTTCACCGACGTCACCACCCGTGAAGGTTTCAAGATCGCCCACGACATCAGTGCCTACAGCTTTGTTGCCCTGGCCAAAGCCGGTCGCGAGATGATGAAAGGCCGCAACGGCAGCCTGCTCACCCTCTCCTACCTGGGCGCTGAGCGCACCATGCCCAACTACAACGTCATGGGCATGGCCAAGGCCAGCCTGGAAGCCGGTGTACGCTACCTGGCCGGTAGCCTCGGCCCGGAAGGCACCCGCGTCAACGCCATCTCTGCCGGCCCGATCCGTACCCTGGCCGCCAGCGGTATCGCCAGCTTCCGCAAGATGCTGGCCGCCAACGAGAAGCAGACCCCGCTGCGTCGCAACGTGACCATCGAGGAAGTCGGTAACGCCGGTGCCTTCCTCTGCTCCGACCTGGCTTCGGGCGTCAGCGGTGAAATCATGTACGTCGACGGCGGCTTCAACACCACCGCCATGGGCGCCATGGAAGACTGATCGGCAGTCGACCGGGCATCGACTGGAACTCCAGCATCGATGCCCCCTGCTGAACGGCACGAAAACGCCGCAGATCCCCTTGGGACTGCGGCGTTTTTTCGTCAGGACGCCAGCAAATCCTGCAGGGGCTGAGCGCGCCGAGCCGCGTTCTGATGTCACATTTCATTAAAGCCCGGCACGCATCAACACTGACGCGGTCCTAGATGGGAGGCCTGGAACCGAGAAAGGTAAATGATCCAGACAAAAACCTGGCGAGCCTGCCTGATTACCGCGCTATGCAGCGTCGCGGCTGGCTGCGCATTACCGCCACTGGATGGACGCAGTGAAAGCCTGGCCTTCACCCAGGCCGAAACTGCCGACACAACCCTGGGGCGAGCGCTGGGTAGCGAGCAGGAAGCTCATGCCGGCTTGTCCGGCATCCTTACGCTGGCAGCGGCCAGGGATGCCTTCGCCGCGCGCATGCTGATGGTCGAAGCGGCCGAACGCAGTCTCGACGTGCAGTACTACATCTGGCGCAATGACGTCACTGGCACCCTGTTACTTGACGCCTTGCTCAGAGCGGCAGAGCGCGGCGTGCGCGTCCGCTTGCTGCTGGACGACAACGGCATTGCCGGCCTGGACCAGACACTCAGCACACTCGATCAGCACCCCAACATCGAAGTACGTCTGTTCAACCCCTTCTCCCTGCGCAAAGCCAAGATGCTGGGTTATCTGACGCATTTCTCCCGCGCCAACCGGCGCATGCACAACAAGTCGCTTACCGTCGATAACCAGGCCACCATCATTGGCGGGCGCAATATTGGCGACGAGTACTTCGATGCCAGTGAGGGCGTGCTTTTCGCCGACCTCGACGTGCTGGCAATCGGCCCAGTGGTGGCCGATACCTCGGCCGACTTCGATCGTTACTGGGCAAGTGATTCGAGCTATCCGCTGGAGCTGATCGTGCCGCCAAGCCAGAACGCCCCATTGCGCCTACACGATATCGCCGCAGACCTTTCCAATACACCTGCAGCCAGCGGCTACGTGAAGGCCCTGCAGGAAAGCGATTTCATTGCACGCCTGCTGGACAAGGATCTGAGCTTTGAATGGAGCGAGACCACGCTGGTCAGTGACGATCCCGCCAAAGGCCTTGGCACAGCCAGTGATAGCGAACTATTGATCAGCGACCTGAAAGACATGCTCGACACTCCAACATCCCGGGTCGATCTCGTCTCACCCTACTTCGTCCCCACGCAAGCCGGCGTCGACCTGTTCACCGGCATGGTACGACGCGGCATAGAGGTGCGTATTCTTACCAATGCGCTGGAAGCAACCGACGTGACGCCCGTGCATGCCGGCTACGCCAAGCGTCGTCGCGCCTTGCTGGAAGGTGGCGTCAAACTCTATGAAATGCGCCTGGGTGCCGACGACGAGGGCCACCGGGAAAAAGCCGGGCCGTTGGGCAGCTCCGGCTCTAGCCTGCACGCAAAGACCTTCGCTCTGGATGGCCAGCGCATTTTCATCGGCTCGTTCAACTTCGATCCACGCTCCGCCCGCCTCAACACGGAGATGGGCTTCATCATCGAAAGCCCGGCACTGGCCGCCGCCATTGGCCAGGCATTCGAAACCGATATTCCGGCAAATGCCTATGAGCTGGGGCTAAGCGAGAACGGCGGGCTCTACTGGCTTGAGCGCCAGAATGGCGAGCAACGTCGACTCGACAGCGAGCCCGGTACGGGGCTGCTCAAAAACCTGGGCGTACGCCTGCTTTCCTGGCTGCCCATCGAATGGTTGTTATGACCTCAAAATGAAAGAGCCCCGCACTTGGCGGGGCTCTTTCTTAGCGAACAACGATCAGAAACGCTCGATGTCGGCCTTGGCTTCCAGCTGCTTACGCAGTGCAGCGAAGTCCTGCTGACCTGCACGCGATGCGAGGAAGTTGCGGTACATGGCAAGCTCTTCGTCAGCCAGCGCTTCTTCCGGCACATTCACGCCATCGAGACGCAGCACAACGTAGTCACCATTGTTCAGTGTCACGCCGGCGAAGGTCGGCTCGCCCGCCTTGGCTGGCTTGGGCATACGGAACAGCGCTTGCAGCACCTTCGGCTCAACGCCGTCCTGGCTGCGCGTGGCGGCTTCCTGAACCTGCCAGCCAGCATCGGCAGCTTCACCTGCCTCGGCAGCGGCCAGTTGCTTCTCGCCCTCAGCCTTGGCGGCAGCGGCGGCACGCTCCTGCTGCAGATGAGTGCGAATGCTCTCTGCGACCTGCTCAAGCGGCAACTGTTCGGGCTTGTTGTGCTCTTTGACGCGCACGACAACCACGGTGCTTGGGTCCAGTTCGATGGTCGAGCTGTTGGTGCCATCTTCCAGAACCTCAGGGCTGAATGCAGCCTGCAGTACCTGACGGTTGGCAGTGATACCAGTTGCACCACCCTCACGGCCGAAGGCTTCGCTGGTCTTGACCTCGAGCCCCAGCTCCTGAGCCGGCTGCACCAGATCCGACGCTTCGAACGCAGCATCCTCCAACTGCTTGGTTGCCTCGACGAAGCGCTGCTCGACCTGTTGCGCCTTGAAGTCACGCGCCAGCTTGTCCTTGAGGCTGTCGAAGCTCGGCACTTCAGGCGCCTGAACACCCAGCAGCTTGATCAGATGCCAACCGAACTCGCTCTTGACCGGCTCGGAGACCTGCCCTTGCTGCAGCGCATAGAGCGCCTCTTCGAAGGCCGGGTCGTAAACGCCAGGACCGGCGTATCCCAGATCACCGCCATCGGCAGCCGATCCTGGGTCTTGCGAGAACTCCTTGGCCAGGGCAGCGAAATCTTCGCCAGCGTCTACACGCGCCTTGATCTCTTCGATCTTGGTGCGCGCTGCCTGGTCATCGCCCTCGATAAGGATGTGCGCAGCCTGACGCTGCTCAGCCAGGTTGGCGATCTCGCTCTCGTACAGTGGCTGCAGATCTTCATCGCTGACTTCGACCTGATCGAAGAAGCTGTCCTTGAGCAGTTCGACGTACTCCAACACCACTTGCTCCGGGCTCATGAACTCGCTGGCATGCTCGTCGTAATAGGCTTTGACGTCGTCATCGCTCAGGTTGATCGCAGCACTGTCGGCCTTGATGACGAGGCTGGCGAAGTCACGGGTCTGGCGCTCTAGATTGGCGAACGCACGCGCCTCCTGCTCAGTGACGAAGCTACTGGCGCCGAGACCGGCACGCAGTTGCCCAATCAGCATTTCCTCTTCCAGCATCTGGCGGAACTGCAGACGGGTGTAGCCCATCTGGCGAATGACCTGATCGAAGCGCGCAGCATCGAAGCGGCCATCTACCTGAAATTCGGGAGTTTGCAGAATGACCTGATCCAGCGATCCCTGCGAGAAGGCGAAGTGGGAATCGTCCGCTGCTTGCAACAGCAGCTTGCGCTCGATCAAACCCTTGAGCGAAGCCTCACGTAGCAACTTGTCATCGAGCAGCGAGGCATCGAAATCGCGACCCAATTGCTGCAGCAGTTGGCGACGCTGCATTTCAACGGCCTGGTTGAGCTCGCTGAGGGTAATGGTGTCTCCGTTCACGTCAGCCGCATTGTTGCGATTGCTGGCTCCCGTGACGATAGCTTCGAAACCGGTAAACGCCATCAGCATCACAATGAGGCCGATGATGATTTTGGCAATCCAACCGCGTGAATTGTCCCTGATGTTTTGCAGCATGCTTCCCCCAGAACGACTGTACAGAGTCACCAGCCGCGCAGTGTGGGTAATGTCCAGATAGAAGAAAGGCGCATCCTTGGATGCGCCTTCTCGTAACGCGTTAAGCAGTCAGAGCAAGAGTCTGGGACTACCTGCGCTGCCCCCTAACAGCCGCCAGATGAAGCCTGACGGCGAGGCAAACCCGGAAGACGCTTAGTTGACGGCGTCTTTCAGAGCCTTGCCAGCTTTGAAGCCTGGGATCTTGGCAGCAGCGATGCTGATCGGCTTGCCGGTCTGCGGGTTGCGACCAGTGCGAGCAGCGCGCTCTTTGACAGCGAAGGTGCCGAAGCCAACCAGCACAACGGAGTCACCAGCCTTCAGAGCGCCAGTGACGGATTCAATCACTGCATCCAGCGCGCGGCCAGCAACAGCTTTCGGGATATCAGCAGATGCAGCGATGGCATCGATCAGTTCCGACTTGTTCACTCTAAGTCCCCTTATTTCTGTTTAGTTTGTTTCTTGATTTTTAGTGTAAGCAAAGCGGGTGCTGGATGGCCTGCTGACACAATAAGAGCCGCTTTATAACAAGGGCTCAAAAATTGTGTCAAGGAAGCCCCCCGGCTAATGCGTGCTGATTCGCTCCTTGGAATCAGACTCGCGCTTGTCATCCGTTGCAACCATCTCGGGAGCCGCATCGGGCAAGGGCTCCGGGGCGTATTGCAGCGCAATTTGCAGGACCTCGTCAATCCATTTAACCGGTTTAATCTGCAGGTCTTGCTTAATATTTTCCGGAATTTCCTTCAGATCACGCACATTTTCTTCGGGAATAATCACAGTCTTGATCCCACCCCGATGAGCTGCCAGAAGTTTTTCCTTGAGACCACCGATGGCCAACACCTGACCACGCAAGGTGATTTCTCCGGTCATGGCCACGTCCGCCCGCACCGGAATCTGCGTCAATGCCGAGACCAGCGCCGTGCACAGACCAATACCCGCACTCGGGCCATCCTTAGGTGTCGCACCTTCCGGCATATGGATGTGAACATCACGCTTCTCGTTGAAATCAGCAGCGATCCCCAGGCTTTTCGCACGACTGCGAACCACCGTCATGGCCGCCGTCATGGACTCTGCCATGACATCGCCCAACGAGCCGGTCTTGATCAAAACGCCCTTGCCAGGCACTACCGCCGTCTCGATGGTGAGCAGCTCGCCGCCCACCTGCGTCCACGCCAGACCCGTTACCTGGCCAATCTGATCCTGCTGCTCGGCGAGACCGTAGCGATGCTTGCGCACCCCCAGGAAGTGCTCAAGGGAGTCGGCGCTGACCGTGACCTGAAAACGCTTCTCGCGAACATGTTCCTTGACAACCTTGCGGCAGACCTTGGCAATCTGCCGTTCCAGACTGCGCACACCAGCTTCACGCGTGTAGTAACGAATGATGTCGCGAATCGCCGATTCTTCAATGTCCAGCTCGCCCTTCTTCAGACCATTGGCCTGTATCTGCTTGGGCGCCAGGTATTTGATGGCAATGTTGACCTTCTCGTCCTCGGTGTAACCCGGCAGCCGAATGACTTCCATCCGGTCCAGCAACGGTCCAGGGATATTCATCGAGTTGGCGGTGCAGAGGAACATCACGTCCGACAGGTCGTAATCGACCTCCAGATAATGATCGTTGAAATTGTGGTTCTGCTCCGGATCGAGCACCTCCAGCAGCGCAGAGGCAGGATCGCCGCGCATGTCCTGGCCCATCTTGTCGATTTCATCGAGCAGGAACAGCGGGTTGCGCACGCCGACCTTGGTCATCTTCTGAATCAGACGCCCCGGCATCGAACCGATATAGGTACGACGGTGGCCACGAATCTCGGCCTCGTCACGTACGCCGCCCAAGGCCATACGCACGAACTTGCGGTTGGTCGCGGTGGCAATGGACTCGGCCAATGAGGTTTTGCCCACACCAGGCGGGCCTACCAGGCACAGCACCGGCCCCTTGAGTTTCTTCACCCGCTTCTGCACGGCGAGATACTCGAGGATGCGTTCCTTGACCTCTTCCAGACCGTAATGGTCGGCATCGAGGATGCTCTCTGCACGTGCCAGGTCGAGACGTACCTTGCTCTCGGCCTTCCACGGCACGTTCACCAACCAGTCGATGTAGGAACGCACCACAGTGGCTTCGGCAGACATCGGCGACATCTGCTTGAGCTTGTTCAACTCGGCATTGGCCTTGGCCAGCGCTTCCTTGGTCAGGCCGGCGTTGTCGATGCGCTTCTTCAGCTCATCGATCTCGTTGTGGCCTTCATCGATGTCGCCCAGCTCCTTCTGAATGGCCTTCATCTGCTCATTCAGGTAGTACTCGCGCTGGCTGCGCTCCATCTGCTTCTTAACGCGACCACGGATGCGCTTCTCGACCTGCAGCAGGTCGATTTCGGCATCCAGCAGCGCCAGCACATGCTCGACGCGTGCGGACAGCGAGGTAATCTCGAGGATCTCCTGCTTCTGCTCGATCCTCAGCGCCATGTGCGCGGCCATGGTATCGACCAGACGGCTGGGCTCATCGATGCTGTTGAGCGAAGACAGCACTTCGGCCGGGACCTTCTTGCCCAGCTGCACGTATTGCTCGAACTGACTGAGCAGACTACGAGTAAAAACCTCGGACTCGCGCTCGGCGGTCTCGCCCTCCTCGATCAGTTGCACTTCGGCGCGGCAATGATCATCGAGCTCGATGAAACGCTCGATGGAACCACGCTGCTCACCCTCGACCAGCACCTTGACGGTGCCGTCGGGCAACTTGAGCAGTTGCAGGACGGTGGCAACGGTGCCTACGCGATACAGATCCTGATCATCCGGATCATCGACGGCCGGATTCTTCTGGGCCACCAGCAGAATCTGCTTGTCGCCCGTCATCGCTGCCTCGAGGGCCTCGATGGATTTCTCACGCCCGACGAAAAGCGGGATGACCATGTGCGGATAGACCACTACATCGCGCAATGGCAGGAGAGGCAATTCGATGGTTGTCTTCATGATTTCGGCTCAGCGGCGGCCATAAGGCCGTAAACAGGCGGGATTACCCTTGGCTTTTAAGATGGGGGTAGCTCCCATAAAAAACAAGCGCAATGTCCAGAAAAGCGAAGGGGCCCGAGGGGCCCCTTCTTTGCATCGTGTGACAGCCGTCAGGCGTCTGGCGCGGCCTTCGCCGGCGGCTCGCTGTTCTCGTAGATCAACAGCGGCTTGGAGGTGCCTTCGATGACGCTCTCGTCGATCACCACCTTGCTCACGTCCTGCTGGGACGGGATCTCGTACATGGTGTCGAGCAGAATGCCCTCGAGGATAGAACGCAGGCCACGTGCACCGGTCTTGCGTTCCAGCGCCTTCTGCGCCACGGATTTCAGCGCATCGGAGCGGAACTCCAGGTCCACGCCTTCCATCTCGAACAGCTTGGCGTACTGCTTGGTCAGCGCGTTCTTCGGCTCGGTGAGGATCTGTACCAAAGCTGCTTCGTCCAACTCTTCCAGGGTCGCAATCACCGGCAGGCGACCGACGAACTCGGGAATCAGGCCGAACTTGACCAAATCGTCCGGCTCGACTTCGCGCAGCGACTCGCCGATCTTCTTACCTTCCTGCTTGCTGCGCACTTCCGCACCGAAACCGATGCCGCCCTTGGTGGAGCGCGCCTGGATGACTTTCTCCAGACCGGCGAATGCACCGCCACAGATGAACAGGATGTTGCGCGTGTCGACCTGCAGGAATTCCTGCTGCGGATGCTTGCGCCCGCCTTGCGGCGGAACCGAGGCAACAGTGCCCTCGATCAGTTTCAGCAGCGCCTGCTGCACGCCCTCACCCGACACGTCGCGAGTAATCGACGGGTTATCGGACTTGCGCGAGATCTTGTCGATTTCGTCGATGTAGACGATGCCCATCTGGGCCTTCTCGACATCGTAATCGCACTTCTGCAGCAGCTTCTGAATGATGTTCTCGACGTCCTCACCGACATAACCGGCTTCGGTCAGGGTCGTGGCGTCAGCGATGGTGAACGGCACATTGAGCAGACGCGCCAGCGTTTCCGCCAGCAGTGTCTTGCCGGAACCGGTCGGACCGATCAGCAGAATGTTGCTCTTGCCCAGCTCGACATCATCTTTCTTGTCGCGCTGATTAAGACGCTTGTAGTGGTTGTATACCGCTACCGACAGCACTTTCTTGGCGCGCTCCTGACCAATCACATACTGATCGAGGATGCCGCTGATTTCCTTGGGTGCTGGGAGTTTGTGCGCGCTGCTCTCGGCCTGTGCTTCCTGAACCTCCTCGCGGATGATGTCATTGCACAGGTCGACGCATTCGTCGCAGATGAAGACGGAAGGACCGGCGATCAACTTGCGCACTTCATGCTGGCTTTTGCCGCAGAAGGAGCAATAAAGCAGTTTGCCGTTGTCCTCACCGTTACGGGTATCAGTCATTCGATCAATCCAATACGGTAGGCTTGAAACACAAGATGAAGGCAAATGCGGGCATTTTCAAGGGCGCAGGTCGCGTCATTGAAGGGTGCCCGCAGAAGGAGCCTTATCTAGACCGGCATTTGACGCTTTTCGTGTACGGCATCTACAAGACCGTATTCCATGGCCCGCGAAGCGCTCATGAAGTTGTCGCGGTTGGTATCACGCTCGATGATTTCCAGACTCTGACCAGTGTGATGCGCCAGCAGCTCGTTCAAGCGCTCACGGATAAACAGTATTTCCTTGGCATGGATCTCGATGTCCGAGGCCTGCCCCTGGAAGCCACCCAGCGGCTGGTGAATCATCACGCGCGAGTTCGGCAGGCAGAAACGCTTGCCCTTGGCGCCGCCAGCCAGCAGGAATGCACCCATGCTGCAGGCTTGACCGATGCAGGTGGTGGACACGTCCGCCTTGATGAACTGCATGGTGTCGTAGATGGCCATACCTGCAGTCACCGAGCCACCCGGCGAGTTGATGTACAGGTGAATGTCCTTGTCCGGATTCTCTGCTTCCAGAAACAGCAGCTGGGCGCAGATCAGGTTGGCCATGTAGTCCTCGACCTGACCAACCAGAAAGATCACGCGCTCCTTGAGCAGACGCGAATAGATGTCGTAGGCACGCTCGCCACGAGCGGACTGCTCGATGACCATCGGCACCAGGCCGCCAGCGGCCTGGATTTCAGGCATGTTTTGCATAAAAGGATTGCGGGACATGTCTTGCGCTCACTCCCTAATAGTCATGTCTCAAATACGCATAAGCCAGCACGGAGGCTGGCTTATGGTGGTGTTCTCGAACGAGGTTACCAGATCAGTCGGCTTTAGGAGCTTCCGCCGGCTTGACTGCGTCTTCGTAGGAAACCGCTTTATCGGTCACGTTGGCCTTCTGCAGAACAGTATCTACAACTTGCTCTTCCAGTACAACCGAACGCACTTCGTTCATTTGCTGGTCGTTCTTGTAGTACCAGGCGACGACCTGCTCAGGCTCTTGGTAAGCCGAGGCCATTTCCTCGATCAGTTCGCGTACGCGGGCTTCGTCAGGCTTCAGGTCGAACTGCTTGACCACTTCAGCAACGATCAGGCCCAGCACCACACGCCGCTTGGCTTGCTCTTCGAACAGCTCGGCCGGCAGTTGGTCAGGCTGGATATTGCCACCGAACTGCTGAACGGCCTGCACGCGCAGACGGTTCACTTCGTTACCGATCAACGCCTTCGGCACTTCAACCGGGTTGGCAGCCAGCAGGCCGTCCATTACCTGGTTCTTGACCTTGGACTTGATGGCCTGACGTAGCTCGCGCTCCATGTTCTTGCGAACTTCGGCACGGAAACCTTCCAGACCGCCCTCCTTGATACCGAACAGAGCGAAGAATTCGTCGTTCAGCTCAGGCAGCTGCGGCGCGGAAACGCTGTTCACGGTAACGGTGAACTCGGCGGTTTTGCCGGCCAGATCGAGGTTCTGGTAGTCCTCAGGGAAGGTCGGGGTGATCACGCGCTCTTCACCAGCCTTGGCGCCGACCAGGGCATCTTCGAAGCCCGGGATCATGCGGCCGGAGCCCAGCACCAGTTGAGTGCCCTTGGCGCTACCACCAGCGAAGGCTTCACCGTCGATCTTGCCAACGAAGTCGATGTTCAACTGATCGCCATTCTCGGCAGCACGCTCAACAGCTTCGAAGCGGGTGTTCTGCTTGCGCAGAATGTCGAGCATGTTGTCGACGTCGCTGTCAGCCACATCAGCTTCGAGACGCTCGATGGTGATGGAGTCGAAACCGGAAACCTGAAACTCGGGGAATACTTCGAAAGTAGCGACGTATTCCAGATCCTTACCCTTCTCGAAGGACTTGGGCTCGACAGCCGGAGCACCGGCCGGATTCAGCTTCTGCTCAACCACGGCTTCGTAGAAGGTAGCCTGGATCAGGTCGCCCAGAGCTTCCTGACGAGCAGCGTCTTCATAACGCTGACGAATCACGCTCATCGGCACCTTGCCAGGGCGGAAGCCAGGAACCTTGGCACGACGGGCAGTCTGCTGCAGACGCTTGTTGACTTCGGTCTCGATGCGCTCGACGGGTACGCCGACAGTCATGCGGCGCTCAAGAGCAGAAGTGCTTTCAACAGAAACTTGCATGGATATTCCTCGTTGCACAGACATAAGCCGGCTCGAACCGGCCCCGAATCAAGGCCAAGCATTCTAGAGGCTCAATGTGCAGAAGTCACCCTAGAAGCAGGCGGCAGTCGGGAGGGGCTATATAAAGATGGTGCGGACGGAGAGACTCGAACTCTCACACCTTGCGGCGCCAGAACCTAAATCTGGTGTGTCTACCAATTCCACCACGTCCGCGTGGCTTTGCAGCTTAAAACAAAAACGCCAGGCTTTTGGCCTGGCGCTTTGGAATATGGGGTGGACGATGGGAATCGAACCCACGACACCAGGAGCCACAATCCTGTGCTCTACCAACTGAGCTACGCCCACCATATTGCATTTGCTTACTCTTGCCTGACCGCCAAATGGCGCACCCGGCAGGACTCGAACCTGCGACCATCCGCTTAGAAGGCGGATGCTCTATCCAGCTGAGCTACGGGCACTTATCCATCCGCTAGCGCAGACTTACAAGCTTTTGGCTCCAACCTCACCACCAGGGCTTGGCTCTTGCCGCCTCACCCAGCGAGTGGCTGTTCCTGAGAAGCGGGGCGAATGTTATAGACGCCTCCCAACCTCGTCAACAGAAATTTTCAAAAAAATTCAGCGATTTAAAGGAGTTACGCGAAAACGACGGCAGGCGCCTTTGCCCAGGTGAGCGCCCATGCGAGAATGCGCGTCCTTTTTTCATCCTTATTAATGGTTAACCAGCGCAATGACCGCACAACTGATCGACGGCAAGGCGATCGCCGCCAGCCTCCGCCAGCAGATTGCCCAACGTGTCGCCGAACGCCGCCAGCAAGGCCTTCGTGCGCCAGGCCTGGCCGTGATCCTGGTCGGCACCGATCCTGCCTCCCAGGTCTATGTGTCACATAAACGCAAGGATTGCGAAGAAGTCGGTTTCCTCTCCCGTGCCTATGACCTGCCGGCAGAGACCAGCCAGGCCGATCTGCTCGCCCTGATCGACGAGCTCAATGAAGACCCGACCATCGACGGCATCCTGGTACAGCTGCCGCTGCCGGAGAATCTCGACTCTTCCCTGCTGCTCGAACGTATTCGTCCGGACAAGGATGTGGACGGCTTCCATCCCTACAACATCGGCCGTTTGGCACAGCGCATGCCGCTGCTGCGCCCCTGCACCCCCAAAGGCATCATGACCCTGCTGGAAAGCACCGGTGCCGATCTGTACGGCATGCATGCGGTGGTAGTCGGTGCGTCCAATATCGTCGGGCGCCCGATGGCCATGGAGCTGTTGCTGGCCGGTTGCACCGTCACCGTCACTCACCGTTTCACCAAGGATCTGGCCGGCCATGTAGGCCAGGCCGATATCGTCGTGGTCGCTGCCGGCAAGCCGGGACTGGTCAAGGGTGAGTGGATCAAGCCAGGCGCCATCGTCATCGACGTTGGCATCAACCGCCAGGAAGACGGCAAGCTGGTTGGCGACGTAACCTTTGATGCTGCCCTGCCCCGCGCCGGCTGGATCACACCAGTTCCAGGCGGTGTTGGCCCAATGACTCGCGCCGGGCTGTTGGAGAACACCCTGCACGCGGCCGAACATCTGCATAAGTAAGCAGCGCTGCATAACGAACAACGGCACCCGAGGGTGCCGTTGTCGTTTCTGCCACTTGGATCAGTTGCGCGCCTGCTCCCAGGACTTGAGCAACTCGTCGTAGGCGATGGTTTCGCCTTTGGGTTTCTCGTTGGCCAGCTTGGGCTTCGGTGCACCCGGCTGGTCGAACCAGTACTGCGGGTCACGCGGCTCATTCAGCTTCGGCCCGCACTCGCCCAGCACACCGGAGCGCTCCAGACGACCGAGCATGGTGTCTTGCGCAGCCGCCAGGCCATCGAGCGCCTGTTGCGGGGTCTTGTCACCGCTAGCGGCCTCGGCGATGAACTGCCACCAGAGCTGAGCCAGACGTGGATAGTCCGGCACGTTGGTGCCGGTCGGCGTCCATTGCACACGTGCCGGGCTACGGTAGAACTCCACCAGACCACCCAGCTTGGGCGCTACGTCGGTCATCGCCTGCGAGTTGATGTCCGACTCACGAATCGGCGTCAGGCCGACCAGGGTCTTTTTCAGCGAGACGGTCTTGGAGGTAACGAACTGCGCATAGAGCCAGGCGGCCAGGCGCTGTTTCTCCGGCGTGGAGTTGAGGAAGGTCCAGGAACCGGTGTCCTGATAACCGAGCTTCATGCCCTCCTCCCAATACGGGCCCTTTGGCGACGGCGCCATGCGCCATTTCGGCGTGCCATCGTCGTTGACCACCGGCAGCCCCGGCTTGGTCATATCGGCGGTAAAGGCGGTGTACCAGAAGATCTGCTGAGCGATGGCGCCCTGCGCCGGCACCGGACCGGATTCGGAGAAGGTCATGCCCTGCGCTTCCGGCGGCGCGTACTGGCGCATCCAATCGACGTACTTCTGCGTGGCGAACACCGCCGCCGGCCCGTTGGTATCACCACCGCGGGCGACACTGGAACCTACCGGGCGGCAGCCGTCGACGCGAATGCCCCACTCGTCCACCGGCAGGCCGTTGGGCAGGCCCTTGTCGCCACCGCCAGCCATGGAGAACCAGGCGTCGGTGAAACGCCAGCCCAGCGACGGATCTTTCTTGCCGTAGTCCATGTGGCCATAGACACGCTTACCGTCGATTTCCTTGACGTGTACCGAGAAGAACTCAGCAATGTCCTCGTAGGCCGACCAGTTCACCGGCACGCCCAGCTCGTAGCCGTAGATTTCCTTGAACTTGGCCTTCAGCTCCGGACGCTCGAACCAGTCGGCGCGGAACCAGTAGAGGTTGGCAAACTGCTGATCGGGCAACTGATAAACCTTGCCGTCCGGCCCGGTGGTGAATGACAGGCCGATGAAATCGTCAAGATCGAGAGTCGGCGAGGTGAAGTCCTTACCCTCGTTAGCCATCATGTCGGTGATCGAGACCGCCTTGCCATAGCGGAAGTGGGTACCGATCAGGTCCGAGTCGTTGACCCAGCCGTCGTAGATGTTCTTGCCGGATTGCATCTGCGTCTGCAGTTTCTCGACCACATCGCCTTCCTGCATCAGGTCATGCTTGAGCTTGATGCCGGTGATTTCACTGAAGGCCTTGGCCAGCACCTTGGACTCATACTCGTGAGTGGTCAGGGTTTCCGACGCGACGTTGATGTTCATGCCACGAAACGGCTCGGCAGCCTTGATGAACCACTTCAGCTCTTCGAGCTGTTGCTCCGGCGTCAGGGTCGAGGGGTTGAACTCATCGGCAATCCATTTCTTCGCGGCCTCTTCATAGGCATCCGCCCAGGCCACACCGCTCAAACCGGACAACGCCAGCAAGGCAGCCAACGCCATGCTATGTCGGGTCTTGTTGTTATTGTCGAACATAGAGACCTCCATCTCAGGATATGGGGAGAGGCATACCGGCGGCAGCCCGGCTCAGCCCCAGCGCATGACTGCGCACAACCACAACAGCGATAGCAGCGACGCTATCCACACGCTCCAGTCGGTCACGCCTATCACCAGCAGGTGCAGGTAGGCGCTGCCGAGCAGACCGATGAACAGCCGATCCCCACGGGTGGTGGTGATCGGCAGAAAACCCTTGCGCTCGACACAGGGCCAGCGCAGTTCGACCAACGTCATGCCGGCCAGCAGCACGGCGATGCAACCGAAGAACAGCGCGGTCGGTAGAGTCCAGGCCATCCAGCTCATGATGAACCTCCCTTACACGCGACCGAGGGCGAAGCCCTTGGCCACATGGTTGCGAACGAACCAGATCACCAGCATCCCCGGGATGATGGTCAGCACCCCGGCAGCAGCGAGTACGCCCCAGTCGATACCCGAGGCGGACACGGTACGGGTCATCACCGCCGCGATGGGCTTGGCGTCCACCGAGGTCAGGGTGCGCGCCAGCAGCAGCTCGACCCAGGAGAACATGAAGCAGAAGAAGGCCGTGACGCCGATGCCGGAGCGGATCAGCGGGATGAAGATCTTCACGAAGAATTTCGGGAAGCTGTAACCGTCGATATAGGCCGTCTCGTCGATTTCCTTGGGCACGCTGGACATGAAGCCTTCGAGAATCCACACCGCCAGCGGCACGTTGAACAGGCAGTGCGCCAACGCCACGGCAATATGGGTGTCGAACAGGCCGATGGACGAGTACAGCTGGAAGAACGGCAGCAGGAATACCGCGGGCGGCGCCATGCGGTTGGTCAGCAGCCAGAAGAACAGGTGCTTGTCACCGAGAAAACGGTAGCGCGAGAAGGCGTAGGCCGCCGGCAGCGCCACGCTGAGCGAGATCAGGGTGTTGAGGCTGACGTAGTACAGCGAGTTGAGATAGCCCTCGTACCAGCTGCGGTCGGTGAAGATCACCCGGTAGTTGTCCAGGGTGAAATTCTGCGGCCACAGGCTGAGCCCACCGAGAATCTCGGTATTGCTCTTGAACGACATATTCAGCAGCCAGTAGATCGGCACCAGCAGGAACAGAAAGTAGATCAGCAGTACCAGGCGTTTGCGCAGCGTCATGGTCGGCCTCAGCGAGTTTTGTCGTCGTGGGTCATGGCGGTGTAGAACAGCCAGGACACCAGCAGGATGATCAGGAAGTACACCAGCGAGAACGCCGCCGCCGGGCCCAGGTCGAACTGGCCGACAGCCATTTGCGTCAGGGTCTGGCTGAGGAAGGTGGTGGCGTTGCCCGGCCCGCCACCGGTGAGCACGAACGGCTCTGTGTAGATCATGAAGCTGTCCATGAAGCGCAGCATCACCGCGATCAGCAGCACGCTCTTGAGCTTGGGCAACTGGATATGGCGGAACACCGCCCAGTTCGAGGCACGGTCGATGCGCGCTGCCTGGTAGTAGACATCGGGAATGGCGCGCAGGCCGGAATAGCACAGCAGCGCCACCAGCGAGGTCCAGTGCCAGACATCCATGATCAGCACGGTCACCCAGGCATCCATGGTGTTGGCGGCGTAGTTGTAGCTGATACCCAGACTGTTCAGCGCCCAACCCATCAGCCCGATGTCGGCACGGCCGAATATCTGCCAGATGGTGCCGACCACGTTCCATGGGATCAGCAGCGGAATGGCCATCAGGATCAGGCACAGCGAGGCCCAGCGCCCGCGAGTCGGCATGCACAGAGCGATAGCGATCCCTAGCGGAATCTCGATCAACAGTACGCAGGCGGAGAAGATGAACTGGCGCAGCAACGAGTCATGCAGGCGTGGGTCCTGCAGCACCTGGCGATACCAGTCGACGCCGACGAAGTAGCGGGTGGCCGGGTCGAAGATGTCCTGCACCGAATAGTTGACCACCGTCATCATCGGCACGATGGCGCTGAACGCCACCAGCAGAAATACCGGCAGCACCAGCCACCAGGCCTTGTTGTTCTGCACCTTCATGGCGCCACCTCCACCAGGTAGTCGTCGGCATAGAGCATCAGCCACTGCGCCGGAAAACTCAGGTAAACCTGCTCGTGGGGCACGGGCTGATCCTCCTGCAGGCGCGCCTTGAGCACCTGGCCATCGAGGTCGAAAGTGAGGATCTTGTAGGTGCCGAGATCCTCGACATGCAGCACCCGGCCACACAACGCATCTTCATAGGCGCCGTCCCAGACGTGCACGAACTCGGGACGAATGCCCACCTGCAGACGCTTGCCATCCAGTTCGGCCAGACGCTGATTGAGCGCGTCGGAAAGCGGCAGCACGGTACCGGCAAAGCGCACCCCGCCGTCGCAGCGCTGCACGTCAATCAGGTTCATGCCGGGGCTGCCGATGAAATAGCCGACGAAGGTGTGTCCGGGGCGCTCGAACAGCTCGCGCGGCGTGCCGAACTGGACGATCTGCCCGCCGTACATCACTGCGATCTTGTCGGCGAAGGTGGAAGCCTCCAACTGGTCGTGGGTGACGTAGACCATGGTGATATTGAACTGCTCGTGGATCTGCTTGAGCTTGCGCCGCAGCTTCCACTTCAGGTGTGGGTCGATCACCGTCAGCGGCTCGTCGAAGAGAATCGCCGACACGTCGTCGCGCACCAGGCCACGGCCCATGGACACCTTCTGCTTCTCGTCGGCGGTGAGGTTGCGCGCCTTCTTGTGCAGCAGCGGATGCAACTCCAAGACCTCGGCGATTTCATGCACCTTACTCATCACCCGCGCTTCATCCATGCCCTGGTTGCGCAGCGGGAAGGCCAGGTTGTCGAACACCGTCATGGTGTCGTAGACCACCGGGAACTGGAAAACCTGGGCGATGTTGCGCTCTTGCGGCGATAGCGTGTTGACCGCCTTGCCGTCGAACTGCACCTCGCCCTGCGACGGGCTGAGCAGGCCGGAGATGATGTTGAGCAAGGTGGACTTGCCACAGCCCGACGGCCCCAGCAACGCGTAGGCGCCGCCCTGCTGCCAGACGTGGTTCATCTCGCGAATCGCATAGTCTTCCGGCGCCTTCGGTGCGCCGCTGTAGCTGTGCGCGAGGTTGTGTAGACGAATCTCGGCCATCAGGCGGTCCTCCCCTGACGACGACTGGGCGCCTGCACCAACTGCCCATCGGCAGCGAAGACGAACAGCTTGTGGGTGGGGATGTAGATCAGGATCGGCGTGTCCACCGCGTACTCGTGCACGCCCGGCAGGTGCAGCACCAGCACGAACTGCTCGTTGCGCACATGCAGGAAGGTTTCCGAGCCGCTGATCTCGGCCAGCTCAACGGTTACCGCCAGCTCCAGATCATCGTCATTGGACGGCACCAAACCTATATGACTGGGGCGCACGCCAAAGCGGTACTCGCCCTCGGCGATGCCGCGCAGATCGGGGTTCAGCGGAAAGTGCACGCAGTCGGCGAAGCTCACCTCGGTGCCGCTGATACGCCCCGGCATCAGGTTGATCGCAGGCTCCGAGAACAGCTCGGCGGCCAGAACCTGCTGCGGGCGGTGATAGACCTCGGCGGTCTTGCCACTCTGCACCACCCGCCCCTCATGCAGGATAGTGGTGGTGCCGCCCAGGGCCAGTGCCTCGTTGGGCTCGGTGGTGGCGTAGATGGCAATGGTGTGGCGCGCCTGGAACAGCTCGCGCATTTCCTGGCGCAGCTCTTCGCGCAGTTTGTAGTCGAGGTTGACCAGCGGTTCGTCGAACAGGATCAGCGAGGCATCCTTGACCAGCGCCCGGGCCATGGCCGTGCGCTGCTGCTGGCCGCCGGAGAGTTCCAGCGGATAACGCGACAGCAGCTTCTCGATGCGCAGCATGCGCGCCGTAGCCTCGACCTTATCGACGATCTGCTCCTTGGCCACGCCGGCCTGGCGCAGTGACGAAGCGATGTTCTCGAACACCGTCAGGGTCGGGTAGTTGATGAACTGCTGATAGACCATCGACACGTTGCGCTGGCGCACCGGCACGCCGGTGACATCGGCGCCGTTCATCAGCACGCGGCCGCTATTGGGCCGATCCAGCCCGGCCATCAGGCGCATCAGGCTGGTCTTGCCGGCGAGGGTGCGGCCGAGCAGAACGTTGAAGGAGCCCGGTTCGAAACTGAGGCAGGCATCGTCGATATGCACCTGGCCGTCGACGATACGGGTGACGTGTTCGAGCTTGAGCGACATGGCCTGTCCTTTTTCTTGTCGTGCCATTCGATTGCGAACATCGATAGCGACAAGCGTGCCAGCCCCACAAAAAACAACGCATCTCTTTGATCAGAATCGAAAAAACCACCAAAGAACGGTGCAGCGACGGTTTTCCACTGAACACTTTTGAACAGTCGAATGTGAACAACTGAACAATTGGTTCGTTGACTTTGAACAGCCTTGAACGAAACTGGACCGATCGCGGCGCAGATCGCGAACCAACAAGAAGAGATCGCACCATGACAGAAGCTGCCCGCGCACCGGCGCATGACGCCATCATCCAGGAATCCTGGTCGCGCTGCCGTGACTACGGCCTGACTCACCAGAGCGCGCCCCGCTTCGACCCGCCGGCGCCAGGCGATCTTTCGGCGCTGCTGGAAAGCCGTCAGGCCCTGGTGCAGACCACTCATCAGGAAGTGCTGCCCTACTACGGCACCATCCTTTCCAACTCCAACTGCCTGATCATGCTCGCCGACGACCAGGGCCGGCTGCTGCAATCCTGGGGCGACCAGCGCTTCATCGAGCCACGCCAGGCCGCCGGCTTCGTGGCCGGCGCCAGCTGGCTGGAACGCTACACCGGCACCAACGCCATCGGCACCGCGCTCAGTTGCGGCCAGGCCGTGCATATCCAGCACGACGAGCATTTTCTCAAGGCCAACCGATTCATGACCGGCTCGGCCTCGCCGATCTTCGACGAACAGCGGCGCATGATCGCCGTACTCGACGTGTCCAGCGACAGCTACCTGCCGCCAGCGCATACCCTGGGCATGGTCAAGATGATGAGCCAGTCGGTGGAGAACCGCCTGATCCTCAAGCTGTTCGCCGACCAGTACCACCTGCTCAGCTTCAACACCAGCCTCGACAACCTCGACAGCCCCTGGGCCGGCCTGGTGGTGTTCGATGAACAGGGCCACGTGGTGTCGGCCAACCGCCGCGCTGACAATCTGCTGGGCCAACCGTTGACCTACGGCGCCATCGAGCAACTGTTCGACGTGCCTCTACAGCAGTTGCTCAACCAGCCGGACGGCCAGCCGTTCAGCCTGCGCACCAGCGGCCACTTTCGTTTTCACGCACGAGTACGGCGCCCTGCCCGACCGGCCCCCATTAAGCCTCGCGATTTCCGCCCGCAGGTTGCGCAAAGCACGCCACAAGAGCCTCATCTGCATGCACTGAGCCTGGGTGACGCACGCATGGAAAAGGCCATCCGCCAGGCCGAGCGCCTGCTGGAAAAGGACATCCCGATCCTGGTGCAGGGCGAAACCGGTGCCGGCAAGGAGGTTTTCGTCAGGGCGCTGCATCGCGCCAGCTCAAGCGCCGATCAACCCTTCATCGCGGTCAACTGCGCGGCCATTCCAGCGGAGCTGGTGGAGTCGGAACTGTTCGGCTACGAGAAAGGCGCCTTTACCGGCGCTAGCCAGAAGGGTCATATCGGCCTGATCCGCAAGGCGCATAAGGGCACCCTGTTTCTCGATGAGATCGGTGATATGCCGCTGCGTGTGCAGGCGCGGCTGCTGCGCGTATTGCAGGAGCGCTGCGTACAGCCATTGGGCAGCAGTGAGCTGCATCCAGTCGACGTGCGCCTGGTATCGGCCACCAACCGCCCACTGCGCCAGGACGTCAACAGCGGCCAGTTCCGCGCCGACCTGTACTACCGCATCAGCGGCCTGAATCTGGAACTGCCGCCACTGCGTGAGCGCAGTGACAAGCAGGCGCTGTTCCAGAAACTCTGGGAGCAGCACCGTGAACCTGGCCAACGTGCGGGTATCAGCCGCGAGGTGCTGGAGCTGTTTCAGCACCATCCATGGCCAGGCAACCTGCGCCAGCTCAGCAGCGTGCTACGCGTGGCGCTGGCCATGGCCGACGACCAGCCCATCCGCGCCGAACACCTGCCGGATGATTTCTTTCTCGATCTGCCGACAGAGGCGCCCCTGCCTGCGCATCTCGAGCCGGATGATGGCGACCTGGCCAGCCAGTATCAGGCCTGCGGCGGTAATATCTCCTACTTGGCGCGCCACCTTGGCCTGAGCCGCAATACCCTGTACAAGCGCCTGCGTGAACAGGGCGTGCGGCCCTGAACCTTTGTTAGAAGAATCTGCCCAAGCCATACATTTGCCACTGCACTCGCCCATCGAGCAGCACAGGCGTCGTCCCGCCACGAAAGGAACTCAGCATGCGCCACCTGTACCGCCCCCTGTTCGCCGCCCTGGCGCTGCTGGCCGCCAGCCACGCGCCGGCAGCTCCTTCACTGGAAACACAGGTGGACGCCGCTGCGAAGTCGATGATGCAGACCTATGCCATTCCCGGCATGGCCATCGCCATCAACCACAAGGGGCAGTCGCATTTCTTCGAATACGGCGTGGCATCCCGTGAAAGCGGCCAGGCGGTGGATCGCCACACCCTGTTCGAGCTGGGCTCGATCAGCAAACTCTTCACCGCCACCCTCGGCGCCTACGCCGAAGCCCGCGGCACGCTGAACCTCAGCGACAACGCCAGCCAATATCTGTCTGTCCTGCGCGGCACCGCCTTCGACCACATCAGCCTGCTGGATCTGGCCACTTACACCCCGGGTGGCCTGCCGCTGCAATTCCCGGACGCGGTCAGCAACGAACGACAGATGCTCGATTACTACCGTAACTGGCAGGCAGTGTATCCGCCGGGTACGCAACGACTGTATTCCAACCCCAGCATCGGCCTGCTCGGCTACCTGGCGGCCGCCAGTCTGGCCGAGCCGTTTCAGCAGTTGATGGAGAAGGATTTGCTGCCGCAACTGGGCATGCAGGAAAGCTACGTCCGCATACCGACCGAGCAGATGGAGCACTATGCCTGGGGCTACCGCGACGACAAGGCGGTGCGCGTGACTCCCGGCGCGCTGGATGCTGAAGCCTACGGGCTGAAATCCAGCGCCACCGATATGCTGCGTTTCATCAACACCAACCTGCACCCGGATCAATTACCCGCACCACTGCGCCAGGCGATCAGCTCAACCCATCGCGGCTACTACCAGGTCGGCGACATGACTCAGGCCCTGGGCTGGGAGCGCTACGCATACCCCATCAGTCTGAAGAAACTGCAGGCCGGCAACTCAGCGGAAATGGCGCTGCAACCGCAGACCGTGGCGCGTTTCAGTGTTCCCAGGCCAGCCGAAGGCGACCTGCTGCTGAACAAGACCGGCTCGACCAATGGCTTCGGCGCCTACATCCTGCTGCTTCCGGCGCGCGATACCGGCCTGGTGATACTCGCCAACCGCAACTACCCGAATGCCGAGCGCGTGCGCCTGGCGCTGCAGTTGCTCGAAAGCATCGAGCCATGACGGTACCGGCCAGCTAGACGGGCCCAGAACTTCGAGGCTCAGAAATGACAAAGGCCGCTGGAAAGCGGCCTTTGTCGTTGAGCATCAGCCTTACTCGGCCAGGCGCCAGGTGGTGCCACCCTTGCCGTCTTCCAACACCACGCCCATGGCGGTGAGCTGGTCGCGGATGCGGTCGCTTTCCGCCCAGTTCTTGTCGGCACGGGCCTGCAGGCGCGCGGCGATCAGCGCCTCGACTTCGGCGGCGTCCACCTTGCCGGCAGCACCGGCCTGGAGGAATGCATCGGGTTCGAGCTGCAGCACGCCAAGCACGCTGGCCAGTTGCTTGAGCTGCGCAGCCAGACCGGCTGCAGCCTGCACGTCAGACTCACGCAAGCGGTTGACCTCGCGGATCATCTCGAACAACACCGCACAGGCTTCTGGTGAATTGAAATCATCGTCCATCGCTGCGCCGAAACGCTCGACGAAGGCTTCGCCACCGGCAGGCGCAGCTACCGGCAGGCCTTTGAGGCCGTTGTAGAAGCGCTCCAGAGCGCCCTTGGCTTCCTTGAGGCTCTCTTCCGAGTAATTGATCGGGCTGCGGTAGTGGCTGGACACCAGCAGGTAGCGCACCACCTCAGGATGATACTTCTCCAGCACCTCGCGGATGGTGAAGAAGTTGCCCAGGCTCTTGGACATCTTCTCGCCATCCACGCGCACCGCGCCGGCGTGCATCCAGGCATTGGCGTACTGCTTGCCGGTGGCTGCCTCGCTCTGCGCGATCTCGTTCTCGTGGTGCGGGAACACCAGATCCGGGCCGCCGCCGTGGATGTCGAAGGTCTCGCCCAGGCAGCAGGTGGACATCACCGAGCACTCGATATGCCAGCCCGGACGCCCTGCGCCCCAAGGCGACTCCCAGCTCGGCTCGCCCGGCTTGACGCCCTTCCACAGGACGAAGTCCAGCGGGTCTTCCTTGGCCTCGTCGACCTCGATGCGCGCACCGATCTTCAGGTCTTCGATCTTCTTGCGCGACAGCTTGCCGTAACCAACGAACTTGCCGACGCGGTAGTACACGTCGCCATTGCCCGGCGCGTAGGCGAAGCCCTTGTCGATCAGGGTCTGGATCATCTCGTGCATGCCGGCGATATGGCCGGTGGCGCGCGGTTCGATATCCGGACGCAGCACAGACAGACGCGCTTCGTCTTCATGCATCGCCGCGATCATGCGCTCGACCAGCGCCTCGAACGGCTCGCCGTTCTCGTTGGCGCGCGTGATGATCTTGTCGTCGATGTCGGTGATGTTGCGCACGTAGGTCACATCGTAACCGCGCTGACGCAGCCAGCGGGTGACCACGTCGAATGCGACCATCACGCGAGCGTGACCAATGTGGCAGAAGTCATAGACCGTCATGCCGCACACGTACATGCGCACGCTGTTGCCTTCCAACGGCTTGAACGGTTCCTTGACCTTGCTCAGGGTGTTGTAGATGGAAAGTGCCATTTACTGACCCCAGGAATCGCGCAGGGTGACGGTACGGTTGAACACCAACGCATCGGCAGTCGAGTCCTTGTCCAGGCAGAAGTAGCCTTCACGCTCGAACTGGAAACGATCCTCGGCCGCTGCCTTGGCCAGCGACGGCTCGGCGCGGCAACCGCTGAGCACCACCAGCGAATCCGGGTTGATGTTGTCGAGGAAGCTACCGCCCTCTTCCGCTTTCTCGGGGTTGGCCGAGCGGAACAGACGATCGTACAGGCGCACTTCGCACTCGACGCTCTCGGCAGCCGGCACCCAGTGGATCACGCCCTTGACCTTGCGGCCTTCCGGGTTCTTGCCCAGGGTGTTCTCGTCATAGCTGCAGCGCAGTTCGACGATATTGCCGGCGGCGTCCTTGATGGCTTCGTCGGCGCGAATCACGTAGCTGCCACGCAGGCGCACTTCGCCGCCCGGGATCAGGCGCTTGAAGCCGTCCGGCGGGGTTTCCTCGAAGTCGCTGGCGTCGATGTAGATCTCGCGGGAGAACGGCAGCACGCGCACGCCCATGTCCTGCTTGGGATGGCGCGCCAGCTCCAGATTCTCGACCTGGCCTTGCGGGTAGTTGGTGATCACCACCTTCAGCGGTTTGAGCACGCACATGGCACGCGCGGCGTTGGCGTCCAGGTCGTCACGAATGGCGAACTCGAGCATGCCGATGTCCACCAGGCCGCCGGCGCGGTTGACGCCGATCATGTCGCAGAAAGCGCGGATCGAAGCCGGGGTATAGCCACGGCGACGGTAGCCGGACAGCGTCGACATGCGCGGGTCGTCCCAACCGTTGACGTGCTTCTCGTCCACCAGCTGCTTGAGTTTGCGCTTGCTGGTGATGGTGAAGTTCAGGTTCAGCCGGGCGAATTCGTACTGACGCGGCTGTGCCGGCACCGACAGGTTGGTCAGGAACCACTCGTACAGCGGACGATGGTCCTCGAACTCCAGGGTGCAGATGGAGTGAGTGATGCCCTCGATGGCGTCCGACTGGCCGTGGGTGAAGTCATAGCTCGGGTAGATGCACCACTTGTCACCGGTCTGATGGTGGTGAGCGTGGCGAATGCGATAGAGGATCGGGTCGCGCAGGTTGATGTTCGGCGAGGCCATGTCGATCTTGGCCCGCAGCGAACGGGCGCCGTCGGGGAACTCACCAGCCTTCATGCGGGCGAACAGATCGAGGTTTTCCTCGACGCTACGCTCGCGGAACGGGCTGTTCTTGCCCGGCTCGGTCAGGTTGCCGCGGTACTCGCGCATTTCCTCGGCGTTCAGGTCGCAGACGAAGGCCTTGCCCGCCTTGATCAGCTCGACGGCCCAGGCATGCAGTTGGTCGAAATAGTTGGAGGCGTAGCGCTCCTCACCGGCCCACTTGAAGCCCAGCCACTCGACATCGGCCTTGATCGCGTCGATGTATTCCTGGTCTTCCTTGGCCGGGTTGGTGTCGTCGAAACGCAGGTTGCACTGACCGCCGAACTCGTCGGCCAGGCCGAAGTTCAGGCAGATGCTCTTGGCATGACCGATGTGCAGGTAGCCGTTGGGCTCCGGCGGGAAGCGGGTCACGATCTTGGCGTGCTTGCCGCTGTCCAGATCAGCCTGGACGATGGGGCGCAGGAAGTTGGCAGCTTTTTCGACGGTAGGCTTGCTCATGGTGTCCTTAACAATACTGGCGCGGCACAGGGTAGGCCGCTTCGGGCAAAGTCCGTATCATAACCAACCTGTCAAGCCCCTGACAGGGTGCATACCACCCTGACAAGCGCTGTTCACCCCAGAGCCATCGGCTCGAACCTGCCTCTTCACGGATACGATCATGATCAAACTGCACACCAACCACGGCGTCATCACCCTGAACCTGTTCGCCGACAAGGCCCCGGAAACCGTGGCCAACTTCGAGCAATACGTGAAAGAAGGTCATTACGACGGCACCGTTTTCCACCGCGTAATCGGCAATTTCATGATCCAGGGCGGCGGTTTCGAGCCAGGCATGAAGCAGAAACCGACCCGCGCACCGATCAAGAACGAAGCCAACAACGGCGTCGCCAACAAGGTCGGCACCGTCGCCATGGCTCGCACCATGGAGCCGCATTCGGCCAGCGCGCAGTTCTTCATCAACGTCGCCGACAACGCCTTCCTCAATCACAGCGCACCGACCGTTCAGGGCTGGGGCTACGCCGTATTCGGTGAAGTGGTCGAAGGCATGGACGTGGTCGAGAAGATCAAGGGCGTCGCCACCACCATGAAATCCGGCCACCAGGACGTACCGGTGGACGACGTGATCATCGAGAAGGCTGAAGTCGTAGCCGAGTAAATCGATGATTCTGCTGATCTCCGATCTGCACCTCGAAGAGAAACGCCCGGATATCACCCGGGCGTTTCTGCATTTTCTCGTCACCCGCGCACGCCAGGCCGAGGCGCTGTACATCCTCGGCGACTTCTTCGAAGTCTGGATCGGCGACGACGGCATGACGCCCTTTCAACACGAGATCGCCCGCGCCCTGCGCGAGCAGAGTAATGCCGGCACGCGCATCTACCTGATGCATGGCAATCGCGACTTCCTTATCGGCAAGGCGTTCTGCCGCGAGGCGGGCTGCACCCTGCTGAGCGACCCGCACACAGTGCAGATAGGCGGCGAGACCGTGCTGCTGATGCATGGCGACAGCCTGTGCACCCTCGATGTCGGCTACATGAAACTGCGCCGCTGGCTACGCAACCCGCTGTCACTGCTGATTCTGCGCAATCTGCCGCTCAGCACGCGGCAGAAGCTGGCGCGCAAGCTGCGCAACGAAAGCCGCGCGCAGACACGGATGAAGGCCAGCGATATCGTCGATGTCACGCCGCAGGAAGTGATCAAGGTGATGGCCGAATACGGCGTACGCACGCTGATCCATGGCCATACCCATAGGCCGGCGGTGCATGAGCTGGAGGTCAACGGCCAACCGGCACGACGCATCGTGCTGGGGGACTGGGATCGTCAGGGCTGGGCGTTGCAGGTCGATGAACAGGGCTTCAATCAGGCGCCGTTCGAGCTATAGGGCTCTGCCCCCTCTCCCGCCCTTCGGGCACCCTCGGCTTTGGCGTCCTGCGTCGCCCTACCTCCTGCATCCATGCAGTCGTCTCCCATAAATGGGAGAGGGTCATCAGACGGCCGCTTCGCGGCTGCTTTATGCAGGCACACCGCTATGGAAACGGAACTGCTCATCCGGCGTGGTGATCAGGTCCCGCTCCACCGCCCGCACCACCTCGATACGCGCGTCCACATCGGCCGCATCGCCATACAGGTAAGCGAGCTTGAGATACCCACGGTAGTGGCGCCCTTCGCTCTCCAGCAATCCGGCGTAGAACTTGGCCAGCTCGGCATCCAGTCGCGGCACCAGCGCGGCAAAGCGCTCGCAGGAGCGCGCCTCGATGAACGCACCGACCACCAGCACATCCACCAGCCGCTCCACTTCGCCACCACGCAACAGCGCACGCAGGCCGGCGGCGTAGCGCGAGGCGGATACATGGCGGACCTCGATACCGCGCCCGCGGATGATCTTGCTCACCTGCTCGAAGTGCACCAGTTCCTCACGGGCCAAACGCGACATTCTCGCGGTCAATTCGGTCTTGGTCAGGTAGCGCCCCATCAGGCTCAGTGCCGTCTGTGCCGCTTTGTATTCCAGGTTGCGGTGATCGAGCAGGAGGATCTCCTGCTGGCGCAGGGCCTCGTCCAGCCAGGTCTCAGGGGTAGCGACGCCACCGAGAAACTCGAGAATTTCCTGCAGGATCGTTACAGGTTCCTCGCCATTACTCGGAACATGCTTGGTAATTGACATCATATTTGAAGCGCTCTCGGTGCTGGCGAGGTTGGAAATGGCGGGCCATTATACGAGTGGCAGGCCGGACGACCAGCATGCTGTTGATACAGGTCAACATGCCGCTGATAACGACCCGCCTATAGTTGGATAACTGCCATTCACGCTCAGGGAGATGACCATGCAAGCGATCCGCAGCATTCTGGTGGTGATGGATCCCCAACACCCAGAAGCCCTCGCACTGAAACGGGCAAAACTGATAGCCGGGGTAACCCAATCACACCTGCACCTGCTGGTCTGCGAGAAGAAAGGCGACCACAGCGCGTGGCTCAACGATCTCAGCAGCAGTCTCGCCGGGGAAGGTTTCAGCGTCTCCACCCAGCAGTCCTGGCATGAAAACCAGCACCAAACCATCATCGCCGTGCAGCAGGCCGAGGGCTGCGGCCTGGTGATCAAGCAGCACCTGCCGGACAACCCGCTGAAAAAGGCCCTGCTCACCCCGGAAGACTGGAAGTTGCTGCGCTATTGCCCAGGCCCGGTGCTGATGGTCAAGACCGAGCGCCCCTGGACCGGCGGCAACATCCTCGCTGCCGTGGACGTCGGTAACGCCGATGGCGAGCACCGCACCCTGCATGCCGGCATCATCAGCCATGGTTACGATATCGCTGGCCTGGCTAAGGGCACGCTGCACGTGACCACCGCGCATCCGACCCCGATGCTGTCGGCTGCCGATCCGACCTTCCAGCTCAAGGAAACCATCGAGGCCCGCTATCGCGAGCAATGCCGCAGTTTCCAGGCCGAATACGACATCAGCGACGAGCGCCTGCATGTGCTGGAAGGCCCAGCCGACGTGGTAATTCCGCAAGTTGCCCACCAGCTCGATGCGGCTGTCACGGTGATCGGCACCGTGGCGCGCACCGGGCTCTCCGGCGCACTGATCGGCAATACCGCCGAGGTCGTACTCGACGCACTGGAAAGTGACGTGCTGGTGCTCAAGCCTGACGAGATCATCGCCCACCTCGAAGAGCTGGTGGCGCAACGCTGAGCCAGCTCCCGAAACGAAAATGCCGCTCTGTATGAGCGGCATTTTTCTTTCCCTCCGGGCCGGACTAGACTCGCAGCTCCAGACCTTCCCGCAGAAACTTCGGCGCGATGTAACGCTCGTAGTGCGCTTCAGAGAGCAGGAAGAATTCGCGATCGATGGCGTCACGCAATTCGGGCAGCGCCCAATTGCGGAACTCAGGCAGTACGACCATGCCGTACGCCTCCAGCTGATTGATCATCCGCGCACCACGTGCGATCAGCTGATAGGCCCAGCAGTAAGGCGACTGTTGCGGTACGAAACGAATCTGCCGCTGCTCCAGCTGACTACGTAGACGCTGCTCATCGAATACCTCGACCTTGCCCGCCATCACCTGCACCAGCAGCACTTCCAGACGCGTCCAGACGGCGCGCTTCTCATCGTCGTTGTAGCTGTTCCAGTTGATCACCTCATGATGGAAGCGCTTGCAACCACGGCACACGACATCGCCGTAAACGGTTGAGCACAGCCCCACGCAGGGCGTCTTGATGCGCTGATTGGACATGGCGAAACAACATAAACAGCAAAACGGCCTGGCATCTTAGCCCTTTGTCTAATCCAGATCACCCCTGCCGATACGGGGACATCGACTTAACTTTATTCGCGTTTTCCATTAGAATCGGCCCGCCTTTTAAGGCGCCAATGTCCGTTGGAAGCTGTTTTCAAAGCGTCACGAGCACAGTCGATCCTGCAGGTACGATGGCGGCGCAGCCACTTGGAGTCCCCCCGAGCGTCTGCGTCAGCCCTCATCAGAAACCGTCCTGCCGGCGTAAAACTTTGAAAGCAGCTTCTACAAGAGACTCATGAAACCTCGGCTGCTCGGCTCATAAAGTCGAAAAGCGCCTGGTTCATGAGTATCTGGATCGCGTCCCGGACAACCCTTTGGGACCACTGATGAGGGTAATAACTGTGCTTGAAGCCTATCGCAAACACGTAGCAGAGCGTGCCGCTCAGGGTATCGTGCCCCAGCCGCTGAACGCCGAACAAACCGCAGGCCTGGTCGAGCTGCTGAAAAACCCGCCGGCTGGCGAAGAAGAATTCCTCGTAGACCTGATCACCAACCGCGTACCGCCAGGCGTCGATGAAGCCGCCTACGTCAAGGCCGGTTTCCTCTCTGCCGTTGCCAAGGGCGAAGCCACTTCCCCGCTGATCAGCAAGCAACGCGCCGTTGAGCTGCTGGGCACCATGCAAGGCGGCTACAACATCGCCACCCTGGTCGAACTGCTGGACGATGCCACCCTGGGCACCGTTGCCGCCGAACAACTCAAGCACACCCTGCTGATGTTCGACGCCTTCCACGACGTCGCCGAGAAAGCCAAGGCTGGCAATGCCAACGCCAAGGCCGTGCTGCAGTCCTGGGCCGACGGCGAGTGGTTCACCGCCAAGCCAGCCATCGCCGAGAAATACAGCCTGGCTGTGTTCAAGGTGCCTGGCGAAACCAACACCGACGACCTGTCCCCTGCCCCGGACGCCTGGTCGCGCCCTGACATCCCGCTGCACGCCCTGGCCATGCTGAAAATGGCTCGCGACGGCATCGTGCCGGAGCAACAAGGCGCCATCGGCCCGCTGAAGCAGATCGAAGAGATCAAGGCCAAGGGTTTCCCGGTCGCCTACGTCGGTGACGTGGTCGGTACCGGTTCTTCGCGTAAGTCCGCCACCAACTCGGTGCTGTGGTTCTTCGGTGACGACATTCCGTACGTTCCGAACAAGCGCGCTGGCGGCTTCTGCTTCGGCACCAAGATCGCCCCGATCTTCTACAACACCATGGAAGATGCCGGCGCCCTGCCGATCGAGTTCGACGTGTCGAACATCAACATGGGCGACGTGATCGATGTCTACCCCTACGCCGGCAAAGTCTGCAAGCACGGCACCGACGATGTCATCACCACCTTCGAACTGAAGACCCCGGTGCTGCTCGACGAAGTCCGCGCTGGCGGCCGTATCCCGCTGATCGTCGGCCGTGGTCTGACCGAGAAAGCGCGTGCCGAACTGGGCCTGGGCGCTTCCGACCTGTTCAAGAAGCCGGACCAGCCTGCTGCCAGCACCAAGGGCTTCACCCTGGCACAGAAGATGGTCGGCAAGGCCTGCGGCGTCGAAGGCGTACGTCCGGGCACCTACTGTGAACCGAAGATGACCACCGTCGGCTCCCAGGATACCACCGGCCCGATGACCCGCGACGAGCTGAAAGATCTGGCGTGCCTGGGCTTCTCGGCTGACCTGGTGATGCAGTCTTTCTGCCACACCGCGGCCTATCCGAAGCCGATCGACGTCACCACCCACCACACCCTGCCGGATTTCATCCGCACCCGTGGCGGCGTGTCCCTGCGTCCGGGCGACGGCATCATCCACAGCTGGCTGAACCGCATGCTGCTGCCTGACACCGTCGGCACTGGTGGCGACTCGCACACCCGCTTCCCGATCGGTATCAGCTTCCCGGCCGGCTCCGGCCTGGTGGCCTTCGCCGCCGCCACCGGCGTAATGCCGCTGGACATGCCAGAATCGGTTCTGGTGCGCTTCAAGGGCAAGATGCAACCGGGTATCACCCTGCGTGACCTGGTCCATGCCATCCCCTACTACGCCATCCAGAAAGGCCTGCTGACCGTCGAGAAGAAAGGCAAGAAGAACATCTTCTCCGGCCGCATCCTCGAGATCGAAGGTCTGGACAACCTGACCGTCGAGCAGGCGTTCGAGCTGTCCGACGCCTCCGCCGAGCGTTCGGCTGCCGGCTGCACCATCAAGCTGCCGGAGTCGGCCATCGCCGAGTACCTGAAGTCCAACATCACCCTGCTGCGCTGGATGATCAGCGAAGGCTACGGTGATGCCCGCACCCTGGAGCGTCGTGCCCAGGCGATGGAAGCCTGGCTGGCCAACCCGGTCCTGATGGAAGCCGACAAGGACGCCGAGTACGCCGAAGTCATCGAGATCGACCTGAGCCAGCTCAACGAGCCGGTACTGTGCGCCCCGAACGACCCGGACGATGCCCGTCTGCTGTCCACCGTGGCCGGCGACAAGATCGACGAAGTGTTCATCGGTTCGTGCATGACCAACATCGGCCACTTCCGCGCTGCCGGCAAGCTGCTGGACAAGGTCAAGGGTGGTATCCCGACCCGTCTGTGGCTGTCGCCGCCGACCAAGATGGATGCTCACCAGCTGACCGAAGAAGGCTACTACGGTATCTACGGCAAGGCCGGTGCGCGTATGGAGATGCCGGGCTGCTCGCTGTGCATGGGGAACCAGGCACGTGTGGCTGCCAACTCCACCGTGGTTTCCACCTCCACCCGTAACTTCCCGAATCGCCTGGGCGATGGCGCCAACGTGTACCTGGCCTCTGCCGAACTGGCAGCGGTCGCTTCGATTCTCGGCAAGCTGCCGACCGTCGAGGAGTACATGGCTTACGCGAAGGATATCGACAGCATGGCTGGCGACATCTACCGCTACCTGAGCTTCGACCAGATCGCCGACTTCCGTGAAGCGGCAGCCAACGCCAAGATCCCGGTCGTTCAGGCCTGATCAAAGCGTAGTGAAAGGAGCCCCGCCTAGTGCGGGGCTTTTTTATATCTAAGCCAAATGGCCTTTTTCCGCCCCCGGCTTGCAGCCGATGCGCCACCGTCTACCTTCTGAAATGGGGAATCCCCCCAAGAACCATTCAGGAGCCCATCATGAAGTCATGGATCATCGTCGCCCTATGCCTGTTTGGACTGGCCGGCTGCGCCAGCGAATACATCATCACCACCACCGATGGCCAGATGCTCACCAGCGATGGCAAGCCGGAACTGGACAAGGACACTGGCATGCTCGAATTCACTGACAGCGAGGGTCGCAAGCAGCAGATTCCGCAAAGCAGCGTCAAGCAGATGCTCGAGCGCTGAGGCCTGAACCCGCACTGGCATATGCCTTGCTTCATCTCACTGCAAAAAGCCCTTCCAACGTCGGAAACGGCTTGATCGACAACGGCGTCGTATCGAATCCCGGAGCTCTCGCGCCTGGATCTGGTACGACGCTTTTTATGGGCAGCCGTCCATGAATCAATGTTTTTGCGTGAAGGTAAGGAAGCAGCATGAGCGAACACGACACCCCGCGCGACGATGCCCTGGCCTGGGCCTGGGGTAGCGATGCCCCGGAGAAGAGCATGCTGAACATCGGCTTCATGGCGCTGAGCGATTCGGCCTCGGTGATCGTCGCCGCGACTCAGGGCTTTGCCGAAAAGTATGGGCTGAGCCTCAGACTGCAACGTCAGACGTCCTGGGCCAGCTCGCGCGACCGCCTGCTCAGCGGCGAGCTGGACGCCGCCCACAGCCTGTACGGGCTGATCTATGGCGTGCAGCTGGGCCTTGGTGGTGCCGCCGCCACGGATATGGCCGTGCTCATGGGGCTGAACCAGAACGGCCAGAGCATCAACCTGTCGCACACCCTGCAAGCCGCTGGCGTGACCAGCGGCGAAGCACTGCGCCAATACGTGCACCAGCATGAAGCACGCCTGACCTTCGCCCAGACCTTTCCCACCGGCACCCACGCAATGTGGCTTTACTACTGGCTGGCCAGCCAGGGCATCCATCCACTGCGCGACGTCGACAGCGTGGTGGTGCCGCCGCCACAGATGGTCGAACACCTGGAAGCCAAACGCATCGACGGTTTCTGCGTTGGCGAACCCTGGACCGCCAAGGCCGTCGATGAACAGCTCGGCTGCACCGTCACCACCATTCAGGCGATCTGGCCGGATCACCCGGAAAAGGTGCTGGGCTGTACCCGCGCCTTCGCCGAGCAGAACCCCAATACCGCCCGAGCCCTGATCATGGCGGTGCTCGACGCTGCACGCTTCATCGACGAGAGCGAAGAAAACAGACGCAGCACCGCCCTGCTGCTCAGCGGTAGCGAATACGTCAACGCACCGGTTTCGGCGATCACTCCGCGTTTTCTCGGCCACTATCAGGACGGCCTCGGCCATGCCTGGCAGGACGAGCATCCTCTGCGCTTTCATGCCGGCGGGCTGGTCAACCATCCCTATCTGTCCGACGCCATGTGGTTCATGACCCAGTTCCGCCGCTGGGGCCTGTTGCGTAGCGATCCCGACTATCTGGGGGTGGCCCGCCAGGTCCAACAACTGGCCCTGTACCGCGAGGCCGCATCGACGCTGGGCATACCGGTGCCGGGGGAAATGCGTAGCTCCATCCTGCAGGACGGCACGTGCTGGGACGGCAGCGACCCGGCCGCCTACGCGCGCAGCTTCCGCCTCCATGCCCTGGCCGACAGCCCGGCTGTCGCCCTGTAATTACCGGGAGAGCGTCCGATGCTGCGTATCCTTCTGATCAACGACACCCCGAAGAAGGTCGGCCGCCTGAAATGCGCCCTGATCGAAGCGGGTTTCGAGGTGATCGACGAATCCGGCCTGACCATCGACCTGCCTGAGCGGGTCGAGGCGGTGCGCCCCGACGTCATCCTGATCGACACCGAATCACCCGGCCGCGACGTGATGGAACAGGTGGTACTGGTCAGCCGCGATCAGCCACGACCGATCGTGATGTTCACCGATGAGCACGACCCCGGCGTGATGCGCCAGGCGATCCAGAGCGGCGTCAGTGCCTATATCGTCGAGGGCATTCACGCCCAACGCCTGCAGCCGATCCTCGACGTGGCCATGGCCCGCTTCGAGAGCGATCAGGCGCTGCGTGCACAGTTGCAGGCGCGTGACGCACAGCTGGCCGAACGTAAGCGCGTGGAGCTGGCCAAGGGTCTGCTGATGAAGATGAAGAGCTGCAACGAGGAAGAGGCCTATACCCTGATGCGGCGCCAAGCCATGAGCCGCCAGCAGAAGCTGATCCAGGTGGCCGAGCAGATCATTGCGATGCACGATATGCTCGGCGGCTGAGCAACTGTACCGGTGAAACAGTTCACTGTATCGGTACGGACTGTATCACTCGGGTAACTGTTGCAGCCGCCTTCGTCGGCGCCTGTGTATGCCGCGCCCTGCCGGGCTCGGCTAGGGTAGACAGTCCCTAGCCGAGGATTCCCTCATGACCGAACACGACCTGCTGGCCGAAGCCGACCGCCGCGCCCTGACATACCTGGACGGCATTCCCACGCGCCGGGTCTTCCCCGACGCCACAGCCATCGCCGCCCTGGCCACCTTCGACCAGTCCCTGCCAGAGCAAGGCCATGCTGCCGATCAGGTACTCTGCCAGCTCGACGAAATTGGCTCACCGGCCACCGTAGCGAGTAATGCCGCGCGTTACTTCGGTTTCGTCATCGGCGCGACACTGCCGGTGGCAGCTGCTGCGGAACGCCTGGTACTGGCCTGGGATCAATGTGCCTCGTCCTTTGACAATTCGCCAGTCGCTGATCGGCTGGAGAAGATTGCCGGACGCTGGGTTTGCCAAGCACTAGGGCTACCGGATCACAGCGCCGTGGGGTTTGGCACCAGTGCAACCGCCTGCACCCTGGCCTGTATCTCTGCCGCACGGCGTGTACTGCTGGCACGCCAGGGCTGGGATTTCGATGGTGACGGATTATTCGGCGCACCGCAGATCCGCGTCGTACTCGCCGAAACGGCACACATCACGGTGAAGAAAGCGCTGCGCGTGCTCGGCTTCGGCATGAACCACCTGCACTATGCGCCAGTGGACCAGTACGGGCGTATCGACCCAGCCCGACTGCCTGAACTGGATGAACGCTCGCTGCTGATATTGCAGGCCGGCGAGGTCAATACCGGCGAGTTCGACCGTTTTGCCGAACTGATTGCCATCGCCCGCGAGGCTAACGCCTGGGTGCATGTCGATGGCGCATTCGGCCTATGGGCGCGAGCCTCATCCTCAGCGCATTTGCTCGAGGGCGTCGAGCTGGCAGATAGCTGGACGACCGATGGACACAAGTGGCTGAACACCCCTTACGACAGTGCCATGGCGATATGCCGTGACGCCGATGCACTGGCCGCCGCTATGAACAGCGATGCGGCATACGCCTCGGCAAGCAAGGATGCGCAGAAGAACCTGACACTGGAGTTCTCTCGCCGCGCCCGTGGCATCGCCATCTGGGCGGCTCTGGCCAACCTGGGCCGCAACGGCCTGCAAGCGATGATCGACCGCCATATCCGCCAGGCTGAAGAACTGGCCAGCACATTACGCAACGCCGGCTATCAGGTACTGAACCGGGTTGTGCTGAACCAAGTATTGGTGCGTGGCGACACGGACGAACAGACCATCGCCATTCGCCAAGCAGCCCAGGCATCTGGCGAAGTCTGGTTCGGCCCCACTGTCTGGCAGGGCCGCCCCGCCTTTCGCCTGAGCCTCTGCTCCTGGCGCACCGAAGACGCTGATGTGGAGGCACTGGGCGCCTTGCTGCTGCGCTTGAAAGATGAGTTGAGCTGAAGCGACTGATTCGCTGTTTTATCCCGCAACTGCGCTGGACAGCGCAGTTCGGCAGCCCTTATCTTTAGCGCCGGCCACCGCAGTGGCCAACGTCGCTCGGACGGTTCCGGGCGCTTACGTATCCGAGGAAATCATGGCTGACAACGCCAAGCGCCGCTTTGCGCGCATCGATCGTCTCCCCCCCTACGTCTTCAATATCACCGCCGAACTGAAGATGGCCGCACGCCGTCGCGGTGAAGACATCATCGACTTCTCCATGGGCAACCCCGACGGTGCGACTCCGCCGCATATCGTCGAGAAGCTCGTGCAGGTCGCCCAGCGTGAAGACACCCACGGATACTCCACCTCCCGCGGTATTCCTCGCCTGCGCCGCGCCATCTCGCGCTGGTACAAGGACCGCTACGACGTGGAGATCGATCCGGAAAGCGAAGCCATCGTCACCATCGGCTCCAAGGAAGGCCTGGCGCATCTGATGCTGGCCACCCTGGACCATGGCGATACCGTACTGGTGCCCAACCCCAGCTACCCGATCCATATCTACGGCGCGGTGATCGCCGGTGCTCAGGTGCGCTCCGTACCGCTGGTGCCGGGCGTGGACTTCTTCGCCGAGCTGGAACGGGCGATTCGCGAATCGATTCCCAAGCCGAAGATGATGATCCTCGGTTTCCCCTCCAACCCCACCGCACAGTGCGTGGAGCTGGATTTCTTCGAGCGCGTGGTGACCCTGGCCAAGCAGTACGATGTGCTGGTGATTCACGATCTGGCCTACGCCGACATCGTCTACGACGGCTGGAAAGCGCCGTCGATCATGCAGGTACCGGGCGCCAAGGACATCGCTGTGGAGTTCTTCACCCTGTCCAAGAGCTACAACATGGCCGGCTGGCGGATCGGTTTCATGGTCGGCAACCCGGAGCTGGTCAGCGCCCTGGCGCGGATCAAGAGCTACCACGACTACGGCACCTTCACCCCGCTGCAGGTCGCGGCCATCGCCGCACTGGAAGGCGATCAGCAGTGCGTACGCGATATCGCCGAACAGTACCGGCAACGCCGCAACCTGTTGGTCAAGGGCCTGCACGAGATCGGCTGGATGGTGGAAAAACCCAAGGCCTCGATGTACATCTGGGCCAAGATTCCCGACGCCTATGCCCATCTTGGCTCGCTGGAGTTCGCCAAGAAGCTGCTGGCAGAAGCCAAGGTCTGCGTCTCGCCCGGCCTGGGTTTTGGCGACTATGGCGACGACCATGTGCGCTTCGCCCTGATCGAGAACCAGGACCGCAGCCGCCAGGCACTGCGCGGCATCAAGGCGATGTTTCGCGCCGACGGTTTGCTGCCAGGCAAGCCGGCCAAGGCAGAGACCGAGTAAGCATTGAAGGGCGCCGTAAGGCGCCCTTTCTACATGGACCTGAAAACCGACAAGTTCTGCGACAATTCAGGACGTTACGCACGCCAAGCGGGGGTTTCGAGCAATTGCCCGGCAGAGTGAACGCCCGTACACTGCGCGCCCCTTCCCAGACGGTTCTCCCCAATGCTCTTCGTTTTGCGCATGCTGTTGATGGGCGTGCATTTCATCCTGGCCGGCCTGCTCGGCCTGCTGCTCGGCCTGTGCCGCCCGTTCAATCCGGACAACAGCCGCCTCTGCGCCCGTCTTTATTCGTTGCCCGCCCTGTGCCTGCTGCGCCTGAAGCTGAAGACCGACGTACGCCCGCTGCTGGAGCACCAGCGTTCCTGCGTGATCATCGCCAACCACCAGTCCAACTTCGATCTTTACGTGCTTGGCCGCGTGGTACCGAAACGTACCGTGAGCATCGGCAAGAAGAGTCTCAAGTGGGTGCCATTCTTCGGTCAGCTCTACTGGCTGGCCGGCAACGTGCTGATCGATCGCAGCAATGCCGTCGCCGCCAAGCGCGCGATGCTCACCACCACCGAAACCCTGCGTCACCGCGACACCTCGATCTGGGTGTTCCCCGAAGGTACGCGCAACCTCGGCCGCGGTCTGCTCCCATTCAAGAAAGGAGCATTTCAGATGGCAATCGCGGCCGGCGTACCGATCATCCCGGTGTGCGTGAGCAACTACAGCCAATCCATGCGTCTGAATCGCTGGAACAGCGGCCGCATCATGATTCGCTCGCTGCCGGCCATCCCTACTGCCGGCCTGAGCCTGGATGACATGCCCGCGCTGATCGAACGTTGCCAGCAAGCCATGAGCGAATGCATCAGCAGCATGGACAAGGAACTGGCCTCGGCATGAGGCCTGACGCGATCGCGAGCAGGTAGCTCGCGCCAGTCATCAAATCTATCGATAGTTACTCTGCCGCGCATCCATTATTCAATCGAAATGACTTAGGCGATTCTGTGCCCACGCCAACTCCTGACCTGGAGCACAGAACATGTCCCGCCTCTCTCAAGCCGCCCGCAACGGCGCTCTCGCTGCCATCGGCCTGTACCTGATCAGCACCTCGACGGTGCTGGTCGTGAGTTACGCTGCCGTCCAGCCAAGCACCCCGACCTTTGCACAAGCAGGCCCACTACAGAGCCTGATCGCTCATCTGCCCGCCCTACTCGGCGCGCGCTCGCAAGGATGAGTGAACGGCCATGATCAAAAATCACCGCACCCGCCTGTTGGTGCTCGCCAGCCTGTCGCTGCTGACCACCTTGCTGGCCCTCAGTGGCATCGGCAAAGGCTCGGCTGGCGCCGTGGCGCGCAACATCGAATGCAGCCACAAACTGGCTCATCACCTGGATCTGGCCGAGAGCCTCAAACGGCAACGCAGCAGCCCGCCACCGAACAGAAGCGAACGGCTCTCGCCTTACTTCGTGCTCACTCAGCAGACATGAAAAAGCCCGGCTAACCGGGCTTTTTCATGTCTCGATATCAGACTCAGGCCTTGGCTTGCTTGCCCTGAGCGACAAAACGCATCATCCACTCCGCCACAGCACTGCCCTGCTGCGAGTGTTTGAGGCTATCCACGCCCTGCTGATAGATCTGCTCGCCAAGATGCTGCTGACGCAGCTCAAGCAGCGCCCGCGAGTAATCGTGAACGAACTCCGGGTGCCCCTGGAAGCACAACACCTGATCCTCGATGTGGTAGGCACCAATCGGGCAGAAGTCGCTGGAAGCCAGCAGAGTGGCCTTTTCCGGCAGGCGAGTGACTTGGTCCTGATGGCTGATCAGCAACTGCAGCTCATCCAGCTCTGGGCTCATCCACTCGGGCTTGCCCGCCAGACGATAACTATGCACGCCCACGCCCCACCCCTGCTCTGCACGCTCAGCCTTGCCGCCGAGCAGCAACGCCAGTAGCTGGTGACCAAAGCAGATGCCCAGCAGCTTGTCGCCACGCTTGTAGCGCTCGAGCAGATACTCCTTGAGCGTCTGAATCCAGGGGTCGCTGCCGAAAGAGTCAGCCTTGCTGCCCGTCACCAGATAGGCATCGAATTTCTCGCTATCGGGCGGGTAATGGCCATCCACCACGTTGTAGACACTGAACTCCGCCGCAACCGGCTGCTGAGCGAACAACTGCTCGAACATGCGGCCATAGCCCTGATACTGGTCGACCAGTTCGGGGCGGAGGATGTCAGTTTCCAGAATACAGATACGCAGTGGCATGAGGTTTCCTGTGATGAACACGCGGGCGGGTAATTTGTGCGTTTTTCTTAACATATGAATTCGCACAAATAAATAGCCAACCCCGATTTTCAAGCAGATCCGCGATTATCGGCGCTGTGCAATGCCACGAACAGTCGTCAATTAAAATTGACGAAACTTTACCCTGTCAGTGCGTGGCGACGCTTCATCAGCCGCTTCGATAGTTACCATGCACGCCATTCACTTCTGTGATTGCACGCCCGCAGCGAATATCGCCACATCGGGCAGTCGCCCTCATCGCACAGAAGGAAATCGATCATGAGCATCTACGCCGCACTCGCCAGCTTCGCCGCCGCTTCCGCCTTCCAGACCGTCGTACCGGTTCGTCCCGAGCAGGCTGCCGCCCCAGCCCGCGACGTTCGTCCGAGCTGACACAACCCAGGAGAGCCGCCATGCACAGCCAACTCAGCCTGGACGCCTACGGCGTCACCTACGCCCACCTGCAAGATGGCAGCCTGCAGTTCGAAACCGAAGCCGCCCTGCAACTCGATGATGGCAGCATGTTGACCCTACGCATGCCGACTCGCCATAGCGAGATGCTGGCGATCCACGAAGCCGTGTGCATCCGTCAGGGCTGGTGCCAGGCGGCGTGAGAAAGCGATGGTCTAGACTCCTCGTGACATTCACGGAACGAGGAACTGGCCCCATGCAAACACGCACTCTGATCGCCCTGTTCGCCGGCAGCCTGTTGCTTGCTGGCAACGCTCTCGCGGATCGCCCCGGCAGTGACTGGATCAGCATCGACGAGGCGCTGAGCAAAGCACGTGCAGCTGGCTACACGGAGCTACACAAGATCGAAGCCGACAATGACGGTTACTGGGAGGGCGAAGGCCTGAAACAGGATGGCCGTATTCACGAATTTCGTATCGACGGCAAGAGCGGCGCGGTGATTCGCGACCAGCTGGACGATTGACTCAGCCAGTCAGCTAGCCAATGAGAAACGGCCCTTTCGGGCCGTTTCTGCATCCGTAGGGTGCGCCGTGCGCACCGGGGACACTCCGCTTAAGCGGTGCGCATGGCCTGGGCGGCCCCGCGACACCCTACATGGGAGGCTCAGAACGTCTCGCCCTTGGCGGCCTTTTCCAGCAACAGAGCTGGAGGCAGGAAGCGCTCGCCGTACTGCTCGGCCAGGTACTGCGCACGGGCGACGAAGTCCTTCACCCCGTACTGGTTGATGAACTGCAGCGCACCGCCGGTCCAGGCGGCGAAGCCGATACCGAAGATCGAGCCGATGTTGGCATCGGCCACTGACTTCAAGACGCCCTCTTCGACGCAGCGAACCGTCTCGATGGCCTGGATGAACAAGATGCGGTCACGCACGTCCTCCTGCGAGATCTGCGCATCGGCCTTTTCGAAACGCGCCTTGAGCTCGGGCCACAGGTGCTTCTTGCCGCCTGCCGGGTAATCGTAGAAACCGCCACCGGCCGCCTTGCCCGGACGCTTGAACTCGTTAAGCATCAGATCGATCACCGCAAACGCCGGGTGCTCGGGAATGGATTTGCCCTCGGCCGCCAGATCCTTGATGGTCTGCTGGCGAATGTGATTCATCAGGCTCATCGACACTTCGTCGCTGATCGCCAGCGGGCCGACCGGCATGCCGGCCTTGCGCGCTTCGTTCTCGATCATCGCCGCGCTGACGCCTTCACCGAGCATAGCCAGGCCCTCATTGGTGAAGGTGCCGAATACCCGCGAGGTGAAGAAGCCGCGGCTGTCGTTGACCACGATGGGGGTCTTCTTGATCTGCATGACGTAGTCGAAGCCACGCGCCAGCGTCTCGTCACTGGTCTTCTCGCCGCGGATGATCTCCACCAGCGGCATCTTGTCCACCGGGCTGAAGAAGTGCAGGCCAATGAACTTCTCCGGTTTGGCCACGGCAGTCGCCAGGCCGGAGATCGGCAGCGTCGAGGTGTTGGAGGCGATGACCGCATCGCTCAGCGCAGCAGCTTCGGCTGCCGCGGTGACCTTGCCCTTGAGCGCACGATCCTCGAATACGGCTTCGATGATCAGGTCGCAGCCGGCGAAATCCGCCTCGCTATCGGTAGCCTTGATCAGCGCTAGGAAAGCCTCACGCTGCTCGGCCGTCATGTGGCCCTTGCTGACTTTCTTGTCGAGCAGCTTGGCCGAATAGCTTTTGCCCTTCTCCGCCGCGTCGAGGGACACATCCTTGAGCACCACCTCGATACCAGCTGCCGCCGACACATAGGCGATGCCGGCGCCCATCATGCCGGCACCGAGCACGCCGACTTTTTTCGTCTGGGTTTTCGGATAGCCCTGTGGGCGCGAGCCGCCAGCATTGATTTCGTTGAGCTGGAACCAGAAGGTACCAATCATGTTCTTCGCCACCTGGCCGGTGGTCAGCTCGGTGAAGTAGCGCGCTTCGATGATCTGCGCAGTGTCGAAGTCGACCTGCGCACCCTCGACAGCCGCGCACATGATCTTCTCCGGCGCCGGGAAGCAGCCCTTGGTCTTGTCGCGCAACACGCTCGGGGCGATGGCCAGCATCTGCGCCACGTTGGGCGAGCTGGGCGTACCGCCGGGAATCTTGTAGCCCTGCACATCCCACGGCTGCTTCGCGGACGGGTTGGCGGCGATCCAGGCACGGGCCTTGTTCAGCATCTCGTCGCGGTCGCTGGCCAGGTCGTGAATCAGCCCAGCCTTGAGCGCGGCGTCCGGGCGCACCTTCTTGCCTTCGGCCAGATACGGCAACGCCTTTTCCAGACCGAGCAGGCGCACCATCCGCACCACCCCGCCGCCGCCCGGCAACAGACCGAGAGTCACTTCAGGCAAACCGAGTTGCACGTGGCTTTCGTTCAGGGCGATACGGTGGTGACAGGCCAGGGCAATTTCCCAGCCGCCGCCCAGCGCCGCACCGTTGATGGCGGCGACCACCGGCTTGCCGAGAGTTTCCAGGCGGCGCAGCTGACCCTTGATCCTCAGGATCATCTCGTAGAAACCCTGAGCATCGGCCTTGGTGACCTTGATCAGCTCGTTGAGGTCACCGCCGGCGAAGAAGGTCTTCTTCGCCGAGGTAACGATCACCCCCGCGATCGAATCCTTTTCCGCTTCCAGGCGTTCGACGATCTGGCCCATGGCTTCGCGGTATACCGCGTTCATGGTGTTGGCGCTCTGGCCGGGCATCTCCATGGTCAGGACGACGATATTGTCCTGACCTTTTTCGTAACGGATGGCGTCAGTCATTTTTATATTCTCTTCCCAAAGCTGCGAGAGCTGCGTAGGGCGGGTGCAACCCGCCAACATACGAATGGCGGGTTTCACCCGCCCTACCGGTCAGACTCGTTCGATGATGGTGGCGATGCCCATGCCGCCGCCGACACAGAGAGTGGCGAGGCCGTAGCGCAATTGGCGTTTTTCCAGCTCGTCGAGCAGCGTGCCGAGAATGGCGCAACCAGTAGCACCGAGCGGATGGCCCATGGCAATGGAGCCACCGTTGACGTTGACCTTGTCCTCGCTCACGCCCATGTCCTTCATGAACTTCATCACCACCGAGGCGAAGGCCTCATTGACCTCGAACAGGTCGATGTCGTCGATGGACAGCCCCGCCTTGGCCAGCGCCTTGCGCGTGGCCGGTGCTGGGCCGGTGAGCATGATGGTCGGGTCAGTGCTGGTCACCGCCGCCGCGACGATGCGCGCGCGTGGCTTCAGGCCCAGCTCCTTTCCCTTGGCCTCGGAGCCGATCAGCATCAGCGCCGCACCATCGACGATGCCCGAGCTGTTGCCGGGCGTGTGCACGTGCTCGATACGCTCGACATGGCTGTAGACGCGCAGCGCGGTGGAGTCGAAGCCCATCAGCCCCATCATCTCGAAGCTCGGCTTGAGCTTGCCGAGGCCTTCCAGGGTCGAATCGCCGCGAATGAACTCGTCATGATCGAGCAGCACAATGCCGTTCTGATCGGCGACCGGCACCAGCGACTTGGCGAACGACCCATTGCCGCTGGCACGCGCTGCCTTCTGCTGCGAACGCAGGGCGAAGGCGTCGACATCGGCGCGACTGAAGCCTTCCAGGGTGGCGATCAGGTCGGCGCCGATACCCTGCGGCACGAAATTGCTGTGGATGTTGGTTTCCGGGTCCATCACCCAGGCACCGCCGTCGGAACCCATGGGAATGCGCGACATGGACTCCACGCCACCGACCACCACCAGATCCTCGAAGCCGGAGCGCACCTTCATCGCCCCCAGGTTCACCGCCTCCAACCCAGACGCACAGAAGCGATTGAGCTGCACACCTGCCACGCTGACGTCCCAGTCCGCGACCATGGCAGCGGTCTTGGCGATATCGGCACCCTGATCGCCCACCGGCGTCACGCAACCGAGGACGATGTCATCCACCTGACTGGTGTCCAGATCATTGCGCACTTGCAGGGCGTTCAGCAGGCCGGCAACCAGTTGAACAGGCTTGACGCTGTAAAGCGCGCCGTCCTTCTTGCCCTTGCCACGGGGCGTGCGCACCGCGTCGAAAATATATGCTTCGGTCATGGCGTCCTCGGAGACTATTACGGCGCTGGCGGAACATCATGCTCCGGCCACACCTGTTCTTATTGAGCCTGCTTACCATAGCGCCGAGACGCCGTGGCTCAATGACCGAAGCGCTCAGCGCTATTGACCACTGAGCTCAGACGAACGGTCGGTTGCCGGGTTGGCAGTGGCCTCAGCAAGCAAGCGCTCTGTCTCAAGGCCTGCGACATGTCCTGCGAGGGCGCACATAGCTCGAACGTTTTAACAGGCTTCGGCTAGAAACCAAGTCATCTAAGGAAGTTGTGACACCAACCCTAGAGTTACACATGCGCCCTTGCACAAAGCGGCGCAGGGAGCCGCCGCCGGGTCATGCCGGGGCGGTGAGTCAGAACAACGCCCAGGCGTGACGCAGCGACCTGTCAGGCAGTACCACAGGCATCCAACGCCACCCATAACAACAAAAGGCATACGGCCATGTTCAAACAGCCGAAATACCGCCAGGCTGGCGTCATCCTTTTCGCCACGGCAGTCATCCTGATCCTTCCCAATCTGACCCGTCTGGTCAGTTGATCCCCACCGTTCCCGCAACTGCGCAGACGCCGTAGCGCGCTCAGCGCAGTGCGGGTATCCACCACGCCAGCAGCAGTGGAATCAGCACGAAGGCCAGCAGTGTCGAGCACAGCACCAGACTCGCGACCTGCTCAGGTGAACGGCCTGCGCGCACCGCGAACAGGTAATTGAACACCGCCACTGGCATCGACGACTGCAGCACCAATACGGCGTGCGCCAACGGCTGCAAGCCGATTACCCAGCCGATGATCCAGCCCAGCGCCGCACCACAGAGAATGCGCAGCAATCCCAGCACCAGGCCGTTACCCAGGTGCTGCACGCGGATACTGGCCAGTGATACACCCAGCGTGATCAACATCAGCGGGATGGTCATACCGCCCAACAGGTCGACGGTATTGGCCAGCCAGCGCGGCAATTCAACGTCGAGAAACAGCACCGGCAACACCAGCGCCAGGCTGATCATGATCGGGTTGAGCAACAGTCCCTTGACTGAAGCCGCGGCCCCGGAGAGCAGCATGCCGATACTGAAATGCCCCACCGACAACACCAGGAAAAACGCCACCGCCAATGCCAGGCCAGGCTCACCGAAGGCGAACAGGGCCATGGGCAGGCCCATGTTGCCCGAGTTCGGGAACAGGTAGGCCGGTACCAGCACTTTCCAGTCCAGGCCGAACAGGCGACTCAGCAGCCAGCCGACCAGCCCCATGCATGAGGTCACCAGCACGCAGGCCAGGGCCATCTGCGAGAAGGCCCCCACATCCAGTTCGGCTCGGCTCAGGGTAGACAGCACCAGGCAAGGCGTACCGACATTTAGCACCAGGCGCGCGATGAAATCAGTGGGGTACTGGTGACCACTGCGCACCCAGCCGAAGCCGATGCCTGCCGCAATCAGTACCGGAGCCAGAACGGCGAACAACTCGGCTAACATCTACTACCCCCGTCACGTCGAGCGAGGCATCCTAGACTGCACAAAAGGCCCGGGCAATGATGCCGGGCCCATCAATCCGCTCTGGGGTCTGCCATGCGCCTGATTCTCCTGCTCACCAGCCTGTTCGCTCTGCTCACTGCCCATGCCAGTGAAATCGATCAGGCCGCCGCCATCTCCGCCTTGCAGCGTAGCGACAGCCTGTTGATCGACGTGCGTAGCGCCGAAGAATTCGCGGAGGGTGCACTGCCCGGCGCCATCCGTATCGGCCATGAAGATATCGCCGCACAGATCGCCAGTGTCGCCCCGGACAAAGATCGCCCCCTGGTGCTCTACTGCCGCAGCGGTCGCCGCTCCGCCATCGCCCAGCAAAGCCTTGAGGAAATGGGCTATAGCCAGGTGATCAATGCCGGCGCCTATGACGGACTACGACCACTGCTGGAGCATCGCGAATGAGAGCTGCCCTGTTGCTGACGTTGATCATCCTGAGCGGCGTGGCCCAGGCGGCCGAGTTCGAGGTGCAACTCAACGATGGCCGACGCGCCTGGAGCAGCAGCGAACTGCTCGAGCACCCGCAAGCGCGCGATATCGAGATCATCGATGACGTCAGCTACAAGCGCACCATGCACTACCGTGCCGTGCCGTGCCGTGCCGATCAGTACGTTGCTGGAGGGTATCGAGCCCGGCGACCATCTCCAGGCCGTGGCCCTCGACGGTTTTGCCGCGGAACTGCCAGCCTCGATTCTCTTGGCCAGGGAAGGAGCAAAAGCCTGGCTGGCCATCGAAGATCCCGAGCATCCCTGGCCGCCGCTGACGCAAGGCAAACCCAGCGCAGGACCTTTCTACCTGGTCTGGACCGATCCTTCTGCCAGCCAGATCGGCCCCGAGCAGTGGCCCTTTCAGGTCGCCCGGATTCGTCAGTTGGCCGCTGTCGAACAGCGCTTCCCTGCCCTGCTCCCGGCGACGGATGCCAATGCTGAGGTGCAGGCGGGTTTCGCTGTCTACCAGAAGAACTGCATGGCCTGTCATCGCCTCAATGGCGCGGGTGATTCCGAGTTCGGCCCAGACCTGAACATTCCGCACAACCCGACCGAATATTTCAGCGGCGATTTTCTACAGCAGTACATCCGCGACCCACAGAGCCTGCGGCGCTGGCCGCAGGGGCGTATGCCCGGCTTCAGCGAGCAGGTACTGCCACCTGCCGAACTGCAGCGCTTGATCGCCTACCTGCGGCACATGGCCCAGCGCAAGAGCGACACGAGCCCGTAGAACGATTTGGGAAGGGTGCGCCGTGCGCACCGGGATTTTGGCGGGGTAAACCGAGGTGCGCATGGCGCACCCCACGAAAGGTCGTCAGTCTGGGGCGCGCGGCGCCCCTATGTCACGAGCGCCTATCGGCGCGTCACTGCTGACGCACCTGCAGCAGTGGCGCCACCTGCACCTGCGCATGCATTTGCTCGCAACCGCCACCGCGGCGCATGCCACGTACCGGGCAGGCATCGAGGTAATCCAGGCCGACTGCCAGCTTCAGATGTCGCTCCGGGCGCGCCAGGCAGTTGGTTACGTCGAAGCTGTACCAGGCATCGCCGACCCAGGCCTCGGCCCAGGCGTGGCTGGCCAGGTGCTCGGCATCGTCGGTATAGAGATAGCCCGACACATAGCGCGCCGGCACGCCCAGGCTGCGCGCGCAGGCGAGGAAGGCGTGAGTGTGATCCTGGCAGACGCCACGGCGACTGGCGAAGGCCTCAGCGGCGCTGGTGTCCACTTCGGTGGTGCCGGGCTGATAGGCAATGTGGGCGTTAAGCGCATGCATCAGGTCGATCAGGCCAGTGCGATCCACGCGCGCCTTGCTTTGCTGCGCAGCGAACTCACGAATGGCCTCATCGGCCTGAGTCAGGCGGGTGAAGCGCAAGAACGGCAGCGCTGACTGGCGCTCGTGCTCGGCCTCGCAGGTTTCGTCGATCTCCACCTGGCCGCGGGCGCCGATGACGATGGACTCGTGCGGCTCGTCCAGGGTCAGCACGTGCAGGATGTTGCCGTAGGGATCGAGTTGTGCGTGCACCGGGCGCGGCAGGTCGAGCTGCCAGCTGAGCACCTGCTGGCGTTCGCTGTCGTGCGGGGTCAGGCGCAGGTACTGGATGCTCGCGCGCACCTGATCATCGTAACGGTAGGTGGTGTCATGACTGATCGAGAGTCTCATGCGACCTCCAGATAGGACGTATGGATGGTGTTGCCCAGCTGGCGCACCAGCAGGATGAAGTCGGTGAGCCAGGCGTGCAGGCCTTCGTCGAGCACTTCATCGATGCTGGTGTAGCGCAGGCGGGCATCCAGTTCGGCGGCCAGGCGTTGTGCCGGGCGACCGTTCTCTCCGGGTAGACCGGAAAGCATCAGGTTCAGTTCTTCCATGCAGGCACGCAGCGAGCGCGGTACGTCGGGGCGCAGCAGCAATAGTTCGGCGACCTTGCGCGTGCGCGGCGAGCCACGGTAGCTCTCGGCAAAGGCTTCGAACGACGACAGTGCCCGCAGCAGCGCACTCCATTGGTAATAGCTGCGCGCGGTGCGTTCTTCCAGCTCGTCGATCTCCTCGCCGAGCATTTCGTAGCGAGCATCGAGCAGGCGCAGGGTGTTGTCGGCGCGCTCGATGAAGGTGCCCAGGCGAATGAAGCGATAGGCTTCGCCGCGCATGATGGTGCCGAAGGTGGCGCCACGGAACAGGTGCGAACGCTCCTTGACCCACTCGCAGAAACGGCTGATGCCGTAGCGCCCCAGGCCTTGCTCGGCGATGCCGCGCATTTCCAGCCAGGTGGCGTTGATGTTCTCCCACATGTCGGCGGTGATCCGCCCGCGCACCGCATGGGCGTTGCTGCGCGCGGCCTGCAGGCAGCAGTAGATGCTGCCCGGATTGCTTGCATCGAGGGCGAAGAACTGCAACATGCGCTCGGCGTGCAGCGGGCCGTGGCGCTCCAGGTAGTCGTCCAGAGTGCCGGTAATCAGCAGCGGCATGGCCAGTTCGTCGAGGCCGTCGCCACGGCCATCCTGCGGCATCAGCGACAGCGAATAGCTGACGTCGAGCATGCGCGCCAGGTTCTCGGCACGCTCCAGGTAGCGCGACATCCAGTACAGATCGGAGGCGGTTCTACTCAACATGATCAGTCCTCCACCACCCAGGTGTCCTTGGTACCGCCGCCCTGCGACGAGTTGACCACCCGCGAGCCTTCGCGCAGTGCCACGCGCGTCAGGCCGCCGGGCACCAGGCGGGTTTCGCGACCGGTCAGGACGAACGGGCGCAGGTCGATGTGGCGTGGGGCGATGCCGCGCTCGACGAAGGTCGGACAGGTCGACAGGCACAAGGTCGGCTGGGCGATATAGGCCTCCGGCTTGGCCTTGAGTCGCTCGCGGAAAGCGTCGATCTCGGCCTTGCTCGCCGCCGGACCGACCAGCATGCCGTAGCCGCCGGAGCCCTGGGTTTCCTTGACCACCAGCTCGGACAGATTGGCCAACACGTGGGACAGTTCTTCCGGTTTGCGGCACTGCCAGGTTGGCACGTTCTTGAGGATCGGCTCCTCGTCCAGATAGAAGCGGATCATGTCACCGACATAGGGGTAGACCGACTTGTCGTCGGCCACGCCAGTGCCGATGGCGTTGGCCAGCACCACGTTGCGTGAGCGATAGGCCGAGAGCAGCCCTGCGACACCGAGCATCGAGTCGGGGTTGAAAGCCAACGGATCGAGGAAGGCGTCGTCGAGGCGGCGGTAGATCACGTCCACCTGGCGCGCACCGGCGGTGGTGCGCATGTAGACCTTGTCGTCGCGGACGAACAGGTCAGCGCCTTCCACAAGCTCCACGCCCATTTCACGGGCGAGGAAAGCGTGTTCGAAGTAGGCGCTGTTGAAGCGCCCGGGGGTCAGTACCACAACCGTGGGGTTGTCCAGCGGGCTGGAGCTCTTCAGCGCATCGAGCAGCAGGTTCGGGTAGTGGTCCACCGGTGCCACACGTTGCGCGGCGAACAGCTCGGGGAACAGGCGCATCATCATCTTGCGGTCTTCGAGCATGTAGCTCACACCGCTGGGCGTGCGCAGGTTGTCTTCCAGCACGTAGTAGCTGCCGTCGCCGTCACGCACCAGGTCGACCCCGGCGATGTGTGCGTAGATGTCGCGATGCAGGTCGAGGCCCTGCATGGCCATCTGGTAACCCTCGTTGGCCAGCACCTGCTCGGCCGGGATGATCCCCGCCTTGATGATGCGCTGGTCGTGGTAAAGGTCGGCGAGGAACAGGTTGAGTGCCTGCACACGCTGGATGCAGCCGCGTTCGACGATACGCCATTCGCTGGCGGGGATGGAGCGGGGAATGATGTCGAAGGGGATCAGCCGCTCGGTGCCCTGATCATCTCCGTAGAGGGTGAAGGTGATACCGGCGCGGTGAAACAACAGGTCGGCTTCTCGTCGGCGCTGAGCCAGCAGATCGTCCGGCGTCTCTGCCAACCAGCGGGCAAATTCGCGGTAATGCGGGCGGACAGCGCCGCTCGCGTCGTACATCTCGTCATAAAAGGTGCGGGCCATGCCGTACTCCTTGTCACCCGGACTTGCAGCATCCTCTGCAAGGCCCGAGCCAGCACAATTAATCCTTTAAAATCAAAAACCTACCTATCAACCAAAAACATTGCGCACCATTACAGTGCAATACGATATTTCCGTCATGACGTACCGCCCCATTGCGTGGCACAGCGTGCCGTGCAGGGCAGCCATCCGCTTACCCATGCAGGTAAAAAGCCTGCAATGCCCGCACTGAAACGGGCCCGGACACTCAGCTGTCACATTGCGTGACCAGGCGGTCAAGCGCAACCGCTTTTACAGCGGCCGTGCGAGGAAAAAGTGTCCGAATACGAGCACGCGGCCGAGCTCGGATCAGTGTTTCATGCGCCCAAGAAACGCCACGATCTGTGCCGCTGCAGTGGCGAGGTGCTGCTCATGGCTGAAGCCGGACGCCTTCAACGGCTTGAGGTCATGGTCGGCAGCCTGCAGCCAGTGCAGCTCGATGGCCGCTGACAGCTCATAGCCGGCAACCGCCTCGCGATTGCCCAGTGCGTCGCGTTCACCCTGGATGATCAGCGTTGGCGTGCGCAGCTCGGCGAGATGGGCGACGCGCGGTTTCTCGGGCTTGCCGGCGGCATAGAAGGGATAGCCGAGGCAAACCAGAGCGGAAACCTCCAACTCGTCCGCCAGCAAGCTGGCCATGCGCCCGCCCATGGACTTGCCGCCGATGGCCACGGGCCCTGTGACCCGATGGCGCACCTGTGCATGCACATCACGCCATTGCTGCAGCAGTTGCGCCTGCGGAGTGGGCGGTCGTTTACGTCCGTCCACCCGCCGCTGCGCCATGTAGGCGAACTCGAAACGCACCACACGCACGCCCCGCTCTGCCAGGCCCAGCGCCATGGCCTGCATGAACGGGCTGTCCATCGGCGCGCCGGCCCCGTGCGCGAGGATCAGCGTGCTCGATGCCGCCTGCGGCGGTTCGTCCCACTGCCAGGGCAGTCCCTGCTCGCATTGATCAGCGTCAATAAATCCAGATGGCCCTTTGCTCATGCTTGCCTCGCGTCGATTTCCGTGGTGTCCGTGGCTTGCTCATGCCTGCGTCCACCACGGTTATCGGCCGCTCTGCCATAACCGTGGATGGAAGCCCAGACATGAACACAACAACCCGTTCCGCCTACAACTACAGGGTGGTTCGCCAGTTCGCCATTATGACGGTGGTTTGGGGCATCGTCGGCATGGGACTCGGCGTATTCATCGCTGCCCAGCTGGCCTGGCCCGAACTCAACTTCAACCTACCGTGGACCAGCTTCGGCCGCCTGCGCCCGCTGCATACCAATGCGGTGATCTTCGCCTTCGGTGGCTGCGCCCTGTTCGCCACCAGTTACTACGCGGTGCAACGCACCAGCCAGACCACGCTGTTCGCACCGAAACTGGCTGCCTTCACCTTCTGGGGTTGGCAACTGGTGATCCTGCTTGCAGCCATCACCCTGCCCCTGGGCTGGACCAGCTCCAAGGAATACGCCGAACTGGAATGGCCGATCGACATCCTGATCACCATTGTCTGGGTGTCCTACGCCATCGTCTTCTTTGGCACGGTGATGCAGCGCAAGGTCAGCCACATATACGTGGGTAACTGGTTCTTCGGCGGGTTCATCCTCACCGTGGCCATCCTGCACGTGGTCAACAACCTGGAGATTCCGGTCACCCTGACCAAGTCCTACTCGCTGTATGCCGGCGCCACCGATGCGATGATCCAGTGGTGGTACGGCCATAACGCCGTGGGCTTCTTCCTCACCGCCGGCTTCCTGGGGATGATGTATTACTTCGTGCCCAAGCAGGCCGGTCGCCCGGTCTACTCCTACCGCCTCTCCATCGTCCACTTCTGGGCGCTGATCGCTGTGTACATCTGGGCCGGCCCGCACCACCTGCATTACACCGCGTTGCCGGACTGGGCACAGAGCCTGGGCATGGTGATGTCGCTGATCCTACTGGCCCCCAGCTGGGGCGGCATGATCAACGGCATGATGACCCTCTCCGGTGCCTGGCACAAACTGCGTACCGACCCAATCCTGCGCTTTCTGGTGGTGTCCCTGGCCTTCTACGGCATGTCGACCTTCGAAGGCCCGATGATGGCCATCAAGACCGTCAACGCCCTGTCCCACTACACCGACTGGACCATCGGCCACGTTCATGCCGGCGCCCTCGGCTGGGTCGCCATGGTGTCCATCGGCTCGCTGTATCACCTGATTCCGAAGGTGTTCGGTCGTGAGCAGATGCACAGCATTGGCCTGATCAACGGCCACTTCTGGCTGGCCACCATCGGCACCGTGCTCTACATCGCCTCGATGTGGGTCAACGGCATCACCCAGGGCCTGATGTGGCGCGCAGTCAACGAAGACGGCACCCTCACCTACTCCTTCGTCGAAGCGCTGGAAGCCAGCCATGTCGGCTTCGTGGTGCGGGTGATCGGCGGCGCCATCTTCTTCGCCGGCATGCTGCTGATGGCCTGGAACGTCTGGCTGACCGTACGCAGCGCGAAATCCACCGAGATGGAAGCCGCTGCGCAGTTCTCGGTAGAAGGAGCCCACTGATGAAACACGAGATTCTCGAGAAGAACATCGGCCTGATGGCCCTGGTGATGATCCTGGCGGTCAGCATCGGCGGTCTGACGCAGATCGTCCCGCTGTTCTTCCAGGACGTCACCAACGAGCCGGTGGATGGCCTCAAGCCCTACAACGCGCTGCAACTGGAAGGCCGCGACATCTACATCCGCGAAGGCTGCGTCGGCTGCCACTCGCAGATGATTCGCCCGTTCCGTGCCGAGACCGAGCGCTACGGCCACTACTCCGTCGCCGGCGAAAGCGTCTGGGATCACCCCTTCCTGTGGGGTTCCAAGCGTACCGGCCCGGACCTGGCTCGCGTCGGCGGTCGCTACTCGGACGAGTGGCATCGCGCTCACCTGTACAACCCGCGCAACGTCGTGCCGGAGTCGATCATGCCCGCCTACCCCTGGTTGGTGGAGCACGCCCTCGACGGCAAGGACACCGCCAAGAAGATGAGCGCACTGCGCACATTGGGCGTGCCCTACAGCGACGACGATATCGCCGGGGCCAGCGACGCGGTCAAGGGCAAGAGCGAGATGGATGCTCTGGTCGCCTACCTGCAGGTGCTTGGCACCGCCGTGAAGAACAAGAGGTGAGTGCCATGTTCGAGCTTATCGATATCGGCACCCTGCGCGGCATAGGCACCGCGCTGGTCCTGATCGCCTTCACCGCCGTCACCCTCTGGGCCTACAGCGGCAAACGCCGCGACGCTTTCGCCGAAGCCGCCAACCTGCCCTTCGCCGATGAGCCCAAGCCCGCCGTTTCGAGGACCCAAGCATGACCACCTTCTGGAGTTGGTACATCACCCTGCTGACCCTAGGCACCATGGTCGCCCTGTTCTGGCTGATCTTCGCCACTCGCAAGAGCGAGGTGCACAAGAGCCCGACCGAACAGACCATGGGCCATGCCTTCGATGGCATCGAGGAATATGACAACCCACTGCCGAAGTGGTGGTTCATGCTGTTCCTCGGCACCCTGGTGTTCTCCGTGGGCTACCTGCTGCTGTATCCCGGCCTGGGCAACTTCAAGGGCCTGCTGCCGGGCTATGAGGACGGTTGGACCCAGGTCAACCAGTGGCAGCGCGAGATGAACCGTGCCGATGAGCAATACGGGCCGATCTTCGCCAAATATGCCGCTATGCCCATCGAAGAAGTGGCCAAGGACGAGCGCGCGTTGAAAATGGGCGGTCGCCTGTTCGCCTCCAACTGCGCGGTTTGCCACGGCTCCGATGCCAAGGGCAGCTACGGCTTCCCCAACCTGGCCGACAGCAGTTGGCGCTGGGGCGGCGAGCCGGAAACCATCAAGACCACCATCATGCATGGCCGTATGGGCATGATGCCGGCACAAGGCCCGGTGATCGGCGAAGATGGCGTACGCAACGTCGCTGCCTACGTCCTCACCGAACTCGGTGGCCGTGAACTGCCGGACGATGCCCAGGCCGACGCAGTCGCCGGCAAGCAGATCTTCGCCACCGTATGTTCCGCCTGCCACACCCCGGCCGGCACCGGCATGCCGGCGATGGGCGCACCGAACCTGACTCAACCCAGCGCGTTCATCTACGGCAGCAGCTTCGCCCAACTGCAACAGACCATTCGCTACGGGCGCAGCGGCAACATGCCGGCTCAGGGCGACTTCCTCGGCAATGACAAGGCCCACCTGCTGGCCGCCTACGTGCTCAAGCTGAGCCAGGGCGAAAACAAGTAACCTCCCCCTGCATTACCGGCGACCGAATCGCGGTCGCCGGCCTCTCCTCACACCTGTGCGACTCAGTGTCGCACCCGCCGACCAATAGCCCTGCAATTTCCTTGATCTGGGCTAAGCTGGCTTTCAGTCGCCATCTGTCACAACTCTAAGGCGATCCTTTCTTAGCGCTGCGCAAACTGGTTGCGCCAAAAGCTGACAGAGCTGTTTCCGAGACCATTGCAAACGGCTCGCGAAAAGCCCTGAAACCCTATTCGTGTCGGCACGTTGCGTTGCAATGGCTACCTGCTTTCTACATACTTGCCGCCGATTTTTGCCCCATAAAACTCCATTAACCGTGGAACCCCTAGCATGAGCACAGCAATCAGTCAGACTGCTTATAACTATAAGGTGGTCCGCCAGTTCGCCATTATGACGGTGATCTGGGGGGTCATTGGCATGGGTCTAGGCGTGTTCATCGCCGCACAACTCGTGTGGCCGGAACTCAACCTGGGCCTGCCGTGGACGAGCTTCGGCCGTCTGCGCCCGCTGCACACCAACGCGGTGATCTTCGCCTTCGGCGGATGCGCACTGTTTGCGACCTCGTATTACGTGGTCCAGCGCACCTGTCAGACGCGCCTGATCTCCGACGGTCTGGCTGCCTTCACCTTCTGGGGCTGGCAAGCGGTCATCGTCCTGGCGGTGATCACCCTGCCGATGGGCTACACCAGCTCCAAGGAATACGCCGAGCTCGAGTGGCCGGTCGATATCCTTCTGGGCATCGTCTGGATCACCTATCTGCTGGTGTTCTTCGGCACCATCGTCAAGCGCAAGACCAAGCACATCTATGTGGGCAACTGGTTCTTCGGTGCGTTCATCCTCGTGACCGCCATGCTGCACATCGTCAACAGCGCCGCCATGCCGGTGAGCCTGTTCAAGTCGTACTCGGCTTATGCCGGCGCGACCGACGCGATGATCCAGTGGTGGTACGGCCACAACGCCGTGGGCTTCTTCTTGACCACCGGCTTCCTGGGGATGATGTACTACTTCGTACCCAAGCAGGCCGAGCGTCCGATCTACTCGTATCGCCTGTCCATCGTGCACTTCTGGGCGCTGATCACCCTGTACATCTGGGCCGGTCCGCACCACCTGCACTACACCGCACTGCCGGATTGGGCTCAGTCCCTCGGCATGGCCATGTCGGTCATCCTGCTGGCCCCGAGCTGGGGCGGCATGATCAACGGCATGATGAGCCTGTCTGGCGCCTGGCATAAGCTGCGCACCGACCCAATCCTGCGCTTCTTGGTGGTCTCCCTGGCCTTCTACGGCATGTCGACCTTCGAAGGCCCGATGATGGCCATCAAGACCGTCAACGCCCTGTCGCACTACACCGACTGGACCATCGGCCACGTGCACGCCGGCGCCCTCGGCTGGGTTGCGATGATCTCTATCGGCTCGCTGTATCACCTGCTGCCGAAAGTATTCGGTCGCGAGCAGATGCACAGCATCGCCCTGATCAACACCCACTTCTGGCTGGCTACCATCGGTACCGTGCTGTACATCGCCTCGATGTGGGTCAACGGCATCACTCAGGGTCTGATGTGGCGCGCAGTCAACGAAGACGGCACCCTCACTTACTCCTTCGTCGAAGCCCTTGAAGCCAGCCATGCAGGCTATGTCGTACGCATGATCGGCGGCGCCTTCTTCGTGACCGGCATGCTGCTGATGGCCTACAACACCTTCCGCACCGTGCGTGCCGCCAAGCCGGCTGAATACGAAGCGGCTGCGCAGATTCCCGCCGGAGTAGCTCACTGATGAAACACGAAATCATCGAGAAGAATATCGGCCTGATGGCGCTGCTGATGGTGATTGCCGTCAGCATCGGCGGCCTGACCCAGATCGTCCCGTTGTTCTTCCAGGACGTTACCAATGAGCCGGTGGAAGGCCTCAAGCCCTACACCGCGATGCAGCTGGAAGGTCGCGACATCTACATCCGTGAAGGCTGCGTCGGCTGCCACTCGCAGATGATCCGCCCGTTCCGCGCCGAAACCGAGCGCTACGGCCACTACTCCGTCGCCGGCGAAAGCGTCTGGGATCACCCCTTCCTTTGGGGCTCCAAGCGTACCGGTCCGGACCTGGCCCGCGTTGGCGGTCGTTACTCGGACGAGTGGCATCGTGCCCACCTCTACAACCCGCGCAACGTCGTGCCTGAGTCGAAGATGCCTGCCTACCCGTGGCTGGTGGAAAACAAGCTCGACGGTCGCGACACCGCCAAGAAGATGGAAGTCATGCGTGGCTTCGGCATCCCCTACACCGACGAAGATATCGCCGGTGCTCGCGATGCAGTGAAAGGCAATACCGAAATGGACGCGCTGGTTGCGTATCTCCAGGTTCTCGGTACTTCCATCAAGAACAAACGGTAAGACGCTATGGACATCGGGATAATTCGCGGCATCGGCACGGCGGTCGTTTTCATCGCCTTCATTGGCGTGGTGCTCTGGGCCTACAGCAGCAAGCGCAAATCGAGCTTCGACGAAGCAGCCAACCTGCCCTTCGCCGACGATCCCAAGCCCGAGTCCAAGCGCGATCAAGACTCTTCCAGGAGCAATAACCAATGACCACGTTCTGGAGTTGGTACGTAACCATTCTGTCTCTGGGCACCATCTTCGCCCTGACCTGGCTGATCTTCGGCACCCGCAAGGGCCAGCGCCAGGAAACCACCGAAGAGACCGTCGGCCACAGCTTCGACGGCATCGAGGAGTATGACAACCCGCTGCCGAAGTGGTGGTTCATGCTGTTCGTCGCGACCATCATCTTCGCCCTTGGCTACCTCGCCCTGTACCCGGGCCTGGGTAACTGGAAAGGCCTGCTGCCGGGCTACGACTACGTCGACAGCGAGAAGGAAACGCCTTTCGCTGCTGGTGTACAGATCGCTGACGGCTCCATGCGTCACACCGGCTGGACCGGTGTGCACCAGTGGGAAAAGGAAATGGCGCGCGCCGATGAGCAGTACGGTCCGCTGTTCGCCAAATACGCCGCCATGCCGATCGAGGAAGTGGCCAAGGACGAGCAAGCCCTGAAAATGGGTGGTCGTCTGTTCGCTTCCAACTGCTCGGTCTGCCACGGCTCCGACGCCAAGGGCAGCTACGGCTTCCCCAACCTGACCGACAACGAATGGCGCTGGGGCGGCGAGCCGGAAACCATCAAGACCACCATTCTCAAGGGTCGTCAGGGTGCCATGCCGGCTCAAGGCCCGGCCATTGGCGAAGACGGCGTACGCAACGTCGCCGCCTACGTGCTGACCGAGCTGGCTGGTCGCGAACTGCCGGAAGGCGTGGAAGCCGATATCGAAGCGGGCCAGAAGGTCTTCGCCGGCACCTGCTTCGCCTGCCATGGCGCAGACGGTAAGGGCATGGCCGTCATGGGCGCGCCGAACCTGACCAACCCGGCTGCGTTCATCTACGGCAGCAGCTACGCACAACTGCAGCAGAGCATCCGCTACGGTCGTCACGGCAACATGCCGGCCCAGGAAGAATTCCTCGGCAATGACAAGGTGCACCTGCTGGCTGCCTACGTGTACAGCCTGTCGCACAAGGCACAAGAGCAGTAATCGCATAACGACTCTTTTGACAAGGGTCAATGAACGCCCGGGTCGCGACCGCTGGTCGCACCCGGGCGTTGTCTTTCAGGCGTACCATATAGCTACCGTGAATTGACCCTGACCGGCACGTATCGGCCCGGGCTGCCACTCAACCGCTTTGGTATGCATTGATGAGCGAACAGATTCCCGTCCAGGACGTCACCCCTCCTTCTGCCAAGAACGCCAGCGTCGATCTCTACGCCAGCCGTGAAAAGATCTATACCCGCGCGTTCACTGGCCTGTTTCGTAATCTGCGACTCGCTGGCGGCGCCCTCCTCTTCCTGCTGTTCTTCGGCACGGTGTGGCTGAGCTGGAACGGCCGTCAAGCGGTCTGGTGGAACCTCCCCGAACGCAAGTTCCACATTTTCAGTGCCACCTACTGGCCGCAGGACTTCATGCTGCTGTCGTGGCTGCTGATCATCTGCGCCTTCGGCCTGTTCTTCATCACCGTGTTCGCCGGTCGCGTCTGGTGCGGTTATACCTGCCCACAGAGTGTCTTCACCTGGGTATTCATGTGGGCGGAGAAGGTCACCGAGGGTGACCGCAACCAGCGCATGAAGCTGGACAAACAACCCATAAGCGGCAAGAAACTGGGACGCAAGGCGGCCAAGCACGGCATCTGGATAGGTGTGTCGCTGCTGACTGCGATCACCTTCGTCGGCTACTTCACGCCGATTCGCGACCTGGTCATCGAGATATTCACCGGTGAAGCCAGCGGTTGGGCCTATTTCTGGATCGGCTTCTTCACCCTCGCCACCTATGGCAACGCTGGCTACCTGCGCGAGCAGGTGTGCATCTATATGTGCCCCTATGCGCGCTTTCAGAGCGTGATGTTTGACCAGGACACCCTGATCGTTTCCTACGACCCGCGCCGCGGCGAATCACGCGGACCGCGCAAGAAGGACGCCGACTACAAGGCGCAGGGTCTCGGCGACTGTATCGACTGCAAGATGTGCGTACAGGTCTGCCCCACCGGCATCGACATCCGCGATGGCTTGCAGATCGAGTGCATCGGCTGCGCCGCCTGCATCGACGCCTGCGACGACATCATGGACAAGATGAACTACCCCAAGGGGCTGATCAGCTACACCACTGAACACAACCTGTCTGGCCGCAAGACCCACCTGCTGCGCCCGCGCCTGATCGGGTACGCTGTCGCGCTGGTCGCCATGATCGGCCTGTTCGCCTGGGCCGTGGCCAATCGCCCGCTGGTGGAGCTGGACGTGCTCAAGGACCGCGTGCTGTTTCGTGAGAACGAGCGCGGCCACATCGAGAACGTCTACACCCTGAAGATCATGAACAAGGCGCAGCGTGACATGACCTACGTGATCACCGCCGACGGTCTCGACGGCCTGGTCTACGAAGGCAAGCGCGAAGTGCGGGCCCTGGCTGGCGAGGTGTATTCCTTCCCGGTCGAGCTGTCCATCGCACCGGAGAAGCTGCCGTCGAGCGCCAACAACATCGTCTTCCACGTACAATCCGCGGATGACCCCAGTATCAAGAACGACGCCGACAGCCGCTTCATCGGCCCAAGCGTCCGCTGACAACGGAAACGACATGTCCGAGCAAACCCCATCGCCAGTCAAACCCTGGTACAAGCAGTTCTGGCCCTGGTTCATCCTGTTCCTGTTGGGCTACTCGGTGGTGCAGGGCCTGACCCTGCTCACCATCGCCACCAAGAATCCGCCAGGGCTGATCTCCGACGACTACTACGACGTCGGCAAGGGCATCAACCAGTCACTGGAACGCGAGAAGCTGGCCGAGCGCCTGCAACTGCATGGCGAGCTGGTGCTGGACAACACCACCGGCGTCGCCACCCTGTTGCTGGAGGGCAATAGCAAACCGCAGCAGATCGTCCTCAACCTGATCTCGCCGACCCAGCCGGAGCGCGACCGCCGCGTGATCCTGCAACCGGCGGCTGACGGCCAGTACCGTGGACAGATGGTCGATGAAGTCAGCGGTCGCCGCTTCGTCGAGTTGCTCGGCCAGGAAGGCAGCCAGAACTGGCGCCTGTTCGAGGAAGAAAACATCACCGGTGGCCAGACCATCATGATCGGTGACAACCCCTCCTACTGACCCAGCCGATGCCCACCCCCACTCCCTGCTATCACTGCGGCCTGCCGGTGCCCGCCGGCAGCCAGTTCCGTGCCGACGTGCTCGGCCAGACCCGCGAAATGTGCTGCCCCGGCTGCCAGGCCGTGGCCGAAGCCATCGTCGCCGGCGGCCTGGAGCATTACTACAGCCACCGCAGCGAGAACGCCGCCAACCCGCAGGCACTGCCCGCCGCACTGCCTGACGAACTGGCGCTGTACGACCGCAGTGATGTGCAGCAACCCTTCGTCCAGCACGAGGGCGAACTGAGCGAAACCCAGTTGTTGATCGAAGGCATCAGCTGCGCCGCCTGCGGCTGGCTGATCGAAAAGCATCTGCGCGGCGTACCGGGCGTGGCAGAAGCGCACTTGAACCTGTCCAATCACCGCCTGCAGGTGCGTTGGCAGGACAGCCAGATCGCGCTGAGCAAGCTGCTCGCCGAACTGCGCCGCATCGGCTACGCCGCGCACCCCTGGCGCGCCGACGAGGCCGCCGAGCGCATGGCCGCAGAAAATCGCCGACGCATGCGCGAGCTGGGCGTGGCCGGCCTGCTGTGGATGCAGGTGATGATGGCGACCATGGCCACCTGGCCGGAATTCAACATCGACCTGTCCCCCGAGCTGGACAAGATCCTGCGCTGGACCAGCCTGTTCCTCACCACCCCCATCGTCTTCTACTGCTGCGGGCAGTTCTTCCGTGGCGCCCTGCGCGACCTGCGCACCCGTCACCTGACCATGGACGTCTCGGTCTCGCTGGCCATCGGCGGCGCCGACGTCGCCGGCATCTGGTCGACCATCACCGGCCAGGGCGAACTGTATTTCGATGCCGTAGGCATGTTCGCGCTGTTCCTGCTCGCCGGCCGCTATCTGGAGCGCCGTGCGCGAGAACGCACCGCCGCTGCTACCTCGCAGCTGGTCAAGCTGTTGCCGGCCTCCTGTCTGCGCCTGGACGCCGATGGCCAGAGCCAGCGCATCCTGCTCAGCGAATTACGAGAAGGTGAGCAGGTGCTGGTGCAGCCCGGCTCGCTGATTCCAGCCGACGGGCGCATCCTTGCCGGCCAATCCAGCGTCGATGAGTCATTGCTCACTGGCGAATACCTGCCGCTGGCACGCGGCATCGGCGACAGCGTCACTGCTGGCACACTGAATGTCGAAGGCCCACTGACCGTCGAAGTGCAGGCCCTCGGTGATGCCACTCGCCTGTCGGCCATCGTGCGCCTGCTGGATCGCGCGCAAAGCGAGAAGCCGCGCCTGGCGGAAATCGCCGACCGCGTGTCGCAGTGGTTCCTGCTGTTCATCCTGATCGCCGCTGCCGTGGTCGGTTTCGCCTGGTGGGAAATCGATTCCAGTCGCGCCTTCTGGGTCGTGCTCGCCCTGCTCGTGGCTACCTGCCCCTGCGCCCTGGCACTGGCCACCCCAACCGCGTTGACCACCGCCACCGGCACCCTGCACAAGCTGGGCATGCTGTTGACGCGCGGCCATGTACTCGAGGGTCTCAACCAGATCGACACCCTGGTGCTGGACAAGACCGGCACGCTGACCGAAGGCCGCCTGACGCTCAAGGCCATCCACCCGCTGCGCGATCTTGACGAAGGCAGTTGCCTGGCGCTGGCCGCCGCGCTGGAGAACCGCTCGGAGCACCCCATTGCCCGTGCGTTCAGTCAGGCACCTCGCGCTGCGCAATCCGTCGACAGTCATCCTGGCCAGGGCCTGCAGGGTAGCGTCGATGGCCGCCTGCTACGCATTGGCGAGGCCAGCTTCGTCTGCACCCTGAGCGGCCAGCCCGTGCCACCGATTGCCAGCGAGCACGGCCAATGGCTGCTGCTGGGCGATGAGCAGGGGCCACTGGCCTGGTTCGTCCTCGACGATCGCCTGCGCGAAGACGCGCCAGATCTGATCGCCGCAGCGCGCGCGCGGGGCTGGAACATTCACCTGCTTTCCGGCGACAGCTCGCCGATGGTGGGCGAAGTCGCCCGCCAGTTGGGCATAGACGACGCCCGGGGTGGACTGACCCCGGATGCCAAACTGACGGTGCTCAAGCAGTTGCACGGCGAAGGGCGTCGCGTGCTGATGCTCGGCGATGGCGTCAACGACGTACCGGTACTGGCCGCTGCCGACATCAGCGTGGCCATGGGTTCGGCGTCCGACCTGGCGAAAACCAGCGCCGACGCCGTGTTGCTGTCGAATCGTCTGGGCAGCCTGGTCGATGGCCTGAAACTGGCCAAGCGCACGCGCCGCATCATCATCGAGAACCTGGCCTGGGCGACGCTGTACAATGGCCTGGTACTGCCCTTCGCCGCTCTGGGCTGGATCACCCCGATCTGGGCCGCCGTGGGCATGTCGCTCAGCTCGCTACTGGTGGTGCTCAACGCGCTGCGCCTGAGCAGATAAGCTGCAAGCAAGCGTAGCCCGAACATCTAGGAGCGAGCTCTGCTCGCGAGCAGAGCTCGCTTCTACCCAGACGCAACCACGGAGACCGCATGTCCGCCCTCTATATTCTGATCCCCGTTGCCATCGGCCTGGTCGGCTTCGCCATCTGGCTGTTCTTCTGGGCGGTGGACAGCGGTCAGTACGACGATCTCGACGGCCCTGCACACAGCATTCTGTTCGACGACGAAGATCCGCTGCACAAGGCCGGCATCGAGCAGGCCGAGGAGCACAGCAAGTCGGGCAAACCTGATGCTTGAACTGGCACCGCTGCTGGTGTCGGCGCTGATTCTCGGCCTGCTCGGTGGCGGCCATTGCCTGGGCATGTGCGGCGGCCTGATGGGCGCGCTGACCCTGGCGATTCCGCCCGAGCAACGCGGCAGGCGTCTGCAACTGCTGCTGGCCTACAACCTCGGGCGCATTCTCAGCTATAGCCTGGCAGGCTTGCTCCTCGGCCTGGCCGGCTGGGCCATTGCCGGCAGTAAAGCCGAGGTGGTCATGCGCACGCTGGCGGCGCTGCTGCTGATCGCCATGGGTCTGTATCTGGCTGGCTGGTGGAGCGGGCTGACGCGTATCGAAGCGCTGGGCCGCGGTTTGTGGCGGCATATCCAGCCGCTGACGCGGCGCTTTATGCCGGTCACAAGCGTCCCGAAGGCAGTGGTGCTAGGCGGTCTCTGGGGCTGGCTGCCGTGCGGGCTGGTCTACAGCACGCTGCTGTGGGCTTCCAGCCAGGGCAATGCGGTCAACAGCGCCCTGCTGATGCTGGCATTCGGCCTGGGTACCTGGCCGGTGCTGCTGGCCACCGGGCTGGCCGCTGAGCGCATCACCGCGCTGCTGCGCAAGCGCGGCATTCGCATGGCAGGCGGCCTGCTGGTCATCCTGTTCGGCATCTGGACCCTGCCTGGTTCCCACCAGCACTGGCTGATGGGCCACTGACACCTAGCCCGGATGCAATCCGGGGATGCTCTGCAGGTTTCCCCGGATTGCATCCGGGCTACGCAGCGATAACGTATCCGATGCCCCACGCGCCCTTGATTCATGTCAAGGCCGCCACCCACGCGCATCCCTAGACTGGCCACACAGCCTGTCCAGGATTATTTCCCATGCTCGACACCATCCAGTGGGATGCCGACCTGATCCGCCGTTACGATCTCGCCGGCCCGCGCTACACCTCCTACCCGACCGCCGTACAGTTCCACGACGATATCGGCCCGTTCGACCTGCTGCATGCGCTACGCGACAGCCGCAAGGCCGGACGCCCGCTGTCGCTCTACGTGCACGTGCCGTTCTGCGCACACATCTGCTACTACTGCGCCTGCAACAAGGTCATCACCAAGGACCGTGGTCGCGCCCTGCCCTATCTGGAAAAGCTCGAACGGGAAATCGAGATCATCAGTCGCTACGTCGACAGGACCCAGCCGATCGAGCAGTTGCACTTTGGTGGCGGCACACCGACCTTCCTCAGCCACGACGAACTGCGCCGTCTGATGCAGCACCTGCGCCAGCACTTCAACCTGCTGGATGACGACTCCGGCGACTACAGCATCGAGATCGACCCGCGCGAGGCCGACTGGTCGACCATGGGCCTGCTGCGCGAACTGGGTTTCAACCGCGTCAGCCTCGGCGTGCAGGATCTCGACCCCGAGGTGCAGCGCGCGGTCAACCGCCTGCAGACCCTGGAGGAAACCCGCGCCATCGTCGAGGCAGCGCGCACCCTGCAGTTCCGTTCGGTGAACATCGACCTGATCTACGGCCTGCCCAAGCAGACGCCGGAACGCTTCGCCCGCACCGTGGCCGAGGTCATCGCCCTGCAGCCGGATCGCCTGTCGCTGTTCAACTACGCGCACCTGCCGGAACGTTTCATGCCGCAACGCCGCATCAGTTCCGACGATCTGCCGAGTCCGGCAGACAAACTGGCCATGCTGCAGAACAGCATCGAGCAACTGACGCGCGCCGGGTATCGCTATATCGGCATGGACCACTTCGCCCTGCCCGATGACGAGCTGGCCATCGCCCAGGAGGAAGGCACGCTGCAACGCAACTTCCAGGGCTATACCACCCATGGCCATTGCGACCTGATCGGCCTGGGCGTCTCTGCCATCAGCCAGATCGGCGACCTGTACAGCCAGAACGACAGCGATATCGCCAGCTATCAGCAAACCCTGGGCAACGGCCAGCTGGCGACGCGCCGCGGCCTGCACTGCAATGCCGACGACCGCCTGCGCCGCGCCGTTATCCAGCAGTTGATCTGCCACTTCGAACTACGCTTCGCCGACATCGAACAGGCCCACGACGTGGTATTCCGTGATTACTTCGAGGCGCTCTGGCCAGAGCTTGAGCAGCTCCACCGCGATGGGCTGATCGAACTGAGTGCAGAAGGGATTCAGGTGCGGCCGGCCGGACGCCTGCTGGTGCGCTCGCTGTGCATGCTGTTCGACCGCTATCTCAACGACCAGGTGCGCCAGCGCTTCTCGCGGGTGATCTGAACAGGTCCGCCCCGTGACGGATGCACGTCGTCACGGGGCACTGCCTCAACTCATCGCCAACGTGGTGGCGGCCTGCATCTGCTCGCTGGAAAGACCATTCTCACGCATCAGCTTGATCAGGTTGGCGTTGGCCGTCGTCAGTGCGCTGTTGAGCGAAGCGAGCTCGGTCTGCAGCCCCTCGATCTGCTGACGCTTGGCCTCGGCATCCAGGCTCTGATCACTCATGATCGCGTCGATCTGTGCCTGTTTCTCGGCGATCTGCGCACGTAGCTCGCGGATCATCTTGAGCAGATCCTTGATCGCCTTGGGCAGATCGCTGTTGTCGATGTCCTCGTTCTTGTCGGACTTGGCCGACATGCTCTTGCCCAACTCGGACAGGCTCACACGCAGCCCCTCGCGCATCTCCTCCGGGGTCTTCTCGACTGCGGTTAATTGTCGCTGAACACCCTGGACCAGATTATTCAGCGGCCCGCTGGATGATATGCGCATCGCAATGCTCCCTGCGTTGGACTATGGTTCTACAGTCTAATCGGCACCCCAGGGCTAAACTTGAGCGCTCGGTCAGCCTTTATATGACTGGCTGACACCCGAGCCCTGCGGTACCCTTACGAACATTGCGTGTATATCTGGGAAACCCAACGATGTCCGAGAGCATCAAGCTGCGTACGCAGCATCAAGCCCATTGCAAGGATTGCAGCCTGGCAAGCCTGTGCCTGCCCATTTCCCTGAACCTGGAGGACATGGACGCGCTCGACGACATCGTCAAGCGCGGCCGCCCGCTGAAAAAAGGCGAGTTCCTGTTCCGTCAGGGCGACACCTTCGGTTCCGTGTTCGCCGTGCGCTCCGGTGCGCTGAAGACCTTCAGCCTGAGCGATGGCGGTGAGGAACAGATCACCGGCTTCCATCTGCCCAGCGAGCTGGTCGGCCTGTCCGGCGTCGACGGCGAACGCTATCCGGTTTCCGCGCAGGCGCTGGAAACCACTTCGGTCTGCGAGATTCCCTTCGAGCGCCTCGACGACCTGGCTCTGCAGCTACCACAACTGCGCCGTCATCTGATGCGTATCATGAGCCGTGAAATCCGTGACGATCAGCAGATGATGCTGTTGCTGTCGAAGAAGACCGCCGACGAACGTATCGCCACCTTCCTGGTCAACCTCTCCGCCCGCTTCCGCGCACGCGGCTTCTCGGCCAACCAGTTCCGCCTGGCCATGTCGCGCAACGAAATTGGTAACTATTTGGGCCTTGCGGTCGAGACGGTGTCTCGCGTATTTACCCGCTTCCAACAGAACAAGCTGCTCGAAGCCGAAGGCAAGGAAGTGCACATCCTCGACCCAATCGAGCTGTGTGCTCTGGCCGGCGGCAATCTCGACGTTTGAGTTCGCACGATTTTCGCGGGCTCAAGGCATTAGGACCCCACGATGATCTTTGACGAATTCAGCATCAAGACCCTGATCCGCCCGGTACCGGACTTCCCCAAGCCGGGCGTCATCTTTCGCGACATCACCCCGCTGTTCCAATCACCGCGCGCCCTGCGCATGGTTGCCGACAGCTTCATCCAGCGCTACGTCGAAGCCGAGTTCAGCCATATCGGCGCCATGGACGCGCGCGGTTTCCTGATCGGTTCGATCATCGCCTACGAATTGAACAAACCCCTGGTGCTGTTTCGCAAGCAGGGCAAACTGCCCGCCGACGTACTCAGCGAGGCCTACCAGACAGAATATGGCGAAGCCTTCCTCGAAGTGCACAGCGACAGTCTCTGCGAAGGCGACTCGGTGCTGATCTTCGATGACCTGATCGCCACCGGTGGCACCCTGATCGCTGCTGCCAACCTGGTGCGGCGCATGCGCGCGACGGTCTTCGAGGCCGCCGCGATCATCGACCTGCCTGAGCTGGGCGGCTCGCAGAAACTGCAGGACGCCGACATCCCCACCTTCACGCTGACAGCCTTCGCCCTCGGCGATCACTGAGCAGAAACACCTGCCAGCCGGCCGACACGGAAGTGGGTTCTTGATTCAGCCGGGCAATGCCCGGCATCACCGATAACCTTGATCAGACTCCCATGCACGAACTCGAACTGAACCCATCCAGCGACTGGCGTCAGCGCCTGGGCGCCCTCATGGACGGCGCCACCATGCAGCGCCTGGTAACCCTGCTGATCATCATCAATGCCGTCATCCTCGGCCTGCAGACCTCACCGTCGATCATGGCCGACTGGGGTACGCCGCTGCTGATCCTCGATACCTTCATCCTCACCTGCTTCGTCACCGAGCTGGCGCTGCGCTTCACCGCCCGCGGCATCGGCCTGCTGCGCGATCCCTGGGCGGTATTCGACTGCCTCGTCGTCGGTATTGCCCTGGTACCGGCCAGCGGCCCCTTCGCCGTGCTGCGTGCCTTGCGCGTGCTGCGGGTACTGCGACTGGTGTCGATCAATCCGAGCATGCGCAAGGTGGTGCAGGCGCTGCTCGCTTCGCTACCCGGCATGGGCAGCATCGTCATGCTGATGGGGCTGGTGTTCTATGTCGCCGCGGTGATGGCCACCCAGCTGTTCGGTGAAAGCTTCCCCGAGTGGTTCGGTAACATCGGCGCCAGCCTGTACACCCTGTTCCAGGTGATGACGCTGGAAAGCTGGTCGATGGGCATCGTGCGCCCGGTAATGGAACAGCATCCGCTGGCCTGGCTGTTCTTCGTGCCCTACATCCTCGTCGCGACATTCATGATGCTCAACCTGTTCATCGCCGTTATCGTCAACGCGATGCAGAGCACCCACGAGCCAAATGCCGAGGAACAGGCCGCAGCAGCTCGCGAACAGGCGATTCTCGACGAGCTGCGCGCACTGCGCAGCGAAGTGGCCGAGCTTCGCCGTAACGCGCCGTAAACCGCTCCATCAACGCATCCGCCGCGTCTAGCGCGGCGGGTTGCGTACCCTCTCCCCTGACACCTGCCCATCAGACCCGCCTTAAGTTGGCGGCGCGCAGCGCCCGCACGCCCGATAGTTACATCGTTCAATGACACGATCGCTCGTGTCGCCCAGAGCCGCATAACCAATCGGGAGCACCCGCTCCCCATGAGAGGACTCGAACGATGAGCGCCAGTGCCACCCTGCCCCAGCCGAACCCCAGCTTTCCGGTGCGTCGCATGGACTTCAGTTTCAGCGAGACACCGAAATACTGGTTCTACGACGACCCCTTCATGAGCCAATTCATGAACAACCTGTCGTCGCTGTTCCCCTACGGCGAGAAGTTCTTCGTCGACAGCGTGCGTGCCGTGCGCGACCAGGTCAGCGAGCCGCAACTGAAGAAGGACATCAGCGCCTTCATCGGCCAGGAGGCCATGCACTCCAAGGAGCACGCGGCCTACAACGACTACGCCAAAAAGCATGATATCGACTTGGAGCGCCTGGAGCTGCGCACCAAGGTATTGCTCGAGTGGACGACTCGCTTCAGTACCAAGAAACAACGCCTGGCAGCCACCTGCGCACTGGAGCACTTCACCGCGACCATGGCCGAGCAGTTGCTCAAGCGCGAAGACCTCACCACCCAGATGAACGATCCGAAGCTTTACCAACTGTGGATGTGGCACGCCATCGAAGAGAGCGAGCACAAGGCCGTGTGCTACGACGTCTACCAGAAGGTCTACGGCGGCTACTTCACCCGCACGCTGGTGATGATGCTGACCACCGTGATGTTTCTCGGCGTGATCGGCTGGTTCCAGATTCACCTGCTGCGCAAGGACGGTCAGTTGTTCAACTGGCGCAGCTGGGGCTTCGGCCTGAAGAAGCTGTTCGGCCCGCGTAATGGCTTCTTCACCAGGCTGCTCGGTCCGTACCTGGACTACTACCGCCCCGGCTTCCATCCCAAGGATCACGACACCGAGAATCTGGAAAACCGCTGGCGCGAGCGCCTCGGCTTCGGCAACTGATGTCACTTGGCGTACAGATATAGACACCAACAAGAACGACAAGCAGGAGTTCGGTCATGAATGCGCCCGTTTCCCCCCCTACCGCTGCCCGCCATTGCAAGATTGCCATCCTCGGCAGCGGCTTCTCCGGCCTCGGCATGGCCATCCGTCTCAAGCAGCAGGGCGAGCAGGACTTCCTGCTGTTCGAAAAGGAAGCCGGCGTCGGCGGCACCTGGCGGGTGAACAACTACCCGGGTTGCGGCTGCGACGTACAATCGCACTTGTACTCCTTTTCCTTCGAGCCCAACCCGAACTGGACGCGAATGTTCGCCAGGCAGCCGGAAATCAAGGCCTACCTGGAGGGCTGCTGGGAAAAGTACCGCCTGCAGGACAAAACCTTGCTGGAGACCGAAGTGGTGCAGATGCGCTGGGACGAGCACGCCGAGCTGTGGCATCTGCAGGACCGCGCCGGCAACCACTACAGCGCGCAGTTCGTGGTCTCCGGCATGGGCGCCCTGTCCACCCCATCGATTCCCAAGCTCAAGGGCCTGGAGCACTTCTGCGGCGAGGTCTTCCACTCGCAGCAGTGGAATCACGACTATGACCTGACCGGCAAGCGCGTGGCGGTGATCGGCACCGGCGCCTCGGCGATCCAGTTCGTGCCGCAGATCCAGCAGCAGGTGGCGCGCCTCGATCTCTACCAGCGCACCGCGCCGTGGATCATGCCCAAGCCCGATCGCGCCATTCGCGATGGCGAACGCACGCGCTTCAAGCGCTTTCCGCTGGCGCAGAAGCTTTGGCGCGGCGCGCTGTACGGCATCCTCGAAAGCCGGGTAATCGCCTTCGCCTTCGCCCCGCGCCTGCTACGCATGGCCCAGGGCATCGCCAGGCTGTACATCAAGAAGCAGATCAAGGACCCGGTGCTGCGCGCCAAGGTCACCCCGGACTACACCATGGGCTGCAAGCGCGTGCTGATCTCCAATGACTACTATCCGGCGCTGACCCAGGCCAATGTCGAGGTGATCACCGACGGAATCGCCGAAATTCTGCCGCACGGTGTACGCACCTCCGATGGTCAGGAGCGTGAAGTGGATGCCATCATCTTCGGCACCGGCTTCACCCCCAGCGACCCGCTGCCGCGCGGCGCGGTGTTCGGTCGCGGCGGTGTCGATCTGCTCGATACCTGGCCCGAAGGCCCGGAAGCCTACAAGGGCACCATGACCGCTGGCTTCCCCAATCTGTTCTTCCTCATGGGGCCGAACACCGGCCTGGGCCACAACTCCATGGTCTACATGATCGAGTCGCAGATCACCTATGTGCTCGGTGCCCTCAAGCAGCTCGAAGAAGGCCGGCTGCAGAGCCTGGAGCCCAAGCGCGAGGCGCAGGACGCCTTCAATCGCAAGATCCAGGGCACCCTCGGCAGCACTGTATGGAACTCGGGCGGGTGCATGAGCTGGTACCTGCACCCGGTCAGCGGGCGCAACTGCACGGTGTGGCCGGGCTTCACCTGGCGCTATCGCATGCTGACGCGCCAGTTCGATCCGCACGCCTATCACTTCAGCCGCAAGCACGCCGCTCACCCGGCGCAGAGCAACGCCCTCACCCTCGATGTGCAGGAGGTCAGCGCATGAAATCCTTCGAGAACAAGGTAGCCGCCATCACCGGCGCCGGCTCCGGTATCGGCCGCGCCCTCGCCTATCACCTGGCGCGCCAGGGCTGCCGCCTGGCGCTGTCCGACGTCAATGTCGAAGGTCTCCAGGAAACCGTCGAGCAGGCCCGCAAGCTCGGCGTCACCGTCAGCGGACAACGCGTCGACGTCGCCGACCGTGCCGCCGTCGAGGCCTGGGCGGAGCAGATCATCAGCGAGTTCGGTCGGGTCAACGCCATCTTCAACAATGCCGGCGTGGCGCAGGGCGGCACCGTGGAAGGCAACGACCACGCCGACTATGAATGGATCATGAATATCAACTTCTGGGGCGTGGTCAACGGCACCAAGGCCTTCCTGCCCTATCTCAAGGCGGCAGGCCAGGGTCACGTGATCAATGTATCCAGCGTGTTCGGCCTGTTCTCCCAGCCCGGCATGAGCGCCTATAACGCCAGCAAGTTCGCCGTGCGCGGCTTTACCGAGTCGCTGCGCCAGGAGCTGGACATGGCCGATTGCGGGGTTTCCGCCAGCTGCGTGCATCCGGGTGGTATCAAGACCAACATCGCCAAGACAGCGCGGATGAACGACAGCCTGGCCAAGGTCACCGGCCAGGAAGCCGAGCAGGCGCGCCAGCAGTTCAATGACCAGTTGCTGCGCACCACGCCGGAACAGGCGGCCAAGGTCATCGTCAATGGAGTGCTGGCCAACAAACGGCGCATTCTGATCGGTACCGATGCCCACGCCCTGGACTGGATGCAGCGCAGCATGCCGGCACTGTACCAGCGCCTGGTGACCGTCTCGATGCGCCTGGCGGCGCGTTTTGCACCGAAACGGAGAAATGCGGACAAGGTGCGCGAGGCCACCGAGTAGGGTCGCCCGAAGCAACCCCACAGGGCCGGCCAATGCCGGCCCTGTACGTTTGTCGGGCAACGCTCGCAAGCGCGGCACCTGGGCTAAGGTAAGGAAACAGACGCACCACTCATCCCCGCGGCGCCGCTACCGGCTCCCGGCTGGAACCTCGGTGTAGCGTCGACGCCGAGGGCGGCGCCTTGGTCTACGAGGTGGCCTCATGAGCGCGCTTACCTGTACCCACCGCGATCACGTCATTCATGCCAGCGTCATGGAGCATCCCGGCCTGCCCACACCCTGGGCCGGCGGATGCCAGATCACCGACCCCGACGGCAATACCAGCAAACGCCAGCCATTACCGGTGGATTACGCCTTCATGGATGACCTGCACAAGGCCCAGCACGCCTCCATCGCCCATGGCAAATGGCTGGTGGATCAGAAGCTGGATCACGGTCGCAACTGGCATTGAGGGCACCCCAGACGCAGGGGCGTAGCCCGGCTGGAATCCGGGAGAGATCGGCAATTGCCCCCGGATTGCATCCGGGCTACGAACGGTCGCGCAACGGATCGAGCAAGGGTTTGAGGCCGTTGTGATCGATCTCCTGCATCAGCGCCAACAGCTGGCCCAGCTCACCCTTGGGAAAGCCCGTGCGGGCGAACCAGTTGAGGTAGTGCCCCGGCAGATCGGCGATCAGCCGATCCTTGTACTTGCCGTAGGGCATGCGGCGGGTCACCAGGAGTTTCAGTGCTTCGGGGTTCATCGGTTGCTCGAGTGGCCGGAAAATGATCCGGCCATTGTGCCAGGCCTCAGTTGATCAATGCTTCACGCACGAAATCCAGACGATCCTGGCCGAAGAACATCTCCCCATCCACGAAACAGGTCGGCGCACCAAATACACCGCGTTTGGCTGCCTCCTCGGTCGTCGCCTTGAGCGCGCCCTTTACCGCCGGTTCGACGATTTGCGCCTGCAGAGCGGCCGCATCAAAACCAGCGGCGACCAGCACGCCTGCCACCGTGGTCGGATCGCCCATGTTCACCCCGTCGACCCAGATCGCCCGGAACAGCGCCTGCAAGGCATCTTCGAAGCGCTCCGGCTGATGCAGTTGAACGGCCACCAGCAAACGCATCAGCGTCAGGGTATTGATCGGAAAATGCGGGTTGAAGCGCATCGGCACGCCATAGCGCTCGGCAAAGCGCGCCAGGTCGCGAATCATGTAGCGCCCCTTGGCCGGAATCATCGCCGGCGAGGCATTGCCGGTGGCCTGGAACACGCCGCCGAGCAGCATTGGCCGATAGACCAGTTCAGCGCCCGCGTCGCGACACAGATCAGGTAGCTGGGTATGGGCCAGGTAGGACGCAGGGCTGCCCAGATCGAAGAAGAACTCCACCGTCTTGCTCATCAGTTTCACTCGCTCGTTATTGTGATTATGCGCTCTGCGCAGACTACCAGCGCTCCATCCAAGGCCGCAGGTCCAGCTCGAAGGTCCAGGCATCGCGCGGCTGTGCGTGCACGAACCAGTAGCTGTCGGCGATATGCTCGGGATCGAGAATGCCATCCTGCTCCTTCCTGGCGTACAGCTCGGGAAAGCTGTCGCGGATGAAGGCGGTATCGATGGCACCATCCACCACGACATGAGCGACATGAATGTTCAGCGGCCCCAGCTCGCGCGCCATGCTCTGCGCCAGCGCACGGATGCCGTGCTTGGCCCCGGCGAACGCAGCAAACCCGGCAGCACCGCGCAAACCCGCAGTGGCGCCAGTGAACAAAATGGTGCCACGGCCGCGGCCGACCATGCGTCTGGCCACCGCCTGACTGGTCAGGAAGCCGGAGAAGCAGGCCATTTCCCAGATCTTGAAGTACTTGCGCGCGGTTTCCTCGAGGATGCTGCAGGACACGTTGGCGCCGATATTGAACACCATGACCTCGATGGGGCCGATGTCACGCTCGATGTTCTCGACCAATTCAGCCACCTGCTCCTCACGCCGTGCATCGGACGCGAAACCGTGCGCCTCACCGCCCTCGCCGCGGATTTCCTCCAGCAGCGGTTGCAGTTTGTCCAGGCTACGACGGGTGACGCAGGCGACATACCCCTCACGGGCGAACCGCCGGGCGATGGCTCCGCCCGTGGCGTCACCGGCGCCAATGATCAACGCGACTTTCTTGTTTTCGTTCATGGCTTTCTCCATTGACTAACGATCGTTAGCTGAACGAACGTTATGCTATGCTTTCGGGCAGGTCAACCCAGCATAGAACGGAGTCATCCATGCGTTATTCCGCCGAACACAAGGCCGAAACCCGCGAGCGCCTGCTCGCCAGCAGCGGCGCGATTGCCAAGCAACAAGGTTTTGCCGTGACCGGCGTGGATACGCTGATGAAGACCATCGGTCTGACCGGCGCGGCCTTCTACAGCCACTTTCCGAGCAAGGACGACCTGTTCGCTGAACTGATCGAACGCGAGCTGCGTAACAGCCTGAGCCGGCTTGGCGGCGAAGCGGGTGACGCCGGGCGCGACAAGCTGCAACGCTGCCTGGCGGCCTATCTCAGCCTGGCGCATGTCGAACAACCGGATAAAGGTTGCGTGCTGCCTGCCCTGGGCGCGGAGATCGCCCGTGCCGATGAACGCGTTCGGCTGTGTACCGAGCAGCAGATCCTGCAGCTGCAGAACACCTGGGCCGAGATCATCGGCGACCCGCAACTGGCCTGGACGATTCTCGCGCAATGCCTCGGCAGCCTGCTGCTGGCACGCATGATGGCCAGCGAGGAAACGCGCCAGCAGGTACTCGGCGCCAGCCTGGACATGCTCGAACACACATTGAAGCCTGTCAGCTGAGCGCGGATGCCGTTAACCTAGGCAGGTTCTTCCTGCCAGGATCGATCCATGTCGCACACCCCATCCCCGCTGGTTGGTGAAACTCCGCTGCACGCTGTCGAGGTGCGCATCCTCGGCTGCTTGATCGAAAAGCAACTGACCACGCCGGAAACCTACCCGCTGACGCTCAATGCCGTGCAACTGGCCTGCAACCAGAAGACCAGCCGCGAACCGCTGATGAACCTGGAAACCGGAGAAGTCGGGCGCTACCTGCGCAGCCTCGAAGGTCGCCAGCTGGTGCACCTGGTGATGGGCAGCCGTGCCGATCGCTGGGAACAGCGTTGCGACAAGCATCTGGAGTTGGTCAAGCCACAGACGGTGCTACTCGGCCTGCTAATGCTGCGTGGCCCGCAAACGCTCAACGAGCTGCTCACGCGCAGCAACCGCATGCACGACTTCGACGATGTCGCAGAAGTCCAGCATCAACTGGAGCGCCTGATCGGTCGCGGGCTGGCCCTGCTGCTGCCTCGCCAAAGCGGTCAGCGCGAGGATCGCTACATGCATCTGCTCGGCGAGCCTGCCGATCTGGAGAGCCTCCTGGCGAGCCGCCCAGCTGCTCGCGGGGAGGCTGCGGCACCTAACGAAGATCGACTGGTCGAACTGGAAGCGCGCATCGCAGCGCTGGAAGAACGCCTGGCACGCCTAGAAGGCGCGCAATGACCGCTACACCTATGGAAAAGGAGCCCAACGCGTTGAACTTCAATACTCGTTTCAGCCTGATTCTCACCGCTGCACTGCTCGCCGTCGGCTGCAGCAGCAACGCCGAGAAGCCGACCTCCGCAGCCGCACCGAGCGGCGCAACGCCGGATAGCTGCACCTCGTCCGCTGCCGAACACTTCAAAGGCCAGGCCGCGACGCCCGAACTGCTCGAGCAGGCACGCCAGCAAGCCGGAGCCAGCACCGCCCGCATTCTCACGCCCGACAGCGTGGTGACCTTGGAATACAATGGGCAACGCCTTAACCTCAACGTCGATGATCAGCGAATGATCACCCGCGTATCCTGCGGCTGAGTCACCAGAGGTGCGGGTTGCCCGCACCACTTGCCGACAACGCCAACCACCCTTGCACAGGCCAATGCCATGACCTCCCAAGTGGAACCCTGCGCCGAGCTGATGCTGGATAACCAGCTGTGCTTCGCCCTCTATTCCACCTCGCTGATGATGACCAAGACCTACAAGCCCCTGCTGCAGGCGCTCGGTCTCACCTATCCGCAATACCTGGCCATGCTGGTGCTGTGGGAAAACGAGGGCATCACCGTCAGCGAGATCAGCGCACGCATGCTGACCGATCCGGGCTCATTGACACCTCTGCTCAAGCGCCTGGAAAGCGAAGGCCTGTTGCAACGCCAGCGCAGCAGTCAGGATGAACGTGTGGTGCAGCTGTACCTGACCGACAAAGGTCGCGCCCTGCACGAACAAGCCAAAGCATTGCCTGCCTGCATCCTCAAGGCTTCAGCGTTGAGTGTGGAACAGTTGAGCAAGCTGCGTGATGACCTGATCGAATTACGCGGCCACCTGCAAGACGCCCTCTGACGCCTGGCGATGCCAGTCATCGCCTGCTCCCGCAGAACCCTGGCCCTTTCCCTCTTTGGGCGAAACGCCGCGTGCGTCGTACCCAGCGACCTCACTGTGTATACGCGCCCACTCAAGCCCAACCAATGCTGAGCTGTAGCAGCCTCTGAATCGGGCAAATTCCCCCTAGTGTCGTCCGTAAGGCATGGATACATCCCTTGCCGGCCGTGCTTATTCCTGAAAATCAAATCCCTATAACAAAATCTTCCATACATTTATCTTGCGCGCTAATGTTTTGCGCAATATAGTTCGCCCCATGGAAATGGTTAGCGCACAAAAGGTTAGCAAGCCAATCCATCCCTGACTCACCGACAAGGATCAATGCCATGACTATCGAAAACGTTCTCTACCGTGCAACCGCTGAAGCCTTTGGTGGCCGT